>CAYUBT010000050.1:5558-15412 GCA_964443055.1 uncultured Rubellimicrobium sp.
CGACGCCCGCCGCCACGGTGCCCACGCCGACCTCCGAGACCAGCTTCACCGAGACCAGCCCCTCCGGATTCACGTTCTTGAGGTCGAAAACGAGCTGGGCCAGATCCTCGATCGAATAGATGTCGTGATGCGGCGGCGGCGAGATCAGCCCGACCCCGGGCGTGGCGTGGCGCACCGCGGCGATGATTGCATCCACCTTGTGGCCGGGGAGTTGCCCGCCCTCGCCGGGCTTGGCCCCCTGGGCCATCTTGATCTGCATCATGTCGGCGTTGACCAGATATTCGGCGCTGACCCCGAACCGGCCCGAGGCCACCTGCTTGATTGCCGAACGCATCGAATCACCGTTTGGCAGCGGGGAGAAGCGGTCGGCCTGCTCGCCCCCCTCGCCGGTGTTGGAACGGCCGCCGATGCGGTTCATGGCAATGGCCAGCGTGGTATGGGCCTCGCGCGAGATCGAGCCGAACGACATCGCCCCGGTGGCGAAGCGGCGGACGATGGCGGCAGCGGGCTCGACCTCGTCCAGCGGCACCGGCCGGTGTCCGACCGCCTCGGCGGGGCGGAGCGAGAACAGGCCCCGCAGGGTCAGCAGGCGGGCACTCTGGTCGTCGATCTGGCGCGAGAAGGCGCGGTAGCGGTCGCGGCTGTTGCCCCGCACTGCATGCTGCAGGTCGCGCACACTGTCCGGGGTCCAGGCGTGATCCTCTGCCCCGATGCGGAAGGCATATTCGCCGCCCGGCTCCAGCGTCGGTTCCGGGTCGGGCCCCGGGGCGAAGGCCAGACGGTGGCGCAGCAGAGTCTCGCGGGCGACCTCGGCCAGTCCGATTCCGCCGATGGCCGAGGCGGTGCCGGTGAACCAGCGCCCGACAAACTCCCGATCCAGCCCCATCGCGTCGAAGATCTGGGCACCGCAATAGGACTGGTAGGTCGAGATGCCCATCTTCGACATCACCTTCAGAAGCCCCTTGTCGATGGCCTTGATGAAATGGGCCTCGGCCTCGGCGACCGTCACCGGCTGCGGCAGCACAGGCGCGAGTGCCGCCAGTGTCTCGAATGCCAGCCAGGGGTTGATCGCCTCGGCACCATAGCCGGCGAGACAGGCGAAATGATGCACCTCGCGCGCCTCGCCGGTCTCGACCACCAGCCCGACCGAGGTGCGCAGCCCCCGCCCGATCAGGTGGTGATGCACCGCCGAAGTGGCGAGCAGCGCGGGGATGGCCACCCGCCCGGCCGAGATGGCGCGGTCGGACAGGATGACGATGTTGAAGCCCGCGGCCACTGCCCGCTCGGCGTGCTGGCAGAGCCGCTCGAGCTGCTGCGCCATCCTCTCGCCGGTACTGTCGGCCGGACAGGTGATGTCGAGCGTCTTGGCCCGGAAATGATTGTCGGCCACCTCGCCAATCGCCCTGATCTTCTCGAGGTCCTTGTTCGTCAGGATCGGCTGGCGCACCTCCAGCCGCTTCAGGCCGGACATCCCCTTCAGGTCCAGCAGGTTCGGCCTCGGCCCGATGAAGGAGACCAGTGACATCACCAGCTCCTCCCGAATCGGGTCGATGGGCGGGTTGGTGACCTGGGCGAAGTTCTGCTTGAAATATGTGTAAAGGAGCTTGGACCCGGTCGAGAGCACCGAGAGCGGGATGTCGGTGCCCATCGAGCCGACGGCTTCCTCCCCGTCCATAGCCATCGGCGCGAGCAGGAACTGCAGATCCTCCTGCGTGTAACCGAATGCCTGTTGCAGATCGCGCAGTGCCGCGCCCTGCCGCGGCTCCGGCATCGCGACCGGCGGCATCTCCTCCAGCACGATGCGAGTGGAGTCGACCCAGCGGCGATAGGGGTTCAGCCGGGCGAGTTCGGCCTTCACCTCCTCGTCGGCGATGATCCGGCCCTGCTTCAGGTCGATCAGCAGCATCCGCCCCGGTTGCAGCCGCCATTTCTGCACGATCCGCTCCTCGGGCACCGGCAGCACCCCGGCCTCGGAGGCCATCACCACCAGCCCCTCGTCCGTCACCAGATAGCGGGCCGGGCGCAGCCCGTTGCGGTCCAGCGTGGCACCGATCTGGCGACCGTCGGTGAAGGCCACCGCCGCCGGGCCGTCCCAGGGCTCCATCAACGCGGCGTGGTATTCGTAGAAGGCTCGCCGCTCGGGCTCCATCAGCGGATTCCCGGCCCAGGCCTCGGGGATCAGCATCATCATCGCATGGGCCAGCGAATAGCCGCCCATCACCAGCAGCTCCAGCGCGTTGTCGAAACAGGCGCTGTCCGACTGCCCCTCGACCGCGATCGGCCAGAGCTTCGCCAGATCGTCGCCGAGGATCTCGGACTGCATCGAGGCAGAGCGGGCCCGGATCCAGTTCACGTTGCCCCGCAGGGTGTTGATCTCGCCGTTGTGGCAGATCATCCGGAACGGATGCGCCAGCCGCCAGGTCGGGAAGGTGTTGGTGGAAAAGCGCTGATGCACCAGCGCGAGCGCCGAGGTCAGGCGCGGATCGGCTAGGTCGCGGTAGTAGCTGCCCACCTGCCCGGCCAGCAGCATGCCCTTGTAGACGAGGGTGCGCGAGGAGAGCGAGGAGATGTAGACGTCCTCCGGCATCTGCCCCGTCTCGCGAAACAGGGTGTTGAAGATGCGCTTGCGGATCACGAACAGCTTGCGCTCGAACTGGTCCTGATCGCGTATGCCGGGGCCGCATCCGATGATCAGCTGTCGGTGAACGGGCTCGGAAGGCCGCACCGAGACGCTGAGATCCGAATTGTCCACCGGCACCGCGCGCCAGCCCAGAACGCGCTGGCCTTCCTCGACCACCACCCGTTCGGCCAGCGCACGGATGGCCGATTGCCGGGACTCGTCCTGCGGCAGGAAGAAATGGCCGATTGCATAATTGCCGACAGGGGGAAGCGCGATGCCGATATCGGCGCACTCCTCACGAAAGAACCGGTCGGGAATCTGAATCAGGATACCGGCACCGTCTCCGGCAAAAGAATCGGCACCGACCGCCCCGCGATGGGCAAGATTCCTCAGAATCAACAGGCCATCCTCGATGATCCGATGCGACTTGCGATCATGGATATCAGCGATGAAGCCAATTCCGCAGGCATCATGTTCATGACGCGGATCATAGAGTCCGGCCGCCGCCGGTGCCGATGAACGGGCCGGGTCCGGCGGCAGTGAGGCGGCAATTCCAATCCGCTCTTCGCGCCCCTGATCCATGACATTGCCGACCCGTTCCATTGCGTCACCTGTCCGCTGTCCGCGCCCGACCGGGCGCGGCTCCGTGATTGCCGGGCAGGCCCTTGTCCCGCCTTGTGCCTGACACGGCACCGAGAAACATGGCTCCGTGCGGCCAGATTCCGCGTCGGTGCCGCAGAAACATATACGAATCAAACTGTTACAATGCCGAACCTGCAACCGTCCCGTTTCGGGAGTCACGCATTCCGGCCGAATCCCCGACACGACCCGACACTTTCGGTCGCTGAGGAGAAAGAAGATTGCCGAAAGTTGCGCTCCAAATCAAGGCCTATGTAACGTATTGTGACCTATCTGCTCCCATCCCCTTCCGGTGGGGGTCGCCTGTCAGGCTGAAATGAAACGTGATGACGGCGGTTCCGATTGTCGTTGACAGCACCGATAAGTCAGCCATCATGACCAATGTACAAGACACAGGGACCGGAATTGCGGGACACCGCCATTGCGGTCTGCGGGACAGTTGACATTCATTCGGGAAGCATTCGGGCCGGAATGGCGCGATCCCCCGACATGATTGTTCATGCCCTGCCGTGACCATGACACAGTATTGAAAAGGAATCCCGATGGGAAAATCAGAGGATGCCCTGGCATTGCTGCACGAGAAGGACATTGCCTATATCGACGCCCGCTTCACCGATCCGCGCGGAAAATTGCAGCATATGACGCTGGCCGTGTCCCAATTGGGCGACAGTTTCCTGGAGGAAGGCCAGATGTTCGACGGTTCCTCCATTGCCGGATGGAAGTCGATCGAGCAATCGGACATGCGGCTGGTGCCCGATCCGGCGTCGGCCTACATTGACCCGTTCTATGCCGAAAGGACGCTGGCCGTGCACTGCGACGTGGTCGAGCCGGACACCGGGGCCCCCTATGAGCGCTGCCCCCGCCAGACCGCGCGCAAGGCCGAGGCATTCCTGACGAAATCCGGTATCGGCGATACGTTCTACTGCGGCCCCGAAGCCGAGTTCTTCATCTTCGACAAGGTGCGCCATGCGGTGACGCCCCGCAGGGTATGCTACGACATCGACGCGCAGGGTGCGGCCTGGAACACCGACAGTAACGGCGACACCGGCAATCACGGGCATCACGCTCCGCACAAGGGTGCCTATTTTCCGGTCAATCCGGTCGACGACGGCCATGACCTGCGCGCGGAGATGCTGAGCACGATGGCCCGGATGGGAATGCGGGTGGACAAGCATCACCACGAGGTCGCCACCTGCCAGCACGAGCTGGGGCTGGTGTTCGACACGCTGGTCGAACAGGCTGACAACCTGCAGAAATACAAATATGTCGTCCAGAACGTGTCCGCCCGCCACGGCAAGACGGCAACCTTCATGCCCAAGCCGATGAGCGACGACAACGGCTCGGGCATGCATGTGAACATGTCGATCTGGAAGGACGAACGCCCGCTTTTCGCCGGTGCCTGCTATGCCGACCTGAGCCAGGAGGCGCTCTGGTTCATCGGCGGGCTGCTCGAACACGCCAAGGCCCTGAATGCGCTCACCAACCCGACGACGAACAGCTACAAGCGGCTGATCCCGGGGTTCGAGGCGCCGGTGCTGCGTGCCTATTCGGCGCGCAACCGCTCCGGCTGCATCCGCATTCCCTGGACCGACGGCCCCAAGGCCAAGCGGGTCGAGGCGCGCTTTCCCGACCCTTCGGCCAACCCCTATCTGGCATTTGCCGGATTGCTGATGGCCGGGCTCGACGGTATCCGCAACCGCACCGACCCGGGCCCCGCCATGGACAGGAACCTCTACGACCTGCCGGCCGAGGAACTCCGGCTCGTCCCGACCGTTTGCGGAAGCCTGCGCGAGGCACTCGAGGAACTCGAGGCCGACATGGACTTCCTGCTGGCGGGCGACGTGTTCACCCGCGATCAGCTGGAAAGCTACGCCCGGCTGAAATGGGAAGAGGTCCACACATTCGAGCACACCCCCCACCCGGTCGAATACCGGATGTATTACAGTTGCTGATCCCTGCCCCGCCCTTGTCGCGCCCCCCTGCCCGCGCCATATGCAGATGCGACCGGAGGATATGACATGCAGACCAGCAACCGCCTGCTCGACGACCTGATGCAGCTTGCCACCAACGCGATGGGCGTGGCCCAGGGCGCGCGCGAGGAGGCGCAGAACGCAGCCCGCTCGCTCGCAGAGCGCTGGCTGGCCGAACATGCTCTCGTCACGCGCGAGGAGTTCGAGGCCGCGCAGGAAATGGCCCGGCTCGCACGCGAGGAGAATGCGGCGCTCGCCGCGCGAATCGAGGCACTTGAGGCGAAGCTCGCGACCGGGGCCTGATCTTCAGACCAGTCGCGCGGTCTCGATGGCGGCGCGGATGAAATCGGCAAACAGCGGGTGCGGCGCGAAGGGCTTCGACTTCAGCTCGGGGTGGAACTGCACACCGATGAACCAGGGATGGTCACGCCATTCGACGATCTCGGGCAGCTTCCCGTCGGGCGAGAGGCCCGAGAACACGAGCCCGTGTCCCTCGAGCAGTTCCCGGTAGCTGATGTCCACCTCGTAACGGTGGCGGTGGCGTTCCTCGATCATCGCCTCGCCGTAGATCCCGGCGACCTTCGTTCCCTCGCCAAGGACCGCCGGATAGGCACCCAGCCGCATCGTCTCGCCCTTGGCGCCATCCCGCGTCCTCCGCTGGGTGGCACCGTCCTGCACCCATTCCTTCATGTGGTAGATCACCGGCTCGAACCGTCTGCGGCCGTCCTCGGTATCGAATTCCTCGGACCCCGCGTGCGCCAGTCCCGCGACATTGCGCGCCGCCTCGATCACGGCAAGCTGCATCCCGAGGCAGATGCCCAGATAGGGCACCTTGTGCTCGCGCGCATATTGCGCCGCGCGGATCTTGCCCTCGGTGCCGCGCTCGCCAAAGCCGCCGGGAACGAGGATCGCGTCGAAACCCTCCAGCATCGGGCCGGGATCCTCGCGTTCGAAGATCTCCGAGTCGATCCATTCGGCACGGACCCGCGTACGGTTGGCCATGCCGCCATGGGTGAGCGCCTCGGCAATGGATTTGTAGGCGTCGTCAAGCTGCGTGTATTTGCCGACGACCGCGACGCGCACCTCGCCCTCGGCATGTTCGAGCCGGTCCATCACGTCATGCCAGCGTGCGAGATTGGGACGCGGGGCGGGAGAGATCTCGAATGCGTCGAGCACCGCCTTGTCGAGCCCCTCGCGATGATAGGACAGGGGTGCCTCGTAGATCGACTTCAGGTCATAGGCGGCGACGACATGCTCCTTGCTCACGTTGCAGAAGAGCGCGATCTTCTCGCGCTCGCGGTCGGGGATCGGGTGTTCCGAACGGCAGACGATCACGTCGGGCGCGAGGCCGAGTGATTGCAGTTCCTTCACCGAATGCTGCGTGGGCTTGGTCTTCAGCTCTCCGGCCGCGCTGATATAAGGCAGGAGCGTGAGATGCATCAGGATCGACTGATGACGCGGGCGTTCATGCGTGAACTGGCGGATCGCCTCATGAAAGGGCAGGCCCTCGATATCGCCGACCGTGCCGCCGATCTCGCAGAGCATGAAATCGACCTCGTCCGCGCCGATGCGCAGGAAGTCCTTGATCTCGTTGGTGACATGCGGAACCACCTGGATCGTGCGGCCAAGATAGTCGCCGCGCCGCTCGCGTTCGAGGACGTTGGAATAGACCCGGCCCGCCGAAATCGAATCGCTGCGGCGCGCGGCCACGCCTGTGAAGCGCTCGTAATGGCCCAGGTCGAGATCGGTCTCGGCCCCGTCATCCGTGACGAAGACCTCGCCATGTTCGAAGGGCGACATCGTGCCGGGATCGACGTTCAGATAGGGATCGAGCTTGCGCAGACGCACCGAATAGCCGCGCGACTGCAACAGCGCGCCGAGCGCCGCCGAGGCCAGCCCCTTGCCCAGCGAGGAGACGACGCCGCCGGTGATGAAAATATAGCGCGCCATGGAAATCCCCCGTGAGCAGTGGCAACCCGGCCCGGGGCCGGTGCGTCTGGAATCGGTCAGGTGCAGCGCACCTCACGGGAGTTCCGTGTAATCCGTAAACCGGCGGCTGCGCAAGCGGAGGATCAATCCCCTGCCGGCACGGGGACAAGCGGCGCACTCTCGCTGCCCGGCGGCAGGAGACTGCCGCCACCGCCGCCCAGATCGGGCAGGCCGGGAGCAGTGGTTGCGGGGGCCGGCGCATCGGTGATCCGGTCGACGACCGAGCCGGTCGACGAGTCGCGCGCGGCAATGATGGTCAGGGCCAGCGAGGTGACGAGGAAGGCCGTGGCGATCCACCAGGTCGCGGTGCCCAGCGCCGTGGCCGCGCCGCGCCCCGACATGACGCCGCCCCCACCCCCGCCGATGCCGAGACCACCCCCTTCCGACCGCTGAAGGAGCACGACCCCGATCAGCGCGACCGCGAGCAGGAGGTGGATGACAAGGACGATATTCGCCATGGGCACGGCTCTCCGGGCCCCGGACGCGGGGCGGTTGTGACGGGGCGTATCTAGAGGCCGCGCCACCGGTGCGCAAGCCCCGCGCGCCCCGGATCAGCTGTCGGTGTCGTCCACGTCGATCTGGCCAGAGATGCGCCGCCAGATGATCGACCAGGTCATGCCGACACCGAGGACGACCGAAAGCGCGATGATCGCCAGCCAGGTGTTCACCGCCCCGCTCTGCAGGTTCAGAAGCCCCATGTCATACAGGAACCACAGCAGCACGAGCAGGATGGCAAGCACGAGCACCACCCCGAACGGACCGATCGAACGCAATGTCGCGGCGACGAAAACGACATATCCCGCCACAAGCAGCAGGCCGAGCAGGATCACGAGCGGCAGGTGACCCGCATAGTTCGCGGCGGCCCAGCTCACGTAATTCCACGGCGTCGGGTTGTAGGTGAGCGCGACGAGGACGAAGGCGAATACCCAGCGCAGCACGAATTTCATGGCACAGATCCGTTGTGATGCGGCCAGTCTTGCCAGTTGCGCAGAGCCTGTCCAGCGTCTTTCGCCACATCTTCTTTCGGGACAGCGCCGAAACCGGCCCGATACTGACCCGGCCGTTTCATCTGTCCTCAGATATCCCGGCGGGAGGTCCGGATGGGCCGGAGGCGAAGTCCCCTCAGGCCGTCATCAGTTCCTTCGTGGCCACAAGGCGGATTTCCGGATGATCCCGCACCACGCGGTCGATGTCCCATTGCAGGCGGGTGAGGTAGACGACATCGCCGTCATTGTCATGGGCGATCTGGCCACGGTTCTTCTGTGCGAAGGAATCGACATCCGCACGCAGGCCCTGGACCCAGCGGGCGGAATTGTACTGCGTGCCCTCGAAACGCACCGGCAGGCCATATTCCCCCTCGATCCGGCTGGCGAGCACGTCGAATTGCAGGGGACCGACCACGCCCACGATGAAGCCCGAGCCGATCAGCGGCTTGAAGACCTTGGCCGCGCCTTCCTCGGCGAATTGCATAAGGGCCTTTTCCAGATGCTTGGCCTTCATCGGATCGCCTGCCCGCACCGATTGCAGCAGTTCAGGTGCGAAGGAAGGAATGCCGGTGACGCGCAGGCCCTCGCCCTCGGTCAGCGTGTCACCGATGCGCAATTGCCCGTGGTTGGGGATGCCGATGATATCGCCGGCCCAGGCCTCTTCTGCCAGTTCGCGGTCGGCGGCGAGGAACAGGACAGGGGCCGCGACGGTGATCGGCTTGCCCGCGCGGACATGGTGCAGTTTCATTCCCCGGATGAAATGGCCCGACGAGAGGCGCAGGAAAGCCACGCGGTCGCGGTGGCGCGGGTCCATGTTGGCCTGAACCTTGAACACGAAGCCGGTGACGGCGGGTTCTTCAGGCAGGATCTCGCGCGGAGTGGCGCGCTGGATGCCGGGAGCCGGGCCATGGGCGCCGATCCCCTCCATCAGTTCCTGCACGCCGAAGGAATTGATGGCCGAGCCGAACCAGATCGGCGTCATGTGTCCCTCGCGCACGGCCTGCACGTCGAGTTCGGGTAGAAGCGCGCGGGCCATCTCGACCTCCTCGCGCAGGCGGGCGAGCGCTTCGGCGGGGACATGGTCGGCAAGGCGCGGATCATCCAGCCCTTCGAGCGCGAGCGTCTGCGCCACGCGGTTGCGTTCGGCCCGGTCCATGAGCACGAGCCGGTCATGCAGCAGGTCATAGCAGCCGATGAAGTCGCGCCCCGCGCCGATCGGCCACGAGGCCGGGGTCACGTCGATGGCCAGCATCTCCTGAATCTCGTCGATGATCTCGAACGTGTCACGCGATTCGCGGTCCATCTTGTTGCAGAAGGTGAAGATCGGCATGTCGCGCAGGCGACAGACCTCGAACAGCTTTTGCGTCTGGCTTTCCACGCCTTTCGCCCCGTCGATGACCATGATCGCGGAGTCGACGGCTGTCAGGGTGCGATAGGTGTCCTCGGAAAAGTCCGAGTGGCCGGGCGTGTCGACCAGATTGAAACGCCAGTCGCCGTAATCGAAGGACATGGCCGAGGCCGAGACGGAAATGCCCCGGTCCTGCTCCATCTTGAGGAAGTCGGACCGGGTGCGCCGCGCCTCGCCCTTGGCGCGGACCTGCCCGGCCATCTGGATCGCGCCGCCGTAAAGCAGGAACTTCTCGGTCAGCG
>CAYUBT010000051.1:0-15329 GCA_964443055.1 uncultured Rubellimicrobium sp.
TCGGGAACCAGGGTGAACCATTCTCCGGCAGCCGTCCCGGTGTCGAGCGGAGAGTGAAGCAGCGCCTCGCCCGTGCCTTCGGCAGCACCCTCGGAAAGCCGTCCATGCGCATCCACCCCGAAGTCGCGCCACTCGCCGCTCTGTGGTCGGTCCACGGCGACCCACCAGCCGGCATCATGCCCGCGCCACCGCTCGGGCCGCACCCCGTCAAGGATATAGGCCCGCAGGGGCGGCACATCGGCGACTGTCTCATCGTCGCGCAGCCAGCGGTTCCACCAGGCGATGGCCTCGGCGTGAAAATCCGTGCGCGGCTTCGGCCAGGCGAAATGCGGATATTTGTGAATCCAGGGACCGACCATTCCGCGCACCACGCCCGGCGCACCCTCGAGCGCCTTGAAAGGCGTGTTGCGATAGCCGTCCGCCCAGCCCGCGATCACCAGCGAGGGCACATTGTAGTCGGCGAAATCCTCGCTGATCGAGCCGTGCTTCCAGAATTCGTCGCGGCGCTGGTGGGAGAGCCATTCCTCGAGCATCAGGGGTTCGTTCTCGAGCCGTTCGAGCCACATCCCGCGCCAGTCCTCGCCCACGATTTCGGGATCGGGGGCGCGGGTCTGATAGGCGAGCATCGTCGCCGCCCATGACATCTGCGCCGACAGATGCGTGCCGTTCTTGTAATGGATATCGTCGTTGTAGCGGTCCACGGTCGAGGCGATGGAGATCACGGCCTTGAGCGCCGGCGGTTTCAATGCGGCGATCTGCAACCCGTTGAACCCGCCCCAGGAGATGCCCATCATCCCCACCGACCCGTTCGACCAGTCCTGCGCGGCGATCCAGGCGATGACCTCGCAACCGTCGGACAGTTCGCGTTCCGTATATTCGCCGTCGATCACGCCCCCGGATTCGCCCGAGCCGCGAATGTCGACACGGACGCCCGCGATCCCGGCATCGGCGAAGACCGGATAGGTCGATTCGTCGCGCGGGCTGGTGCCGTTGCGCTTGCGATAGGGCAGGTATTCGAGGACGGCCGGGAACGGCCCCTCGCCCTCGGGCATCCAGATACGGGCCGCAAGGCGCGTGCCATCGGCAAGCGTGATCCATTCGTTCTCGATGACCCTGTGACCAGCCATTGAATCCTCCGGGGAAAAATGAAGCGCCGTGCCCGGGGTCGGACACGGCGCAATCGCTGCCAGATCGGGAAGGGGCCCGCAAGGGCCCCGGCTGTCTGTCCGGGGCCCCGGACGCATGTTGCCGTGACGTTCGGATCCTTGCCTGAACTGGTGTGGTGCCCTTGAATGGGGTCACGGACAGTATTCAGGCCGGACGATTTTCGTGAATCCCGTCATTGCGAGGAGGCGTCAGCCGAGGCGGCAAGCCGGAACCACGGGATTCCGGCTTGCTTCGCTGGTGAAGGGAACGATGGAGCGGGGTCCCGGCGATCCTAGCTGTTGAACCACACCCGCGAGGCGACATAGCCGCCCGAGGTGCCGTTGCTGATATCGGGAACAAGCCCGCTGATATCGTCGGTATGGGCGTCGAGATAGTCGTTGAAGACCGGCAGGATCAGCCCGCCCTCGTCGCGCACCATGATGGCCGCGTCACGATAGAGCGCCTTGCGCTTGTCCGTGTCGAGTTCGGCCCGCGCGAGCGCAACGGTCTGGTCGAACTGCGGGTTGAAGAACCGCGTATCGTTCCATTCGGCCGTCGAGACGAAATTCGTCATGTAGCGCGCGTTCTGCGTGGGCCGCCCGCCCCAGTAGGAGGCGCTGAACGGCTGCACGTTCCAGACATCGGTCCAGTAGCCGTCATCGGGCTCGCGCTGGACCTGGATGTCGATCCCGGCTGCCGCCGCGCGGGCCTGATAAAGAAGCGCCGCATCGACCGCTCCGGGGAAGGCCGCATCGGCCGCACGCAGGATGAGCGGGCCTTCATGGCCCGAGCGCTCATAGTAGAACCGGGCCTGATCGGGGTCATAGGGCCGCTGCTCGATATCGTCGGGGGCGAGCGCATAGGCGGCGTTGACCGGATAGTCGTTCCCGATCGTTCCGTATCCGCCGAGCACCTTGTCGAGGATTTCCTGCCGGTCGATGGCGAATTTCAGGGCCATGCGCAGGTCGTTGTTGTCGAAGGGCGCGGTGTTGCAATGGGCAAGGAAGCAGTAGAATCCCTTCCCCTGCGAGCGCATGATCTGCACGCCCTCCGCGCTCTCGATCATCTCCACCAGCATGGGATCGACCTGGTCCACGACATGGACCTGTCGCGCCGAGATGGCGGCCATCCGCGCGGTGTTGTCGTTGATCGTCAGAATTTCGACGCTGTCGACAAAGCCGCGGTCCGGGTTCCAGTCATCGGTATTGCGCTCGAACGCGGCGCGCACCCCGGCCTCGTAACTTGTCAGCCTGTAGGGCCCGGTGCCGATTCCCGCCTCGGGATTGTCGAGGCCGCCGTTAGGCTCGACGATCAGGTGATAGTCGGTGAAGAGAAGAGGCAGGTCGGCGTCCGCCTCGGTCAGCCCGATGAAGAGATCGTCGCCGCGGGTCTCGATCCGGGAGATCCCGCCCAGCAGGCCCAGCGCGCCGGAGCGCGAGTTCTCGTCGGCATGGCGGCGGATCGTCTGGGCGCAATCCTCGACCGTCATCTCGGTGCCGTCATGGAAGCGCACGCCCTTGCGGATGCGGAAGGACCATTCCGTTCCGTCGGCGCTGACGGACCAGGATTCGGCCAGTGCGGGCACAGGCTCGCCCGTGGTCGGGTTGGCCTCGACGAGCGTATCGCCGAAGGTCTTGCCAATGGTGAAGAGGACCGAGCCCGAATAGGTGCCCGTGTCGAGTGAATCCGTCGTGGCCCCGCCGCTGAGACCGATCTTCAGATGCCCGCCCCGCTTCGGCTCGTCCGCCCGCGCGGCGAAAGGCAGCGATGCCGAAGCAGCCGCCAGGCCGATGGCGGCGCTGTTGCCCATGAAGCGGCGTCGGCTGATGTTGATAAGGCTCATGTGGGTTCCCCGTTCTGGAAGTTCTGTGTATTTGCCCGTCGAAGGCCCGATCATCCGTGGCTGTCGGGCGAGTGTCAATGAAATGACGCAAGGGCATGGCCTCGCAACCCATCCCGATCCCGTCATCGCGAGGAATCGAAGGCGACGCGGCGAGCCAGCAGCGTGGGGAGTCTGGGTTGCTTCGCTGGCGCCCGCAATGACGAGAAGGGGTCGTCCTTTTCCTCCCGTCATTGCGAGGAGCCGCAGGCGACGCGGCAAACCAGACACGCCAGGACCGGGTTGCTTCGCTGCCGCTCGCAATGATGAAGGACATGAGCTGTGACCGGCTTATCCGAACACCGACCACCCCGTCTCGCGGGCGAGGCGTTCGGCGGCTTCTGTGCCCATGTGGGAATTGCCGAACACGTTGAGTCCCGGCGACCAGATTCCCACCGAGGCGCGGCCCGGGGCGATCAGGAGGATTCCGCCGCCCACGCCCGACTTGCCGGGCAGGCCCACCCGGAAGGCGAAATCGCCCGAACCGTCATACTGGCCGCAGAGCATCATCAGGGCGTTGAGCCTGCGGGCGCGCAGCGGTGACAGGATCGCAGGCGCGCCCGGCAGCCCGGCGATGGCGCGCCCGGCGATGGCGAGTTGGGTGCAGCTCATCTCGATGGCACATTGATGGAAATAGGCGCCCAGCACCCGGTCGGGCGCGTTCACAAGATTGCCGCAGGACTTGAGGTAATGCGCGAGCGCGATGTTGCGGTGGCCCGACTCCTCCTCGGATCGGGCAACGGCGCGGTCGATATGGATGCCGTCGTCCCCGGCAGCGGTGCGGATGAAGCCCAGCACTTCGGCCAGCATGTCCTGCGGGCTGCGCCCGGTGACCAGTTCGTCGGTGACGACAAGAGCGCCCGCGTTGATGAACGGATTGCGCGGGCGGCCGTTCTCGATTTCCAGAAGCTGGATCGAATCGAACGGCGAGCCCGATGGCTCGCGTCCGACCCGCGTCCAGATCTGGTCGCCGATCCGGCCCAGCACGCAGGCGAGGGTGAAGACCTTCGAGATCGACTGGATCGAGAAGGGCGTCGCCGCATCGCCCGCCGTCACCAGCCGCCCGTCGGCGGTTGCCACCGCGATTCCGAATTGCGCGGGTGCGACCTTGGCCAGTTCGGGGATGTAATCGGCAACCTCGCCCCAGTCGCCCTCCGCGCGGATGTCGCGGTCGATGCGGTCGAGCAGGGGTTGCAGGTCACTCGCCATGGCTGGGGGCTCAGAGCCGGGCAAGGCGCTCGGTCAGAAGCGCGAAGAAACCGTCACGGTCGATGTCGCGGATCCAGAGCGCATTCCCGGGCCGCCCCGATACGCGCCACCAGTCGGCGACGGTCATGCCCCGGGTGAATCTGCCCTCGAGTTCGATCTCGACATTGATCCGCCGTCCGCTGAACAGGTCGGGGCGCAGCAGATAGCCGATCACCAGCGGATCATGCAGCGGTGCGCCCTGCGAGCCGTATTTCTCCACGTCGAACCGTTCGAAGAAATCGGTCCAGCTCGCCACGACATCGCCCACATGGGTGCCCATCGCACGTAGTCCGTCGAGCCATGCCTGCGAGGTCAGGGCCTTGTGCGAGACATCGAGCGACAGCACCGTGATTCTCGCGCCCGAGGCGAAGACCTGCGCCGCAGCCTCGGGGTCCACATGGATGTTGAACTCGGACGCAGGCGTGATGTTGCCCACTTCGAAATAGGCCCCGCCCATCAGCACGATGTCCTGCACCCGCCCCGCGATGTCGGGAGCGCGGGCGAAGGCGGTGGCGATATTCGTCAGCGGACCGAGCACGCAGAGCGTAACCGTGCCCGGTGCATTGTCGCGCAATGTGTCGATGATGAAATCGACCGCATGGCCCTCCTGCAGCGGCATCACCGGCGCAGGCAGTTCGATCCCGTCGAGCCCGGTGTCGCCATGGACATGCTCGGCGGTGACGAGCGGGGCGACCAGGGGCCGGTCGCAGCCGGCAAAGACCTTCACATCGGGTCGCCCGGCCACTTCGCAGACCTTGCGCGCATTCACCGCGGTCAGCGCCAGCGGCACGTTGCCTGCAACGGCGGTGAGTCCCAGGACCTCGATTTCCCCGGGGCTCGCCAGCGCCAGCAGGATGGCGACGGCGTCGTCCTGTCCGGGGTCGGTGTCGATGATGATCCTGCGCGGCGGCATTCAGTCCGCCGTCCTGCCATTGCCACGCAACAGGGCGGCCACGCCGGTGCGCGCCAGATTAGCCAGGCCGAGCGGGCGCATCAGGTCGGCGAAAGCGTCGAGCTTGTCGGGGGTGCCGGTCATCTCGAAGATAAAGGAGTCGAGTGTGGAATCGACCACCCGCGCGCGGAAGATTTCCGCCAGGCGCAGGGATTCGATCCGCTGCTCGCCCGTGGCCACGACCTTGAAAAGCCCCAGCTCGCGTTCGACCGCGCTGCCCTCGACCGTCAGGTCATGGACTTCGAAGACCGGGACGATCCGGCCAAGCTGCGCCTTGATCTGCTCGATCACCTGCGGCGTGCCCGAGGTGACGATGGTGATGCGCGAGCGGTGCCCCTCATGGTCGATCTCGGCCACGGTCAGGCTCTCGATATTGTAGCCGCGCCCTGAGAACAGGCCGATGACGCGCGCCAGGACCCCCGGCTCGTTGGAGACGATCACGGAGAGCGTATGCCGTTCGGTCGTCTCGGAATAGGAGGCGCGCAGGTTGTAGGCCGAATGGCTGGTCGAGCCCCGCTTGATGTTCAGTGCAGACATGGTTCCCTCACTCAGCGTCGCAGGCCAGCCGCGCGCGATAGGTGTTGATGCCCGGCTCCTGCGCGAATGTGGCCAGATCGCAGCCCGAGGCGATGCGGATCGCCTCCTGCGCATTGCCGTAAAGCCGGTCCTGGTTGCGGATGCCGGTGGCGAAATTGCGCGCCATGGCCGTGGTTCCCTCGATGCTCACCGCAAAGACATCGCCGCCCACCGTCACCTCCTCGCCGGGCACGAAGCCCGCGATCCCGCCGCCGGTGCAGGCGGCCAGCGCGAGGGGCAGGAGGGCGGTGGCCTCCCTCATACCATCACGGCCCCGTCGGCCTTGATCGCGCCTTCGGTCGAGGCGTCGCCGAGCAGCATCTCGTTATGCGGCTTGCCCGAGGGGATCATCGGGAAGCAGTTCTCGTGCTTTTCGACCAGACAGTCGAAGACCACGCCGCCGGGATGGTCGATCATCTCCATGATCGCATCATCGAGGTCGGCCGGATCGGTGCAGCGGATGCCCTTGAGCCCGAACGCCTCGGCCATGGCGACGAAATCGGGCAGGCTCTCGCTCCAGGAGTGAGAATAGCGCGAGCCGTGCAGAAGTTGCTGCCACTGGCGCACCATGCCGAGCCGCTCGTTGTTGAGGATGAACTGCTTCACCGGCAGGCGGAACTGGCCGACTGTGCCCAATTCCTGCATGTTCATCAGGAAAGACGCCTCACCGGCCACGTTGATCACCAAAGCATCGGGATTGGCCACCTGCACGCCGATGGAAGAGGGGAAGCCGTAGCCCATCGTTCCCAGCCCGCCCGAGGTCATGAAGCGGTTGGGCTCCTCGAACTGCAGGAACTGCGCGGCCCACATCTGATGCTGGCCCACTTCGGTGGCGATGTAGCGGTCACGGCCCCGGGTCAGCTCCTCGAGGCGCTGCAGCGCGTATTGCGGCTTGATCGTCGTCGTGGACTGTTTGTAGGCGAGGCAGTCGACCGCGCGCCATTCGTCGATCTGCCGCCACCATTCGACGACGGATTCGGCGCGCGTCTTCTTCCCGCGCCGGGTCCATTCATCCATGATCGCCTTGAGTGCGAGCCCCGCATCCGCGACGATGCCGATATCGACCCGGATCACCTTGTTGATGGATGACGGGTCGATGTCGATATGCGCCTTGCGCGAGCCGGGCGAGAAGGCGTCGATCCGTCCGGTGATCCGGTCGTCGAACCGGGCACCGACGCAGATCATCAGATCGCAGCCGTGCATGGCCAGGTTGGCCTCGTAGAGCCCGTGCATCCCCAGCATTCCCAGCCAGTGTCGCCCCGAAGCCGGATAGGAGCCCAGCCCCATGAGCGACGAGGTGATCGGGAAATTCGTGGCCTGCACGAGGTCGCGCAATGTGGCGCTGGCCTCCGGCCCGGCATTGATGACGCCACCGCCGGTATAGAAGATCGGCCGTTCGGCCTGTTCCATGAGGTCGACCAGCGCCGACACGGCTTCGGGGTCGGGCTGCACCGGACGGCGATAGGTCGAGCGGTGGTCCTCGCGCGCCTCGTAGCTGCCCGAGGCGAATTGCACGTCCTTGGGAATGTCGATCAGCACCGGCCCGGGCCGCCCGGTGGTGGCGACGTGGAACGCCTCGTGGATTGTCGGGGCCAGCAGATCGGTATCACGGACCAGCCAGTTCTGCTTGGTGCAGGGCCGGGTGATGCCGACGGTATCCGCCTCCTGGAAGGCATCGGAGCCGATCATGAACGTGGGCACCTGGCCTGAAAGGACAACGACGGGAATCGAATCCATCAGGGCGTCGGTCAGGCCGGTGACGGCATTCGTGGCCCCGGGACCCGAAGTGACGAGGACCACGCCGGGCCTGCCGGTCGAACGGGCATAGCCCTCGGCCATATGCACCGCCGCCTGTTCATGGCGCACGAGGATGTGGCGGATGTCGTTCTGCTGGAAGATCTCGTCATAGATCGGCAGGACAGCGCCGCCCGGATAGCCGAACACCACGTCCACGCCCTGATCCTTCAGCGCCTGAACCACCATCTGCGCCCCGGTCATCTCGCGTGCCATCTTGCACTCCTTCGTTCGTCGTCTCTCGCGCAACAAAAAGCCCCCGGCTCCGGTCCGGGGGCGCATGGTCGACCGTCATGGTCTGCCGTTACCGGCCCATGCGCCATTCTCCCACTACGACAAGAATCCTGTCCATCTTTCCGTCACGCTCCCGCGCCCTTGGCACCCTGCCGCGGCGCTGGCGGGAACAAACCATTTGCCGGCTGCGTCGTCAACCGCTTCGACCCTTAAAAATGTCGCACTGCTGCATTCCCGCGCAAGATTGTTACCGTGCGCCGCAGGGGTGCTCATGGGTTGTTCTCCGCACGGAAGCGGGCCGCATCGGCGGCGGCACCGCGGATGGCATTAGATTTGTGAATGGTTTCCATATGTTCCGACTCGGGATTGGAGTCGAACACGATCCCGGCACCCGCCTGGATATACAGCTTGCCGTCCTTGAGCACCGCCGTGCGCAGCGCGATGCACATGTCCATGTCGCCGCCCGCGCTGAAATAGCCGCAGCCGCCGCCGTAGATGCCGCGTTTCTCCGGCTCGAGTTCGTCGATGATCTCCATCGCCCGCACCTTGGGCGCACCCGAGACCGTCCCGGCGGGCATTCCGGCCAGCAGGGCGGACAGGGCATCCTCACCCTCGGCCAGTTCACCGGTCACGTTCGAGACGATATGCATGACATGAGAATAACGCTCGACCACGAATTCCTCGGTCGGGCGCACGGTCCCGGGTCGCGCCACCCGGCCCACATCATTGCGGCCCAGATCGAGCAGCATCAGATGCTCGGCCCGCTCCTTGGGGTCGGCGAGCAGATCCTCCTCGTTGGCGCGGTCCTCGGCCGGAGTCGCGCCGCGCGGGCGGGTTCCGGCGATGGGGCGGATCGTGACCTCGCGATCGAAGAGCCGGACGAGAATTTCCGGCGAGGCTCCAACAACCTGGAACGTGCCGAAGTTGAAGTGAAACATGAAGGGCGAGGGGTTCGTCCTTCTCAGGCTTCGATAAAGTGCGAAGGGCGGTTCGTGGAATTCCTGCGTCCAGCGCTGCGACGGGACAACCTGGAAGACATCACCCGCCCGCACATAGTCGCGCGCCCGCTCGACGGCGGCCATGAATTCCTCGGGCGTGAAATTCGAGCGCGGCGGGCCTGGCGGCGCGGCCTTGCCCAGATCGCGCGCCGCCTGCGGCACCCCGCGTTCCAGGGCCGCACGCGCATCCATCACCCGTTCGGCCGCCTGCGCCCAGGCCGCCTTGGCGGGGAGACCCGATCCGGCCCAGACTGGGGCAACGAGGATCACGTCGCCTTTCACACCGTCGAGCACTGCCACGACCGAAGGCCTCAGCAGGACCGCATCGGGCGTGCCGATCGGATCGGGCTTCGGGGGGCCGAGATCCTCGACCAGCCGGATCATGTCGTAGCCGATATAGCCGAAGAGCCCGGCCGAGGCGGCGGGCAGACCCTCGGGCAGGTCGATCCGGCTTTCGTTCAGGATCGCGCGCAGGGCCGTGAGCGGATCGCCCTCGCAGGGCTCGAACGCGTCCCCGTCATAGCGGGCGGCCCGGTTCACCCGCGATTCCGTGCCCCTGCACTCCCAGATCAGGTCGGGATTCATGCCGATGATCGAATAGCGGCCGCGGATTTCACCCCCGGTCACGCTTTCCAGCATGAAGGAATTGCGCCCCGCGCCCGCGAGTTTCAACATCACGCTCACGGGCGTGTCGAGATCGGCCGCAAGCCTTGTCCAGACCACCTGGTTGCGCCCTGCCTCGTGGGCGACGCGGAAGGTGTCGAAGTCGGGTTCAAGAGCCATGTCAGCGCATCTGCGAATGGACCGCCTCGACGGCGGCCGGGTCAATGTCCACTTTCGTGTCGAGCTGGATGCGCGTGGCGAAAGCATCGAGAATGTCGCTGTCGATGCTCTGCTGCACCTGCGCGGCGATCTGCGCGCTTTCGGCGGCAACGGCGGGGTCGTTGAGATTGGCGGACCAGACACGCTCGACCCGGGCAAGGACCGCGCCGGTGTCGGTTTGCGTCACCCAGACATCACCCTCCTCGCGGGTGAAGGCTTCGGCGACAAGGCCCGGAGGCGCGCCCTCAAGGAAGGAATCGCGCCGCAGCCCCTGCGATTCCGTGGCCGAAAGCCCGGCCAGCGCATCGTCATCACCCGAGCGCAGCGCCTCGGCCAGTTCGTCCGCGCGTTCGGACACTGCCTCCGCCCGCCTTGCCGCCGTCCAGTCAATAGCGACCCGGCCTTCGACCATGTCGAAGCTCTGCAGGGTGGGCGGATCGACACTGTCGAGCCGCAGCACGAAGACGCCGCCATCGTCCAGTTGCCGCAATTCGGGGAAATCATCCATCTGCGCTGCCGCTGCTGCGGCGCGGAAGGGCTCGTAGGCGGCGATCCCGTCGGACATTCCCTGATACCAGGCGATCTGGTCCAGTTCCATGTCGCTCGCGCTTGCCAGTTCCTCGACACTCGCGCCGCCTGCCAGCAGGTCGATGAGCTGTTCGGAGCGATCCTGGATCATCCGTTGTGCCCGCTGCACCGCCAGTTCGCCGCGCAGATCCTCGGCGATCTCGTCCAGCGTGACCTCATGCGCGGCCAGCGCGGCATTCACACGGAACAGCGCGGGGCCCAGATTCGTGGGCAAGGGACCGACCACATCGCCGACCTCGGCCGCGAAGACCGCATCACCCGCGCCGCGCAATTCGTCGCGGCCGACATCGCCCAGGTCGATATCCCCCAGTTCGAGCCCGCGCGCGGCGACAAGTTCCTCGAATGTGGCATCGCCCGCATCGAATTGCGCCTTGGCTGCGGCTGCGCGCTCTTCGTCCGGATAGACGAGGCGTTCCACCAGCCGCCTTTCGGGCTGGACGAATTCGGCCGCGCGCAGGTCGTAGAGCGCCTGCACGTCCTCCTCGGCCACGGTCACGTCGTCCATGATCATCTCGGGCGAGAGCCACGCATAGGTGATGTGGCGCATCTCGGGCAGGGTATAGGCCTCGGGATGGTCGTCATAATATGTGCGCAGGTCGGCGTCGGTCGGCTCTGGCACGGCTTCGGAAAGCATATCGGGGCCGAGGACCGCCCAGGCAAGATCACGGCGTTCGCCGCTCCAGGCCGAGAGGATCGCGCCGTATTCCGTCTGCGGCAGGGATGCGCCCGCGACGCCCGCCTGCAGCATCTGCCGGGCGAGCGCATCGCGAATGCCGTTCTCAAAATCGCCTTCGCTCGTGGCCTGGGCCTGCAGCGCGCGGCGGTAGGTCTCGCGGTCGAAACTGCCGTCGAGACGCTGGAATTCGGGAATCGTCATCAGCGTCTCGCGCACCCGCTGGTCGCCCGCCGCGATGCCGAGGCGGCCGACTTCATTGTCGAGCGCTCGTTCGAGCACCAGGCTGCCGAGTGCCTGCTGATCGAGCCCGAGCCCCTGGGCCTGCTGGAAGGACAGCGCCACGCCGGCCTGTCGCGAGAATGTGTCGATCTGGCTGCGCAGGCGATTGTAGAACTCCTGCACCGTGATCTCGCGATCCCCCACGGTGGCGACGCGGTTGCGCGCGCCCGTGAAGCTCACCTGCCCGAAGCCGACGAGACCCACGGCGAGCAGAAAGAGCAGGATATAGGTGAGCGCTCCGGTCTTCTTCTTTTTCTCGGCCATTTGCGCCTTTCCCTGCCAGATCACCCCCCGCAGGGGTCTTGGCTGAATAGAGCATCCTTTCGCCCGCGTGCAAGCGTCTCTCAGGCAGCGAAGCCTGCGAGCCGGTCGATGAAGCTGCCGATTCCCGCGCTGTCGACATTGGCGAAGGCCACGCGCAACTGCCGTTCCGCCGCCGTATCTCCTGCAGGGGTGAACATCGTGCCGGGCAGAAGAAGCACGCCTGCCTCGGCCACAAGACGGCGCGCCACGTCGGGCGAGGGCAGGGCGAAAGGATGTTCGACCCAGGCGAAATAGGCTCCCGACCCCAGAAGGTGCCAGCCCTGTGTCGCAAGCCGCGCGAAGCCGTCTTTCACCTTCCGCCCGCGCGCGAGCACCTCGTCGCGCTCGCCTGCGAGCCACCGGTCGAGGTTGCGCATCCCCCAGAGGGCACCGATCTGGCCCGGCTGGGCGGGGCAGATCGTCACCGTGTCGAGGAACTTCTCGGCCTCGGCCAGCCGCGCGGGTGAGGCGATCATCGCGCCGACACGATGGCCGGTCAGGCGATAGGCTTTCGAGAAGGAGTAGAGATGGATCAGCACCCCGTCCCAGTCCGGATCGGCGAACAGCCCGTGCGGCGCGCCCGGGCGCGAGTGAAAATCGCGATAGGTCTCGTCGAGGATCAGCGCGATCCGCTTCTCGCGCGCAAGGTCACGGAAGGCGGCGATGATCCCGGCCGGATATTCCACTCCGCCGGGGTTGTTGGGGCTGACCAGCACGAGCGCGCGGGTCCGTGACGTGACGAGGCTGCGTGCCTCCTCGACATCGGGGATCATGCCCGGCCCGCAGGGCAGGGCGCGCGTCACCACGCCCGCCATGTCGTTCCACATGCGGTGATTGAAATACCAGGGCGCGGGCAGGATGACCTCGTCCCCTTCGGCACAGAGCGTGGCGACCGCCGCCGTATAGGCCTGGTTGCAGCCCGAGGTGATGGCGACCTGATCGGCGGTGACCTCGCCCCCGTAGAGCGCGGCGGTGCGGGCGGCCAGTTCCTCGCGCAGCGCGCCCATGCCAAGGACCGGCCCGTAAAGATGTGCCGCCGGATCATCGAGGATCGCCTCGGCCATCGCCTGCCGCAGCCCCTCGGGGGGCAGGGCGGTGGGTGCGGCCTGGCTGAGGTTGATGAGCGGGCGTTCGGGCGGAAAGGACAGGCCCCGCAGCCAGGCGCGCGCCTCCATCACCGGAGGCGTGAAGGTCGTGGCGGTGCGGGGCGGCATGCGGTCAGTCACGGCCGCGATACGGCTGCACATATTGCAGCGCCATGTCCCAGGGGAAGAAAATCCAGGTGTCCTGGCTTACCTCGGTGACATAGCTGTGGATCTGCGACTTGCCCAGCGGCTTGGCGTAGACTGCCGCCAGATGCGCCCTGGGGTAGCGCAGGCGGACGAGTTCCGCGGTCTTGCCGGTGTCCACGAGGTCATCGACGATGAGGATGCCGGTCCCGTCGCCCATCAGTTCTGCCTGCGGCTCCTTGATCACCTTGGCTTCGTTCTGCTCGGTATAGTCGTGGTAGGATTTCACGCTGATCGTGTCGATCACCCGAATGTCGAGTTCGCGCGCGACGATGGCCGCCGGCACCAGTCCGCCGCGTGTGATCGCCACGCAAGCCTTCCAGGCACCGCCCTCGAGCGGCCCCTTGCCGTCAAGCCGCCAGGCAAGCGCCCGGCTGTCGCGGTGAATCTGGTCCCAGGAGACGTGAAAGCCCTTTTCATGCGGCAGACGATCGTTCATGGTGCCCCTCAGACGGTTTCGGTGATGGCTTCAAGGAGAAGCGAGAGGCCGAGCGCCCCGAGAAAGAGCGCGGCCCCCCGGTCGATCCAGACCTTGGCAGCGGTATAGCGGATACGCATGGCTGCCGTCGACATGAGCGTCGTGACAGTCACATACCACAGAAGTTCGGTGCCAAGCGCCGCCGCATAGATGGTCCCGCGCCCCGCATGGCTCAGCGGTCCCGGAAAGGCGGCAATGAAAAGTGCGGAGTAGAACAGCGCCGGCTTGGGATTCGACAGGTTCAGCGCCACCCCGCCCCAGAAACCATGGCCGAAGCGACTGTTCGCGGCCTCGGGCAGGGGGGATGTCGCATCGCGCCACATCGCTTGGGCGAGCCAGAGCAGATAGACTCCGCCAAAGAGCTTCAGGGCCATGTAGAGCGCGGGCACCGCGCGAAAGACGACCGCGATCCCGAGAATCGCCAGCAGCGCCCAGAGCGATGCCCCGGCCGCGAGGCCGATCCCGTAGGGAACGGCCACGGCCCGGCCGCGTGCGAAGGCGGTCTGCGTGGCAGAGATGATCGCCGGTCCGGGCGACAGGATTGCAAGCGAAAGGGTGGAGACCAGCAGGAACAGCTGCTCCGGCGTCGGCATCATCCGTCCTTGCGGCCGGTGACGATGTCGATGTCGGGTGCATCCACCGCCTTCATCCCGACGGCGTGATAGCCCGCATCGACATGGAGCACCTCGCCGGTGACGCCCGAGCCGAGATCCGAGAGCAGATAGAGCGCGGAGCGGCCCACGTCGTCGATGGTCACGTTGCGCCGCAGCGGTGAGTTCAACTCGTTCCAGCGCAGGATGTAGCGGAAATCGCCGATCCCCGAGGCTGCCAGCGTCTTGATCGGCCCGGCACTGATCGCGTTCACGCGGATACCGTCCTTGCCGAGGTCTTCGGCCATGTAGCGCACGCTCGCCTCGAGGGCGGCCTTGGCCACGCCCATGACGTTGTAATGCGGCATGACCTTCTCGGCACCGTAATAGGTCAGCGTCAGGCAGGCACCGCCCTCGTTCATCATCGCTGCGGCGCGCTGCACCACGGCAGTGAAGGAATAGACGGAAACATCCATCGACATGAGGAAATTGTCGCGGCTGGTGTCGACATAGCGACCGCGCAACTCGTTCTTGTCCGAGAATCCGATGGCATGGACGATGAAGTCGATGCTGCCCCAACGCTCCCCGAGCGCGGCGAAGAGCGCATCGACCGATTCCATGTCTGTGACGTCGCAGGGCAGGACGATCTCGGAGCCCAGCTCCCGCGCCAGCGGCTCGACCCGCCGCTGAAGCGCCTCGCCCTGGTAGGAAAAGGCAAGCTCCGCCCCCGATCCCGCAAGCGCGCGCGCCACGCCCCAGGCGATGGAGCGGTCATTGGCAAGCCCCATGATGAGGCCGCGCTTGCCGGCCATGAGATCGGTCTGCATCCTCATCCTCCCGGGTTGTGTGACGTAGCGCCGCATCGCTTCCTCTAGGGCATCGCAATTCGGTCATCAAGTCTGCGCGCGCGGCTCTTGCCCCCGTCGTCGAGTTGCCTATTGTCAAGGTTCCTGAGCGGAAGAGGTGGCTGATGGACGGGCGCGACGGGATCTTTGCGGGGGACGACCCCTTCGTGCTTGCGCGCGCCTGGCTGTCTGCGGCCGAGACGACGGAATCCGAGGACCCCAATGCCATCGCACTGGCAACCGTCGATGCAGAGGGCCTGCCCGACGTGCGCATGGTGCTCCTGAAAGAGATCGAGGACGACGCCTTCCTGTTCTACACCAACTACGAAAGCGCCAAGGGCCGCGAGATCGCCGCCACCGGCAAGGCCGCGTTCGTGATGCACTGGAAAAGCCTGCACAGGCAGATCCGCGTGCGTGGCACGGTGTCGCGCGAGGAGGGCGAGAAGGCCGATGCCTATTACCGCTCGCGCCCTCTGCAGAGCCGTATCGGTGCCTGGGCCTCGCAACAGTCCCGGCCGCTCAAGTCGCGCGGCGCGCTCATGGCCGAAGTGACGCGGATGGGGCTGACGCACGGCACGAATCCCCCCCGCCCCCCGTTCTGGGGCGGTTTCCGAATCCATCCGGTCGAAATC
>CAYUBT010000052.1:0-15250 GCA_964443055.1 uncultured Rubellimicrobium sp.
ACCACGCGCATGTCGAAGTCTTCACCGCCGAGGAACGTGTCCCCGTTGGTGGACTTCACCTCGAAGAGGCCGTCGTCGATTTCCAGAATGGTCACGTCGAAGGTGCCGCCGCCGAGGTCATAGACGGCGATGGTCTTCGATTCCTTCTTGTCGAGCCCGTAGGCCAGCGCCGCGGCGGTGGGCTCGTTGATGATGCGCAGGACCTCAAGCCCCGCGATCTTGCCCGCATCCTTGGTGGCCTGACGCTGGGCGTCGTTGAAATAGGCCGGAACGGTGATGACGGCCTGTGTCACTTCCTCGCCAAGGTAGCTTTCGGCGGTCTCCTTCATCTTCTGCAGGATGAAGGCAGAAATCTGGCTGGGTGAATAGGTCTCGCCACGGGCCTTGACCCAGGCGTCGCCGTTGCCGCCATCGACGATGGCGAACGGGACGAGTTCCCTGTCCTTCTTCACCTCGGGGTCGCCGACGCGGCGACCGACAAGGCGCTTGACGGCGAAGATGGTGTTTTCGGCGTTGGTCACCGCCTGGCGCTTGGCCGGCTGACCGACAAGGCGTTCTGCCTCGGTGAATGCGACGATTGACGGCGTGGTGCGCGTGCCTTCGGAATTCTCGATCACCTTGGGCTGCGACCCGTCCATGATCGCGACACAGCTGTTGGTCGTTCCAAGGTCAATCCCGATTACCTTGCCCATATTTCAAAACCCTCTCTCTCAGGCGTCTGAAGCGGCGGGGCCCGTGATGGCGCCCGGCCTTTGGTGTTTCGGGGGGAACCCCCCGCATCACCGGCTATATAGGGATGGGTCTTTGAGCCTGCAACGGGGCGGGCGGGCAGGTTCGTCACATAATTGCACCGCCCGGGCCACCGGGGCCGGGCGGTGCAGGTCGCGGGGCTCAGTGGTCGTGCGCGTCGTCGTGACCGTCGCCGTGATCATCTCCATGCCCGTCCATGTCATGGCCATGGTCGTGATCATGGTCATGGTCGTGCATGTCGCCCGCATCGCCCAGGCGTGACAGGTCGACCGGAACCTCGACCAGCAGGTCGCCCGCCACCTCGAAATGCAGGGTGAGCGGAATGATCATCCCGTCCTCGAAAGGTTCCGTGATCCCCATGAACATCACATGATCGCCGCCGCGCGACAGCAGGATCTCGCCACCCGCTGGCAAGGCGATCCCGTCGGCCAGTTCGCGCATATGGGCGATGCCGTCATCGTCGATGATGTTCTCGTGAATCTGCACCATCTGCGCGACCGGGGCCGACGCCGAGAGCAGATGATCATCCGTGGTGCCATGGTTGTGGATCACCATATAGGCACCGCCGGAGGGCGCGCCGGGCCGCGAGACGACGGCATAGGGGTCGTGAACCTCGACCCCGTCGGCAAAGGCAGGCAGGGCGAGGCAGGAAGCGGCCAGCGCGGCCGCGGCAAGAATGCGTGACATGTCGTGTCTCCGTTCTGAACTGATGGGAAATGCCGTTCAGACAGAAACAGGTGGTCCGCGTGCCTGCGGGACCGGGCGGAAGCCGGGAATGACAGCGGCGGCCACCGTCGGCGAAGGCGCGAACGCGGCAAGCTCTTCCGTGCGCGGCGCGACCCTGGCCTCGGCCGGGGGCGAGGCAATGGCGAGGACACCGTCGGGGCAGACATGGGCAGGGCCCACGGGCTGCCCGTCGGGCCCCATCGGCACCACCTGCATCGTGCCGCCGATGCACAGGACCATCGTGCCCGAGACAATGCCCTCGCCCCGCGCCCGCGCCAGCTCTTGCGAGGTGAGCGTGAGGGCGGAGACAAGGACAAGCACGACGAGGCGCGACAGGCTCCACATGCGGGTTGCGTAGCACGCGGAAGGTGGTGTGCCTAGAGTGCGCAGCGGGCGGGCTGTCGCTCCCCGCAAGCCGCCCGTTCCCCGTCATTGCGAGGAGCCGGAGGCGACGCGGCAACCTGCCCGGTGAAACTCACGCGCGGCCCCGGCGTTGCACCCTGTTGGCAGCGGGCAGATTGCTTCGCTTTGCTCGCAATGACGAGACGGACGGGGTTCTCACTCCCCGCGCGGGAAGCGTTTCGATTCCTCGAGGATGTTCAGATCCATGTGGTTGCGCATGTAGCGCTCTGACGCATCGCGCAGGGGCTGATGGTCCCAGGGGAAATAGGCACCGTTGCGGAGGGCCTCGTAGACCACGGCGCGTCGGGCCTGCGACTGGCGAACCTCGGCGTCATAGGCAGCGAGATCCCAGCGCCGGTCTGCTTCGGCCCGCAGACGGGCGAGGGGTCCGGCCGCCGCCGGATCATCCGCAAGGTTCACCCTCTCGCCCGGGTCGGCAACAAGATCGAACAGAAGTTCGGGATCGGCGGCGCAGCGGATGTATTTCCAGCGCCCCTCGCGCAGCGCGACCATTGGCGCGATGGAGCCCTCGGCCGCGTATTCCATTGCCACCGGGCCACGGTCGGCGCCGTCGATCACGGGCAGAAGGTTCTCGCCATCGGTCCAGTCCATGATCTGCGAGAGGTCCACCCCGGCCAGAGCCCCCAGCGTCGGCACCAGGTCGATGGTCGAGACCGCGGCCCCGACCCGGCCGGGCGCAAGGCCGGGGGCAGCGATCATCAGGGGCACACGGGCGGACCCCTCGAAGAAGCTCATCTTGAACCACAAGCCGCGCTCGCCCAGCATGTCGCCGTGATCCGAGGTGAAGACGATGATTGCCTCCTGCCGCGTGGCCTCGAGAACCGCGAGAATCTCGCCGATCTTGTCGTCGATATAGCTGATATTGGCGAAATAGCCCTGCCGCGCGCGACGGATATGCGCGTCGGTGATGTCGAAGGCACGCCAGTCGCAGGCGTCCAGCAGACGGCGCGAATGCGGGTCCATCTCCTCGTGACCGAATGCCGCGGGCGGGGCGAGTTCATCCGCCCCCTCGTAAAGGTCCCAGTAGCGGCGCCGGGCAACATAGGGGTCATGCGGATGGGTGAAGCTCACCGTCAGGCACCAGGGCCGCTCGTCGCCCCCACGCGAAAGATCATAGAGTTTCTGCACGGCCTGAAAGGCGACATCATCGTCATATTCGAGCTGGTTGGTGATCTCGGCCACGCCCGCGCCGGTGACCGAGCCGAGGTTGTGATACCACCAGTCGATACGTTCGCCCGGTTTGCGATAGTCGGGCGTCCATCCGAAATCGGCGGGGTAGATATCGGTGGTCAGGCGCTGCTCGAATCCATGCAACTGGTCGGGGCCGACAAAGTGCATCTTGCCCGACAGCGCCGTGTGATAGCCCGCCCGGCGCAGGTGATGGGCATAGGTCGGAATGTCCGAGGCAAATTCGGCGGCATTGTCATAGACCCGCGTGCGGTGCGGCAACTGTCCCGACATGAACGACGCCCGGCCCGGCGCGCAAAGCGGCGAGGCCGTATAGGCATTGGCGAATCGCACCGAGCCCCTGGCCAATCTCGCCAGATTGGGCGCATGAAGAAAGGGAGCCGGGCCATCGGGAAAGAATGTCCCGTTGAGCTGGTCGACCATGAGGATGAGGATGTTCGGCCGGTTCACCGTCATGACCTCGCGCGGCAGGGATCGTCGCACGGAGATTGCGCGGTGTTTCCCCCGCTGGCAAGCCGCCCGCGCCGGGCGGCACGTCAATGCAAGCCCACGGCCAACGGGCTGCCGCGTCGGCCGTGCTTCCCTGTCATGACGGGGCGGGCAGCAGGGGACGCCACGGCAGCCCCTGCCCCTGTTCTGACGAACCTATCCGGCGGCGGTCTGCATCCCGGCCCGGCGCGCCTCGGTTGCCGGCATGTCCACGACCTCGGCGTCGAGGTCGAGCACGACACCATAGACCTCGAAGGCCGCTTCCGGCGTGACGAAACCGTCGAGGACATCATCGAGCACCTTCCGGGCCGACCGCTTCAGCGGGTTGCCGTAGCCCCCCCCGTTCGGGCTGTAGTAATTCATCGCGTCATTCGGTCTGACCGGATATCCCGAGAACTTGGAATACATTTCCTTTTCCTCGCCCGGGAAGTCGGGATTAGTGATGGTGCAGCGGCCGACGGCACCGTCGGTCCCGCCGAAGATCCCCTTCGGCGCTTCTGTATGGCGCTCGGATTCATGCGTGATGAAGCCGGCAGTCAGGACGCGTTGCGACTTGATGACACCAATCCCGCCCCTGAACTCGCCCGCACCCGGAGGCGCGTCGTCGCGCAACTCGTAGCGGTCGCAGATCATGGGGATATGCATCGCCAGATCCTCGAGCGGGTTGTTGCGGGTATTGGCCATCAGGTTGTCGATACTGTCTGGCCCGTCCGAATGCGGACGGCCGCCATAGGCCCCCTCGTTCACCTCGAGAAACACCCAGTAATCGCCCGAGGGCCTCACGCCCGAATAGGAGGCGAAGCTGATCGACGCGGACGAACCCGCGATCACCCGTTCCGGCATCACCTCGGCAAAGGCGCGGATGATCATGTCGTTCACCCGGTTGCACTGCGTGAAGCGCGCCTCGGCCGAGGCCGGGAATTTCGGATTGAAGATCGAACCGAGCGGCGCAATCACCTTGATCGGCCTGAACGAACCCTCGTTCGAGGGCACCCGCGTTTCGGATGTCGCCGCATCCAGCAGCAGTTTGCGGAAAGCGGAATAGATGGCGACCTTCGTCGACCCCTCGAAAGGCACGTTGTAGGCTGTCGGCGTCTGGTCGGCCGAGCCGGTCAGGTCCACTTCCACCGCGTCGCCCTTCACACGGACCGTGACCTTGATCTTCAGCCTCTGGTCGCGGTTGCGGCCGTCGTCGTCGAGCCAGTCCTCGACCACATATTCACCGTCGGGAATCTCCGCGATCTGCTGCCGCATCATGCGCTCGGCGTAATCCATGAGCTGCCGGGACGCCTGAAAGACGAGTCCCTCGCCATGCTTGTCCAGAAGCTCGACAAAACGCCTGGCACCCAGCCGCGCCGAGGCGACCTGCGCCTCGATATCCATGACGAGCTGCTGCGCCGCCCGGCTGTTGTTGCGGATATAGCTCCACATCGTCTCGTCCCGGACACCCTTGCGGTAAAGCTTGGTGCCCGCGAACAGCATCCCCTCGGCATAGACATCGGGCACGTCGATGATGAGCCCGGGCGTTGCCGCGCCGATATCGACGTGGTGGGCGGTATTCGCGGAATAGCCGACCAGCCGCCCCTTGTAGAAGACCGGCACGACGATGGCGAAGTCCGGCGTATGGGACGAGCCGTGATAGGGATGGTTGTGGACGACAACGTCATCCTCGAACCATTCTCCGTCGTCGATGGTCTCGGCGATCCCCCGCAGATAGGCCGGGATCGAACCGATATGCATCGGTGTCGATTCGGATTCGCACAGGGTATTGAAATCGAGGTCGAACAGGCCCGCGCCCAGATCCTGGCTTTCCCGGATGATCGAGGAAAACGACATACGGTAAAGCACATGCCCCATTTCTTCCGCGATCGTCTCGAGGCTGCCCCGGATAACCTGAAGGGTGATCGGGTCGATTTCAGCATCGGCTGTCGTCATCGGTTTGTTCATCGCTTCATCCTCCCTCACGCGCCCGGCCGCTCGATGCGGAGATTCCCGTAATCCAGCGTCAGCCCGACATAGCCGGGCGGGATCATCGTGGTCGAATCCTGCTGATGCAGCAGGGCGGGCCCCTCCACGCGCTCGCCCGCCCGCAGCTTCGTCCGGTCATAGCGGGGCGTGTCCAGAGTCTTGCCGCAGTCGAAGGTCGTCGGACGCGTGAACATGAACGCCCGCGCGATTCCTTCCGCGTCCGGGGCCGCGACCCTGGGAATCTCGATCTTCGTCACGACCGCCGAGCCGATGGCGCGAATGGTGATCAACTCGACCTCGGCGTCGCGGTAGCTGTAGCCGTAATCCGCCTGGTGCTGGTCATGGAAGCTGTCGGCAATCGCATGGATGTTCCCGGCGGTGACGAGGCCATCGGGAATCTCCGCCCGAAGCTCGAACCCCTGACCGTGGTAGCGGCATTCGGCCACCACCCTGATATCATGCCGGTCGCGCTCCATCCCGTCGCTGTCAAGCTGGGCCTGCACCTCGTCCCTCAGGCGGGCGATTGCGGCGTTGATCTTGGCGATCTCGTCCTTTCCGGCGGCCTTCAGTTCTACGATGACCGCCTCGGTGCGCTCGTATTGCAGATCGGTCTGCGTGAGTCCGACAGCAGCGGTGATGCCCGGCGCGACTGGGATGACCACATCCTTGCAGGCCATCGCCTCGGCCAGTGCGACGCCATGGAGCGGCCCGGAGCCGCCGAAGGGCATGATCGAGAAATCGCGCGGATCGAGCCCCCTGGCTACCGAATTCGAGCGGATGGCCAGTGCCATGTTGTTGTTGATGATCCTGATGATCCCGAGTGCCGCCTCGGTGACCGATATTCCCAGCGGCTTCGCGATCTTCTCCTCGATGGCCTTGTGGGAAAGCTCTGCATCGAGCTTCAGTTCTCCGCCCAGGGCCATGTCCGGGTCCATGCGTCCGAGCACGATCTGTGCATCGGTCACGGTGGGCTCCGTGCCGCCGCGCCCGTAGCAGGCAGGGCCGGGCTCGGATCCGGCAGAACGGGGACCGACGTTGAAGCCGCCCGCCTCGTCGATATAGGCGATGGAGCCACCCCCGGCACCGATGGTGACAAGGTCGATCATCGGGGTCAGGACCGGATGCCCGCCGACAAAAGTGTCGCGCGGGTTCATGATCTTCACTTCGCCCCCGGGGATCGTCGAGATGTCCGCCGACGTGCCGCCGATGTCGACGGTGATGACATTCGGGGCATCGGCGCGACGGCCCTCGGCCGCACCACCGATGACGCCGCCCGCAGGCCCCGACATCAGGATCCGGATCGGGCGTTCGGCGCAGGAATCGATGGTCGAGACACCGCCATTCGACTGCATCACGCGCAGCCGGGGATTGATCCCGGCCGCCTTCAGGCGGCTTTCGAGGTCACGCAGATAGAAGGCGGTCTTGGGACCGACATAGCAGTTCATCGCCGCCGTGGAGAAACGCTCGTATTCGCGCATGACATTGGCGACTTCGGACGAGAGCGTGACATAGGCGTCGGGGATCTCCTCGAGGACGATCTCTCGCGCGCGCCGTTCATGCGCATCGTTCAGGAAAGAGAACATGAAGCCGATGACGATGGACTTGACGTTGCGCTTGCGGAAAAGTGCGCAGGCCTCGCGCACGGCGTCCTCGTCAAGGGGCGTGGCAATCTCGCCGGACGGCGGCAGGATCCGCTCGGCCACGGCGATACGGTTCCTGCGCTTGACGAGCGGGTTGCTTTGCCATGGCACGTCGAAATGCAGGGAGAAATTGTAGGGACGCTTGTGGCGGCCGATATGAAGGATGTCACGGAAACCCTTCGTCGTGATCATGCCGCATTCCGAGCCGCTGCGCTCGATGGTGATGTTGGTGGCGGTGGTCGTGCCATGGACGATCACATCGACTTCCGAGAGGTCGATGTCCGCCCTCTCGCAAATGTTGCGGACGCCCTCGACAACCCCGATCGCCTGATTCCTGAGTGTCGTCGGAGACTTGTGGTAGAATACGCCTTTCCTGCACTCCAGGATGAAATCCGTATTCGTACCGCCGACATCTACGCCGATCCTGGCCATGATTCTCCTTCCCCGTATCATTGTCCTCCGGTCGTCGTCCGGCGCCCGGCTTCAACCGGAAAGCCCCGCCGACAGAGTCGGCGGGGCTTTCCGTGTCACGTCAGGCTGCTGCCGACGCTCCGAGGTTTTCGATATACGCCACACATTCGTCGACCGTGTGGACATCTCCGAATTTCGCGTCGATGTCGAAGAGGTTCCATGCCACAGCGCCCGGGACACGGTCGCCGATGCATTCCTTGACCGCAATCGTCCGGAACCCGTCGGCGATGCCGTCGCAGATCGTCTGGCGGACGCAGGCGCAGGCAGTGACGCCGGTCACGAGGATCGTGTCCACGTTGTTGGCGCGCAGGATGCCGGCAAGTTCGGTGCCATGGAAGGACGAGGCGCGCTTCTTCAGCAGCGTGTATTCGCCGTCCACCGGCGCGATGCGGCTGTCGATGGCCCAGAGATCCTTGTCGGCAAGGTTGATCACGTCCACCGGGATCTTGTCGTGCCACAGGCCCATGTCGGTGAAGTCGGCATTGCGGTCCGTGATCTCGTAGGCCGTGGTCACATGCACGACCGGCAGATTCGCCGCCCGGAAGGCCTTGAGCAGCTTCTGCATCCCCGGGATGATCTCGTTGTTCATCTTCTCCTGATCGCAGGTGAAGGGATTGCCCGGGCGGGTCCAGGCATTGGCAAGGTCCACGCTGACAAGGGCCGGGCGCTTGCCGAAGCCCACACGGCGCTGGAAGCCGCGGTCCTTGTAAAGCTTGCTGGCCGCATCGAAGGCTTCATTCAGAAGACGGTCCAGTTCCTGCAGGTCGAGATCGCTCATTACATATGCTCCTGATTCCATGGACTCCGGGTACGACACGTCGCCTCCCCTGGTCCGAAAACTCCCCAAGACCGGCCCCGCCGGTCTCGTTTCAAGTAACGGGGGGACGACGGTTCTGGAAATGGTGAGTCATCATGTGTTAATGCACACCCTGCATCAGTAGCGCAGAGGCCCGATCATGACCCCCTGGCCCGGTCTGGACGAAATCCGCAGCTTCCTGGTTCTGGCAGAGGAACTCAACTACCGGCGCACGGCGGCGCGCCTGAACCTGGACCAGTCCGCCCTGTCGCGCCGCATCCAGAAACTCGAGGCGGGCCTGGGCTTCCGGCTGTTCGAGCGAACGACACGCGAGGTGTTCCTGACCCAGGCCGGGCGCGACTTCTACGAGGAAAACAGCGAGATCCTGAACCGTTATGCGCAGTCGGTCGAATCCGCCCGCCGGATCGCCGAGGGCAAGACCGGCCTCCTGCATATCGGCTACATGGCCTTTGCCGCGCCGGAACTGATGCCCCGCGCCATGGCCCGGTTCCAGGAACAGCACCCGCATGTGCAGGTGAAGCTGCGCTATATCCGCACCCGCGGCCAGAAGATCGCGCTTGCACATGACGAAATCGACATCGGCTTCCTCATCGGCCCGTTCGATCACGCCGACTACCATGCGAGGCTGCTGGCGACCGAGGCGCTCTACATGGTCTCGCATATGGATCACCCGCTCCTGTCACAGCCCGAGATCCGGCCGGACATGCTGGCGGACGAGAAGATCATTCTGGGCGACATGAGCGAATGGGAAGAATACCGCCAGCACCTGAACAGCATGTTCTCGGCCGAGGGAATCAATCTGAAGATCGCGCTCGAGGCGACCAATACCGTCGCCCTGGTCGGGTTGGTCGCCGCCGGAATCGGCATCACGATTCTTCCCGAAAGCCTCGTGAACCTGTTTGCCGGATCGGTGGCGGCACGCCGGATCGCCCATCCCGGCTTTCAGAGCCAGACGGTCCTCGCCTGGAAGCGCACCAGCCGCTCGCAACAGGTCAGGGATTTCGTGAAGCTGGCGGCCGCCTGAGGCGCCGGGCAAGGCCCGGCCGCCCCGGCGCTGCTGCCCGCCCCATCCGGGGCAGGTCAGAGCGTCCGCTCGACCATCTCGCGTTCGAAGATCTCGATCACGTCGTCGGGGCGGATATCCTCGTAATTCTCGAAGGCCATGCCGCATTCCTGACCGGACTGGACCTCGGGAACCTCGTCCTTGAAGCGCTTGAGCGTCTTCAGCGTGCCTTCGTGGATCACCACGTTGTCGCGCAGGAGACGCACCCCCGCCGAGCGCCGCGCCACGCCTTCGGTGACGAGACAGCCGGCAACGCGGCCGACGCCCGAGACCCTGAAGACCTCGAGGATCTTCGCATAGCCGATGAACCGCTCGCGCACCTCGTCCTTGAGGAGCCCGGAGGCTGCCGCCCGGATGTCGTCGGTCAGGTCGTAGATGATCGAATAGTAGCGGATCTCCACGCCCTTCTGGTTGGCAGAGGCCCGGGCAGGCGCATTGGCCCGCACGTTGAAGCCGATCACCGATGCGTTGCTGGCCTCGGCCAGCGTGATGTCGCTTTCGGTGATCGCGCCGACGCCCGAAAGAAGGACGCGCACGCGCACCTCCTCGTTGCCGATCTTCTCGAGCGCCTGCGTGATTGCCTCGGCGGAGCCCTGCACGTCGGCCTTCACCACCACAGGCAGTTCGGCGACGTCCTTGTCGGCCTTGGCGCGCGCCATGAGCTGGTCGAGCGTGGTCGCCGATCCGGCCACCGCACGCTTTTCCTTGGCGAGGCTCTCGCGATAGCTGGCGATCTGGCGCGCCTGCGCCTCGGTCTCGACCACGTTGAGCATGTCGCCCGCCTCGGGCGTCCCGTGGAGACCGAGAACCTCGACCGGCACGGAGGGGCCGGCCTCGTCCACGGTCTCGCCATGATCGTTGACCAGCGCGCGGACCCTGCCCCATTGTTCGCCCACGACGAAGACATCGCCCTTGCGCAATGTGCCGTTCTGGACGAGGACCGTCGCGACCGGGCCACGGCCCACGTCAAGCTGCGCCTCGATCACGGCACCCATCGCGTCGCGGTCAGGGTTGGCCTTCAGTTCGAGAATCTCTGCCTGCAGGGCGATGGCCTCGAGCAGTTCGTCGACCCCCTTGCCGGTCTTGGCCGAAATCTCGACATCCTGCGTGTCGCCCGACATGGCCTCGACGACGACCTCATGTTGCAGGAGATCGGTGCGCACCTTCTGCGGATCGGCCTCCGGCTTGTCGACCTTGTTGATCGCCACGATCATCGGCACGCCTGCGGCCTTGGCGTGACGGATCGCCTCGACGGTCTGGGGCATCACCGCATCATCGGCAGCGACGACGAGAACGACGATATCCGTCACCTGCGCGCCCCGCGCCCGCATCGACGTGAAGGCCGCGTGGCCCGGCGTGTCGAGGAAGGTCAGGACAGCGCCAGATTCGGTCTTCACCTGATAGGCACCGATATGCTGGGTGATTCCCCCGGCCTCGCCCGAAGCGACGCTGGCATTGCGGATCGCATCAAGAAGGCTGGTCTTGCCGTGGTCGACATGGCCCATGATCGTGATGATGGGCGGACGCGGGCGCAGATCCTCTTCGGCGTCGGGCGCGGTCTTGATGACATCTTCGACATCCGAATCAGAGACCCGCACGACGCGGTGGCCGAATTCCTCGATCACGAGTTCGGCAGTGTCCGCGTCGATCGTCTGGTTCTGCGTGGCCATGATGTCGTTGCGCATCAACAGCTTGATCACGTCGGTCACGCGTTCGGCCATGCGGTTGGCGAGTTCGCTCACCGTGATCATCTCGGGAAGCTGAACGTCGCGGATGACCTTTTCACGTTCGATCCTTGCCCCGGTGGCCTTCTGGCGCGCGCGTTCCTGCTTGCGGCGGATCGCGGCCATGGAGCGTTGCCGCCCGCCTTCGCCGTCAAGAGCGCCGCTGAGCGTGAGCTTGCCCGACCGGCGGCCACCTTCGCCCCGGCCGGGGCGCGCGGGCTTGTCGGTGCGCATTCCGTCCCGCTCGCGATCTCCGCGACGGGCCGTCGGGGCGGGGCCACCGCCTCGGGCGGGACGCTGTTCCTCGACCGCGGCAGACGGCGGAGTGGGGGCGCTGAGTGCCGCCTCACGGCGGGCCGCAGCCTCTGCCTCGGCCTTGGCGCGCTCCTCTTCCTCGGCCTTGCGGCGCAGGTGTTCCTGATGTTCGCGCTCCTCGCGCTCCTTGGCCTCGATCTCGGCCCGGCGGCGCTCGCGGTCTTCCTCGCGCGCCTTTTCCTCGGCCTCGCGGCGGGCCGCATCCTCGGCCTCGCGCGCCTTCGCGACGGCGAGAGCGCGCATCCGGCGCTCGAGTTCGGCTTCCGAGATCCCGGCCGGACGCCGCGCCGGATCGCCCGCAACCGGGGCCGCACCGCGCGGAGTGGTGCCGGTCCCCGGGCGCGGGGTGAGCACGCGCTTCTTCTTGACTTCGACCGCTACGCTCTTGGTGCGGCCGTGGCTGAAGCTCTGCTTGACAGCGCCGGGCCGGGCGCCGGAAGCGCGAATGCCAAGCGGTTTCTTGCCGTCGGTGTCGGTCATCAGGTTTCTGTATCCTCTCCGGCGGTCCCCTGACCGCCGTCCATCCTGCGAAGGCCGCGCAGTTTTGCGGCCTCCTCTACTACACGGTCGCTCAATGCACCAGCCGCGAGCGCGCCGTGTATGACACTTTGCCGCCCGAAGGCCAGCCCCAGCTCGTCAGCGGTCAGGCAATCGAAATAGCGCGCGCCGGTCGGCGTCCACAATTTCGACTTGCCCCTGGTCGATCCGTCCGATGCCTGCAGCAGCACCCGGACATTGCCCGAGGCAAGCTGCGCCTTCACCTTCTCGAACCCGCAGACGGCAAGACCGGCCTTGCGGGCCAGCGCGATCAGTTCGGTGACCCGACGCGCCTGCTGCCGCTCGACTTCATCGGCGAGATCGGCCGACAATGCAACCGGGCCCCTGGCAGATCGGGCGAAATGGCCACGCGTGGCGCGCTCGAGCACATCGCGTTCGGCCGTGACCCACATGCCCCGGCCCGGCAGGCGGCCGAGGATGTCGGGCACGACAGTATCATCCGGGCCGACGACAAAGCGGATGAGCCCGGACTTCGGCTGCACATCGCCCGTGACGATGCAGCGCCGTTCCGGCCCGTCCCTGTCCTTTCGTGTCCCGCCGCGCGTCATCCGCCGTCCTTCTGCCAGGATGCCGGGGAATCACTCCCCGGCCTCGTCTGCGCTGTCGTCTTCCGCTTCCCCGCCGGCCTCATCACCGGCCTCGTCCTCTTCAGAGGCGAGATCCGCCGGATCGACCCAGCCCAGCGCGATACGTGCGGTCATCACCATGTTCTGCGCCTCGTCGAGCGAAACATCGAACGGCTCGAGAATGCCGTCGTCCTTCGTCCTCTCGCCATCCACGGTGGTCCAGCCACCGGCAATCTCCCAGTCGGCCAGAGTCGCGAAATCCTCGAGCGTCTTCACGTCGTCCTGCGCCAGCGCCTCGACCATCTGCGGTGTGAGGCCGGGGAAGGCAATGAGGCTGTCCTCGGCACCAAGGACGCGCGCACGTTCGAGCGCGGCCCGGTTCTCGGCGTCGATATGGTCGCGGGCACGTGCCTGGAGTTCTTCGGCAGTCGCCTCGTCCACGCCGTCGATCGAGGTCAGTTCGTCAAGCTCGACATAGGCGACTTCCTCAAGGCTGGTAAAGCCTTCGGCGACCAGAAGCTGGGCGAAGAATTCGTCGAGATCGAGCGAATTCATGAAGAGATGTGTGCGCTCCTCGAATTCGGCCTGACGGCGCTTGCTCTCTTCTTCCTCGGTGAGGATGTCGATATCGAGTCCCGTCAGCTGGCTTGCGAGACGCACATTCTGCCCACGCCGCCCGATGGCGAGCGAGAGCTGCTCTTCGGGGACGACGACCTCGATCCGCGCGGCCTCGTCGTCGATGACGACCTTGGACACTTCGGCAGGCTGCAGCGCATTCACGAGGAAGGTGGGCATGTCCTCGTTCCAGGGGATGATGTCGATCTTCTCACCCTGCAGTTCGCCCACCACGGCCTGTACCCGGCTGCCGCGCATGCCGACGCAGGCACCGACCGGGTCGATGGAACTGTCATAGGAGATGACGGCGATCTTGGCACGGCTGCCGGGGTCGCGGGCCACGGCCTTGATCTCGATCGTGCCCTCGTAGATTTCGGGCACTTCCATCTTGAACAGTTCCGCCATGAACTCGGGGGCGGTGCGCGAGAGGAAGATCTGGGGTCCGCGCGGCTCGCGCCGAACATCCTTGACCCAGGCGCGGATCCGGTCGCCGGGGCGATAGGATTCGCGGCCGATCTTGTCATTGCGGCGCAGGATAGCCTCGCCGACGCCGACATCGACGATGACATTGCCGTATTCCTCGCGCTTCACCGTGCCGTTTACGATGGTGTTCACGCGGTCCTTGAAATCCTCGTACTGGCGGTCACGCTCGGCCTCGCGCACCCGCTGCAGGATCACCTGCTTGGCTGATTGCGCGGCGATGCGGCCCATGTCCACCGGTGGGACTTCTTCGACGAAGACATCACCGATCTCGGGATTCTCGAGATACTGGCGCGCCTGCTCGACTGTCATCTCGGCCTGGTAGTTCTCGATCGCGTCGTCCTCGACCACGGTGCGCACGCGGGTGAAGGTGGCGCGGCCGGTCTTGCGGTCGATCGAGACGCGGATGTCCATGTCGGCTCCGTAGCGGCTCTTGGCGGCACGGGCGAGGCTCTCCTCCATGGCCTCGATCACGAGCCCGGGCTCGATCATCTTCTCGCGCGCAACCGCCTCTGCGGTCTGGAGCAGTTCCAGCTGATTGGCAGATGTGATCGCCATCAATGAGTCTCCTGTTGCGGGCTGTCGCCGCCCTCGTTCACGTCGTCGTCACTATCCAGCACCTGCCGGACCTCGTCGAATTGCGCCTCGTCGATCAGTCCCGCGTCCTTGCGGCCCTTCAGGGCTTCGCGAATCAGGTCATCGGTCAGAACGAGCCGCGCGTCCACGAGCCAGTCGAATTTCAGGCCGATGGTCGGCGTCTCCGGGTCGCCGTCCAGCGTGATGAGCACCTCGTCGCCCTCGACCCCGTCGAGCGTGCCCTTGAAGCGCCGCCGCCCGTCGATCAGCTCCTCGGTCTCGATCCGGGCGACATGGCCGGCCCATTGCTCGAAATCCTGCAGCCGCGTGAGCGGGCGGTCGATCCCGGGCGAAGACACTTCGAGCGTATAGGCCTCGACGACCGGATCCTCGACATCGAGCAGCGCCGAGACAGCCGTCGAGATCTCGCCGCAGGCATCCACATCCATGCTGCCGTCGGGACGCTGGGCCATGATCTGCAGGATCGGGCTCTTGCTGCCGGTGAAGCGCAGGCGCACGAGTTCATAGCCCAGACTCTCGATCATCGGGCGGGTGATCTCGGCAAGACGCCGGTCGATGGCGGTGCGGGCGACAAGATCGTTCATCTGGAGCAGTTCGCGCCGGGCGCGGCCTTTCGGGCACAAAAAAACGGGCCAGCGGCCCGCCAACTTTTCGGTGGGCACCGGGGGTGGAGACCGGCGCGCCGCTGTCAAGCGAGCATATAGGGGGCCGATCCGAGGTTGGCAAGGGGAAAGCGTTCAGGCGTTCACACTCTCTCCCTCCGATCATCGCGCGGCAGCGAAGCAACCCGGTCCCCACGCTGCTGGCTTGCCGCATCGGCTGCGCCTCCTCGCGATGGCGGCGGGTCAGGACCCGAGCGA
>CAYUBT010000053.1:0-15005 GCA_964443055.1 uncultured Rubellimicrobium sp.
ACGGTGACGCTTCCCGAGGGGACGGAGATGGTGATGCCGGGCGACAACCTGAAGTTCGAGGTGGAGCTGATCGCGCCGATCGCCATGGAGGAGAAGCTGCGCTTCGCCATCCGCGAGGGCGGCCGCACCGTCGGATCGGGCGTCGTCGCAAAGATCATCAAGTAAGCGCCGAAAGGCCGTGCCCGAAGGGGCGCCACCAGCGGCGGGCGCAGGTCCGCCGCCAAGACATCGACCAAGGTCCGAAGTGGACCGGCAATTCCGCCGGCCCACCTCTCGACCGCACAGCCTTGGAGAGGCAAGACCATGGCCGTCACCAGCCAGAATATCCGCATCCGGCTCAAGGCGTTCGACTATCGTGTGCTCGACGCCTCGACCGCCGAGATCGTGACCACCGCGCGGCGCACCGGCGCCTCGGTGCGTGGTCCGATTCCGCTGCCCAACAAGATCGAGAAATTCACGGTCCTGCGCAGCCCGCATATCGACAAGAAGTCCCGCGACCAGTTCGAGATCCGCACCCATTCGCGGCTGCTCGATATCGTGGACCCGACTCCGCAGACGGTGGACGCGCTCATGAAGCTCGACCTCGCTGCCGGTGTCGATGTCGAGATCAAGGTCTGAGGAGGCGCACATGCTACGCTCTGGCGTGATTGCACGGAAGGTGGGGATGACCCGCCTGTTCCTCGAGGACGGACGGCAGGTGCCGGTGACCGTTCTCCAACTCGATAATCTTCAGGTTGTCGCGCAGCGCACGGTCGAGAAGGACGGCTATACCGCCGTTCAGCTTGGGGCCGGAACCGCGAAGGTGAAGCGTACCTCGAAGGCGATGCGCGGCCATTTTGCGACCGCGAATGTCGAGCCCAAGCGCAAGGTCGCCGAATTCCGCGTCGATCCCGAGAATCTGATTCCGGTGGGCGCGGAGATCATCGCCGATCACTACGCCGCCGGCCAGTTCGTCGATGTTTCGGGCACCTCGATCGGCAAGGGCTTCCAGGGGGCGATGAAGCGCCACCATTTCGGGGGCGGCCGGGCCACGCACGGCAACTCGATCTCGCACCGTTCGCACGGCTCGACTGGCCAGTGCCAGGACCCGGGTCGCGTGTTCAAGGGCAAGAAGATGGCCGGCCATATGGGGAATGTCCGCGTGACCACCCAGAACCTGCAGGTCGTGCGCACCGATTCCGAGCGCGGCCTCATCATGGTGCGCGGCGCGGTGCCGGGCAGCAAGGGCGGCTGGGTCACGGTCAAGGATGCCGTGAAGAAGCCGACTCACGACAATCTGGTCACGCCCGCCGCTCTGCGGAGCGCGCCCGTCGCTGAGGCGGCGGCAGTCGAGAAGGAAGGCGAGGAATGAAAGCCGAAGCCATCACCCTCGCCGGCGAAGCGGCCGGCACCGTTGATCTGTCGGACGAGGTCTTCGGCCTCGAGCCGCGGGCCGACATCCTGCACCGCGTCGTGCGCTGGCAGCGCGCCCGTGCGCAGGCCGGCACCCATTCGACGCTGGGCCGTTCGGACGTCGCCTATTCGAAGCGCAAGATCTACCGCCAGAAGGGCACGGGCGGCGCCCGTCACGGCTCGCGCAATGCGCCGATTTTCCGCAAGGGCGGCATCTACGCCGGACCGACCCCGCGCAGCCATGCCCATGACCTGCCCAAGAAGATCCGCGCCCTCGGCCTGCGCCATGCGCTGTCGGCCAAGGCCAGGGCGGGCGAGCTGGTCGTGATCGACTCGGCCGCAATGGACGGAGCGAAGACCAGCATTCTCGCGCGCCAGCTTGCCAATCTGGGCTGGAAGCGGACGCTGATCATCGACGGGGCCGAGATCAACGCCGATTTCGCCCGCGCCGCGCGCAACATCAGCAACCTCAACGTGCTGCCGAGCATCGGCGCGAATGTCTACGACATCCTGCGCAGCGACACGCTCGTGCTGACCAAGGCGGCCGTCGAAGCCCTGGAGGCGAGACTGAAATGAGCAAGTCCGACACCGGCCCGCGCCCCGAGCATTACGACCTGATCCGCAAGCCGGTCATCACCGAAAAGGCGACCATGGCAGGCGAGATGAACGCGGTCGTCCTCGAGGTTGCCATCGACGCGACCAAGCCCCAGATCAGGGAGGCGGTCGAGGCGCTCTTCGACGTCAAGGTGAAGGCCGTCAACACGGTCGTCACCAAGGGCAAGCGCAAGCGTTTCCGCGGTCGCCCCGGCGAGCGCAAGGACGTGAAGAAGGCCTATGTGAGCCTTGCCGAAGGCAGCGTCATTGACGTGACGACCGGGCTCTAATAGGAGCGCATGACATTCGGCCCGGCCCCGGTGCAATCCGGGGCCTGCGCCTTTCGGGATGCCTGCCATCCCACCCGCCGGGGACCTTCGGGGCCCTATGACGAAAGTCGGCGCGAACACGCGCTGCAAGCTGACGGAAGACAGGAAGCATGGCACTCAAGTCGTATAAACCGACGACGCCTGGCCAGCGCGGGCTGGTTCTGATCGACCGTTCGGAGCTTTGGAAAGGACGGCCCGTGAAGGCCCTCACCGAGGGTCTGTCGAAATCGGGCGGCCGGAACAATACCGGACGGATGACGATGCGGCACCGTGGCGGAGGCGCGAAGCGTCTCTATCGCGTTGTCGATTTCAGGCGCCGCAAATTCGATATGCCGGCCACGGTCGAGCGGATCGAGTATGACCCCAACCGCACGGCCTTCATCGCGTTGATCCGGTATCTCGACGGCGAACAGGCCTATATCATCGCGCCGCAGCGCCTCGCCATAGGCGACAGGGTGGTCTCTGGGGCGAAGGTGGACATCAAGCCCGGCAACGCGATGCCTTTCTCGGGCATGCCGATCGGCACGATCGTCCACAATGTCGAGATGAAGCCCGGCAAGGGCGGCCAGATCGCGCGGGCGGCAGGCACCTACGCCCAGTTCATCGGTCGCGACGGCGGTTATGCACAGCTCCGGCTCAGCTCGGGTGAGCTTCGTCTCGTGCGCCAGGAGTGCATGGCGACGGTCGGCGCGGTCTCGAATCCGGACAACTCCAACCAGAACGTGGGCAAGGCCGGGCGCACGCGCCATCTCGGCATCCGCCCGTCGGTTCGCGGCGTCGCCATGAACCCGATCGACCACCCGCACGGTGGCGGCGAAGGCCGCACCTCGGGCGGCCGTCATCCAGTCACTCCCTGGGGCAAGAGCACCAAGGGTGCCCGCACCCGCAACAAGAACAAGGCGTCGCAGAAATACATCGTGCGTTCGCGCCACGCCAGGAAAGGCCGCTGACACATGGCACGTTCCGTCTGGAAGGGCCCCTTCGTCGATGCCTACCTTCTGAAGAAGGCCGAGGCGTCCCGCGAATCGGGTCGTAACGAAGTCATCAGGATCTGGTCGCGCCGGTCCACCATCCTGCCGCAATTCGTGGGGCTGACCTTCGGCGTCCACAACGGCCGGAAGCATGTTCCCGTGCTCGTGACCGAGGAAATGATCGGCCAGAAATTCGGGGAATACGCCCCGACCCGCACCTATTACGGACATGCGGCTGACAAGAAAGCGAAGCGGAAGTAAGTCATGGGCAAGGAAAAAAATCCCCGCCGCGTGGCTGATAACGAAGCGATGGCCAAGATCCGCATGCTTCGCACCAGCCCGCAGAAACTCAACCTCGTTGCCGCGCTCATCCGCGGCAAGCCGGTGGAGCGCGCGCTCAACGATCTCACCTTCTCGAAGAAGCGGATCGCGCAGGACGTGAAGAAATGTCTTCAGTCCGCCATCGCAAATGCCGAGAACAATCACAGCCTCGATGTGGACAGCCTCATCGTGGCCGAGGCCTGGGTCGGCAAGAACCTCGTGATGAAGCGCGGCCGCCCGCGTGCGCGGGGCCGTTACGGCAGGATCCTGAAGCCGTTCTCGGAAATCACGATCAAGGTCCGTCAGATCGAGGAAGCTGCCAATGGGTAACAAGGTCAATCCCGTCGGGATGCGTCTTCAGGTCAACCGGACCTGGGACAGCCGCTGGTTCGCGCCGACGAAGGACTATGGCAACCTCCTGCTCGAAGACCTTGCGATCAAGGACTTCATCAAGAAGGAAGCCAAGCAGGCCGGCATCAGCCGCGTGATCATCGAGCGCCCCCACCGCAAGTGCCGCGTGACGGTCCATGCCGCGCGTCCGGGCGTGATCATCGGCAAGAAGGGCGCCGATATCGAGAGCCTGCGCAAGAAGCTCTCGGCCTTCACGGCCTCGGAGTTGCATCTCAACATCGTCGAGGTGCGCAAGCCGGAACTCGATGCCGCGCTCGTCGGTGAATCGATCGCCCAGCAGCTCGAACGGCGGGTGTCGTTCCGTCGGGCGATGAAGCGCGCCGTGCAGAACGCGATGCGCATGGGCGCTCTGGGAATCCGGGTCAATGTCTCGGGCCGCCTCGGCGGGGCCGAGATCGCTCGCACCGAATGGGTTCGCGAGGGCCGCGTGCCGTTGCATACGCTGCGTGCGGACATCGACTATGCCCTGACCGAAGCGATGACGCCCTATGGAATCATCGGCGTGAAGGTCTGGATCTACAAGGGCGAGATCTTGGTGCATGATCCCCAGGCCCGTGACCGCCGTGCGGCCGAACTTCAGGACGGTGCGATCCCCAGGGGCGCGCGTCCCGGCCGCGACCGCTGAGGAGTGACAGAGAATGCTGCAACCCAAGCGCACGAAATTCCGCAAACAGCACAAGGGCCGCATCCACGGCACCGCGCCGGGCGGCACGATGCTGAACTTCGGCACCTACGGGCTGAAGTCGATTGAACCCGAGCGGATCACCGCCCGCCAGATCGAGGCTGCGCGCCGCGCGATCACCCGTTACATGAAGCGGCAGGGGCGGGTCTGGATCCGCATTTTCCCGGACATTCCCGTGTCCTCCAAGCCGATCGAGGTGCGGATGGGTTCGGGCAAGGGCTCGACCGACCGCTGGGTCTGCCGGGTCAAGCCGGGCCGGATCATGTTCGAGGTGGACGGCGTCCCCGAGGACATTGCCCGCGAGGCCCTGCGCCTCGGCGCGATGAAGCTGCCGGTCAAGACCCGCACCGTGGTGCGCGAGGACTGGTGAAAAACGGGGGCGAAAGCCCCAGGCGCGGCCTTGCCAACCCTGTCTCGGGGGGGTAAGGCACGCGTCTGTTGTCACCTCCACCGGAATCGGCGTGACCTGTCGGGCGCCCCGGTGAGTGTTGAAAGGAAAGACCATGGCTCTCAAGGCCAGCGAACTGGGGGCGAAAACCCCCGAAGAGCTTCGTTCCGAACTTGTCGCGCTGAAGAAGGAATCCTTCAACCTGCGCTTCCAGCAGGCCACCGGCCAACTGGAAAATTCGGCCCGTATCCGTGATGTGCGCCGCGACACCGCGCGCGTGCTGACCGTGCTCAACCAGAAGGCGGCTGCAGCCGCAGCGGAGAACTGAGATGCCGAAGCGGATCCTTCAGGGTGTCGTGACCTCGGACAAGAACGACAAGACCGTGACCGTGCTGGTCGAGCGCCGCTTCAAGCACCCGCTGCTGCAGAAGACCGTGCGTTCGTCCAAGAAGTATCGCGCGCATGATGAGGCCAACGTCTACAAGGCGGGCGACATCGTGCGAATCCAGGAATGTGCGCCGAAATCGGCCACAAAGCGTTGGGAAGTCCTGGCCCCCTCGGCCTGACGACCTGACTTGTCGAAACCCCGGAGCCGGATCTGGTCTCCGAAGGTCGGGAGAGTGTAATGATCCAGATGCAGACGAATCTGGATGTCGCTGACAATTCCGGTGCTCGCCGGGTGCAGTGCATCAAGGTTCTTGGCGGCTCGCACCGCCGCTATGCCTCTGTGGGCGACATCATCGTGGTGTCGGTCAAGGAGGCGATCCCCCGCGGTCGCGTGAAGAAGGGCGACGTCCGCAAGGCCGTCGTCGTGCGCACCGCGTTTCCCGTGCGGCGCGAGGACGGCACGCTGATTCGCTTCGACCGCAACGCGGCCGTGATCCTGAGCAATCAGGGCGACCCCGTGGGCACCCGCATCTTCGGGCCCGTCGTGCGCGAGCTGAGGGCCAAGAACTTCATGAAGATCATCTCGCTCGCACCGGAGGTGTTGTGATGGCTGCCAAGCTTCGCAAGGGCGACCGTGTGATCGTGCTGACCGGCAAGGACCGGGGCAAGACCGGCGAGATCGAGAGCGTCGATCCGAAAAGCGGCCGCGCCGTCGTCTCGGGCGTCAACATCGCCATTCGTCACCAGCGCCAGACCCAGACCGCCCAGGGTGGCCGTCTGCCCAAGGCGATGCCGATCCATCTTTCCAATCTTGCCATCCTTGACGGCAACGGCAAGGCGACGCGTGTCGGCTTCCGCTTCGAGGACGGCAAGAAGGTCCGCTACGCCAAGACCACCGGGGAGGCGATCTGATGCTTGATGCAGCCACTTATACCCCCCGCCTCAAGGCGCTCTATCGCGACACGATCCGCGCTGCGCTGAAAGAGGAATTCGGCTACAAGAACATCATGCAGGTGCCCCGGCTCGACAAGATCGTGCTGAACATCGGCTGCGGTGCCGAAGCCGTGCGCGACAGCAAGAAAGCGAAATCCGCTGCGGACGACCTGACGATCATTGCCGGTCAGAAGGCAGTGATCACCAAGGCGACCAAGTCGATCGCCGGCTTCCGCCTGCGCGAGGGCATGGCCGTCGGTGCCAAGGTGACGCTCCGGGGCGACCGGATGTACGAATTCCTCGACCGGCTTGTCACCGTGGCGATGCCGCGCGTGCGCGACTTCCGCGGCGTTTCGGGCAAGTCGTTCGACGGCCGAGGCAATTACGCCTTCGGTCTCAAGGAGCATATCGTCTTCCCCGAGATCAACTTCGACAAGGTCGACGAGATCTGGGGCATGGACATCGTGATCGGCACGACCGCGCGCACCGACGCCGAGGCGAAGGCGCTCCTCAAGCACTTCAACATGCCGTTCAACAGCTGATCTCGCGAGGAAACTGATATGGCAAAGAAATCCATGATCGAGCGCGAGAAGAAGCGTGAGCGTCTCGTCGCACAACATGCAGCCAAGCGGGCCGAACTGAAGGCGATCGCCAACGACCGTGAGGCTTCCGTCGAGGACCGTTTCAAGGCCACGCTGAAGCTCGCCGAACTGCCGCGAAACTCGTCGCCCACAAGGCTGCACAACCGCTGCCAGCTCACCGGGCGGCCGCATGCCTATTACCGCAAGCTCAAGGTCAGCCGGATCGCGCTGCGCGAGCTTGGCTCGAACGGGGAAATCCCCGGCCTCGTCAAGTCGAGCTGGTAAGGAGGGATTGGGAATGAACGATCCTATCGGCGATATGCTGACCCGCATCCGCAACGCACAGCGCCGCCACAAGTCGACGGTCTCGACCCCGGCCTCCAAGCTGCGCGGCTGGGTGCTCGACGTGCTCAAGGACGAGGGCTACATCCGGGGCTATGTCCCGGCTGTCGACAAGAACGGCCATCCGACGCTCGAAATCGAGCTGAAATACCACGATGGTGCCCCCGTCATCCGCGAGGTGCGCCGCGTTTCCAAGCCGGGCCGCCGCGTCTACATGGGCGTTGCCGACCTGCCGCAGGTGCGCGGCGGTCTGGGCGTCTCGATCGTCTCGACGCCGCGTGGCGTCATGTCCGATGCGCATGCACGCGCCGCCAATGTCGGCGGCGAAGTGCTGTGCACGGTATTCTGAGGAGGGTGGAGATGTCGCGTATCGGCAAACAGCCCGTTCCTCTGCCGCAGGGCGTCTCGGCCGCGATTTCCGGTCAGACGGTCGAGGTGAAGGGACCCAAGGGCACCCTGTCGTTCACCGCCACGGATGATGTGACGATCACCCAGGAAGACGGCGCGCTCAAGGTCACCCCGCGTGGTGGCTCCAAGCGCGCACGCCAGCAGTGGGGTATGACTCGCTCGATCGTGGAGAATCTTGTCACCGGCGTCTCGACCGGCTTTCGCCGTGAGCTTGACGTCCAGGGCGTGGGCTACCGGGTGCAGATGCAGGGTAACGTCCTGAAGCTGTCGGTCGGCTATTCGCATGACGTCGAGTTCCAGACGCCGTCCGATGTCACCATCAGTGCCCCCAAGCCCACCGAGATCGTGATCGAGGGGATCGACAGGCAGCGTGTGGGCCAGGTCGCGGCCAATATCCGCGAATTCCGGCCACCCGAGCCCTACAAGGGCAAGGGAATCCGTTACCGGGGCGAATTCGTCTTCCGCAAGGAAGGCAAGAAGAAGTAGGGACGCAGGACATGGCAAACACGAAACGAGACCTGTTTCAGAAGCGCCGTCAGCGCGTCCGGAACAAGCTCAAGACGGTGAACTCGGGGCGGATGCGTCTCTCGGTTCATCGTTCGCTGAAGAATATCTCGGTCCAGTTGATCGACGACGAGAAGGGTGTGACCATCGCCTCCGCCTCGTCGCTCGAGAAGGATCTGGGCGTTGTGGGCAAGGGCAATATCGATGCAGCCGCAAAGGTCGGCGTCGCGATTGCCGAACGCGCCCGCGCGAAGGGGATCGAAGAGGCCTATTTCGACCGGGGCGGTTTCCTGTTCCACGGTCGGGTCAAGGCGCTTGCCGATGCCGCGCGCGACGCCGGCCTGAAGATCTGAGGAGACGGTCATGGCAGAACGTGATAATCGCCGGGATCGCCGCAACCGCGAGGATGCGGCCCCCGAATTTGCCGACCGGCTGGTGGCAATCAACCGCGTGTCCAAGACAGTGAAGGGCGGGAAGCGTTTCGGCTTTGCCGCGCTCGTCGTCGTCGGCGACCAGAAGGGCCGCGTCGGTTTCGGCAAGGGCAAGGCCAAGGAAGTGCCCGAGGCGATCCGCAAGGCGACCGAACAGGCCCGCCGCAACATGATCCGCATCCCGCTGCGCGACGGTCGCACGCTGCACCATGACATCGAAGGTCGCCATGGCGCCGGGCGTGTCGTGATGCGCGCCGCCGTTCCGGGAACGGGGATCATCGCCGGCGGCCCGATGCGCGCCGTCTTCGAGATGCTCGGCGTGCAGGACGTGGTGACCAAATCGCTCGGGTCGCAGAATCCCTACAACATGATCCGTGCCACATTCGACGGCCTCCTGCGCGAGCAGTCGCCGCGTGCGGTGGCGCAGCGGCGTGGCAGGAAGGTGGCCGACATCCTGCGCAGGCCCGGGGCTGCCGAGGCGGCGCCCGAAAGCGTGGAGGCCTGAACATGGCGAAAACCATGGTCGTGAAGCAGGTGGCCTCGCCCATCCGCCGCCCCGCCAAGCAGCGCCAGACGCTGATCGGGCTCGGCCTCAACAAGATGCACCGGACCCGCGAACTCGAGGATACGCCCTCGGTGCGCGGCATGGTCAATTCGGTCTCGCATCTGGTCGAGATCATCGAGGAGAAGGGCTGAGGCCCGATCCCTTCGGGAAAGAAGAACGCCCCGGCCGCAAGGCCGGGGCGTTCTTGTTCGGGATCGTCATTGCGAGGGGTGACCCACTGGACCTTCCGGGCGGAACATCGCATCGTCCGGCCCGCGCCGGACCGACGCCAGGACAGGAAAGCCATGACCTTCGACCGCAACGTGAAGATCGCCCCGTCGATCCTCGCCGCCGATTTCGCCGATTTCGGCAGCGAGTGCCGCCGCATCACCGAGGCGGGGGCGGACTGGGTGCATGTCGATGTGATGGACGGCCATTTCGTTCCGGCGATCAGCTTCGGTGCCCAGACCGCGCGCGCGATCCGGCCGCATGTGAAAGGCGTGATGGATGTTCATCTGATGATCGCGCCGGTCGATGCCTATCTTCAGGGCTTCATCGACGCCGGGGCCGATGTCATCACGATCCATGCCGAGGCCGGGCCGCACGCGCATCGCTCCCTGCAGGCGATCCGCGCCGCCGGAGTGAAGGCGGGGATCGCGCTCAACCCGGGCACCGGGCTTGACCAGTTGCCGTGGCTTCTGGATGCCGTCGATCTTGTTCTGGTCATGTCGGTGAACCCTGGCTTCGGCGGGCAGGCGTTCATTCCCGAAGTCCTGCCGAAGATCGCGGCCGTGCGCGAGATGATCGGTGACCGCCCGATTCACATCGAGGTGGACGGCGGCGTCACCGCCGACAATGCCCGCGCGGTGCGCGGGGCGGGGGCCGATGTCCTCGTCGCGGGCTCTGCCGTGTTCCGGGGCGGGCCTGCTGCCTATGCCGGGAATATCGCTGCGATCCGGGCCGCTGCCGGATGACCTCTGCGCTCATCTTCGATCTCGACGGCACGCTGGTCGAAAGTGCGCCGCAGATCATGGGTGTCGCTAACGAGATCCTCGCGGGCGAGGGCGCGTCCCCCCTGTCGCTGGAGGAGACGATCAGCTTCATCGGCCACGGGGCGCGCGTCTTCGTCGCCCGCATGATCGGGGCGCGCGGTCTGCCCGAGGATGCTGTGGACCGGCTCTATGACGATTTCGCCGACCGGGCCGAGAGAAATGCCGAAGGCGCGGACCTGTTCCCGGGAGTGGATTCCGCCCTGCAGGCACTGGCGGAGATGGGCCATCCGCTCGGCATCTGCACCAACAAGCCCGAGGCTCCGGCGCGGGCGATGCTGGAACATCTGGGGATCGGCGGGCTGTTTCGCACCGTGGTGGGCGGTGACACGCTGCCGGTGCTGAAACCCGACCCCGCGCCGCTCAGGGCGGCCATCGCCGCAACGGGCGCGCCGCTGCTCTATATCGGTGACAGCGAGGTCGATTTCGCGACCGCCCGGGCCGCGGGCGTGCCTTTTGCACTGTTCACGCGCGGCTATCGTCGGGGCGGGCTGGATGACTTCCCGGGTGCGTTCTCCTTCGACGACTGGTCGGCGTTTCCAGAACTCGTCGCCGGGCTGTCCGGTTCGTAAAGCAGAGTCGTCAGCACGCTTGCCCCATGCCGCCGCTGATCGGCCAGCGTGACTCCCGGGGGCAGGGAGACCGGCGCGGCCTCCTCCCAGACGATGATGGCACCCGGAGCCAGCCAGCCGCCCGCCAGCGCCGAGGCCAGCGCTGCCTCGCCCAGAGCCTGCCGGTGCGGGGGATCGAGAAACAACAGATCGAATGGCGCGCCGGTCCATGGAGGCAACCGCGTCGCATCCACGCCCAGCACCTGCGCATCCCCCGCCCGCCCGGCCCGGCGCAGATTCTCGTGAATGAGAGAAAGCGCCTTGCGCCCCCGATCGACAAAGGCCGCATGCACGGCCCCGCGCGACAGGGCCTCAAGCCCCATCGCGCCCGTGCCCGCGAAGAGGTCGAGCACATGCGCCCCCTCCACCCGGTTGCCGAACCGTCCGGCGGTGAGCATCGAGAAGACTGCCTCGCGCACGCGGTCGGCTGTCGGGCGCAGATGGGCAGCGGGGTCGCCCTTGCCGGGATCGGCCAGAGTCAGGCCGCGATGCCTGCCGCCGATGATCCTCACCCGCGCAGAAGCTCCTTCAGGTCGACCGAAGCGTCGCGCACCAGTGCGGGCGCGGGCGAGCGGCCTGCATCAATCAGCCTTTTGCCAACCATATAGGCCCGCGCGTCGTTCATCGCATCGACGGCAATCAGCCGCTCACCCGCGTAATACCAGTGCGACAGGCCGGTATCCTCGCGCACATGGACCGAATCGTAGCCGCGGCTCAACCCGGCGATCTGCAGATGCACGTCATACTGATCCGACCAGAACCACGGCTTCGGCACATAGGGTTGCGCCGCGCCCATGATATTTCGCGCGACCGCTTCGCCCATGTCGATGGCGTTCGAGACCGCCTCGAGCCGGATTCGCTCGCCGTTGAAGACCAGACTGGCACAATCGCCCGCCGCCCAGATATGCGGGTCGGATGTGCGGGCGAAGGCGTCGGTGGCGATGCCATTGTCGATCTCGAGCCCCGCGTCCTCGGCCAGACGTGTCTCGGGGGAGATGCCGATCCCGACGATGACCAGATCGGCGGGCAGGAGCGTGTCATCGGCCAGCCGCACGCCGGTCACGCGTTCCTCGCCCTCGATCCGGGCCGTCCCGATCCCCTCGCGGATGTCCACGCCGTGACCTCGGTGCAATTCACGGAACCAGTCCGAAGTTTCGGGTGCGGCAACGCGCTGCAGGATGCGTTCCGCCGCCTCGATCAGGGTCACGTGCAGGCCCTTCTTCGCACAGACGGCCGCCGCTTCGAGCCCGATATAGCCGCCGCCGATCACCACGGCCCGCGCGCCCGGCTGCAGTTCGGGGGCGAGCCGGTCCGCATCGCCGAGCCTGCGCATCAGATGCACGCCGCGCAGCCTGCCGCCGATGTCCGTCGGAAGCCGCCGTGGCCGCGCGCCGGTCGTCAGGGCCAGCGCGTCATAGGCCAGCACTTCGCCCCCTTCGAGCGTCACCTGCCGCGCCGCCCGGTCGATCCCCGCGGCGCGGGTGCCGGTGCGCAGGTCGATCTGCTGGTCGGCATAGAATTCGGCGGGGCGCAGGAACAGGCGCTCAAGCGCCATCTCGCCCAGAAGATAGGCCTTCGACAGAGGCGGGCGCTGATAGGGGGGAACCTGTTCCTCTCCGATGAGCGTGATCTCGCCGTCGAATCCGTCAGCGCGCAGGCGAGCCACAAGCGACGCGCCCGCCTGACCTCCGCCGATGACAACAACATGCGCCATGTTCTTCCCCGCTTGCGGCCTCGCGGGAACACTAGCGCGCGAAAGACCGGATGCAAGTCGTCGCGACTTCGCCCATGACGCCGATTGCAGGCCATGCTAGTGCGGGCCATGGTTGATCTGCCAGACAAGAAGGCGATCCTGCAATGGGTCGCGGAACATCCCGAGGAAGGCAGCGCCCGCGATCTGGCGCGCGCCTTCGACATCCGTGGCAAGGCGCGGGTCGAGCTGCGCGCGCTGCTGCGCGAGATGAAGGACGCCGGCGACCTGCCGCGCAGGCGCAGCCCGCGCGCGGGCAGGGGCGACCTGCCTCCCGTGGGCGTGGTCGAGGTCATTGATGTCGACGAGGATGGCGAGCCGGTCGCCCGTCTCGCAGCTCGCGACGGTCGCGGCGAGGGGCGGCCTGTCCGCCTGATCGCCTCCGGGCGCGAGGCCGCGCTTGTCCCTGGCGACCGTGTGCTGGCGCAGTTGAAGGACGAAGGCGGCGCAGTCGGCGCACGGGTGATCCGCAAGATCGGTAGCGGTTCGCGCCGGATCATCGGTATCTTCCGCAAGGGCACCCATGGCGCACGTATCGAGTCGGTGGACAAGGGCGCGGGCGGTCACTGGCTGGTCCCCGACGGAGCCACGGGTGGTGCGAAGCCCGGCGAACTGGTCGAGGCCGAGGAAGTCGGCGGGCCCCGGCGTTCGGGCATGCCGCGTGCGCAGGTCGTGGCCCGGCTGGGTGACCCGTTCGCGCCGCGCGCCTTCAGCCTGATCGCCATTCATGAACACGGCATTCCCGACCATTTCCCCGATACGGTCCTGGCCGAGGCCGAGGCGGTGGAGCCTGTCACGGAACAGGGCCGCGAGGATCTGCGCGACCTGCCCCTTGTCACCATCGACCCGGAAGATGCGCGCGACCGTGACGATGCCGTCTGCGCCATGGCCGATGACGACCCGAAGAATCCCGGTGGCCATGTCATCTGGGTCGCCATTGCGGATGTCGCGGCTCATGTACGGCCCGGCTCCGAACTTGATCGCGAGGCGCGCCGGCGCAGCAATTCCACCTATTTCCCCGACCGGGTCGTGCCGATGCTGCCCGATCGTCTGTCAGGCGATCTCTGCTCGCTGCATGAAGATGTGGACCGGGCCTGTATGGCGGTGCGGCTGGTGGTGTCCGAATCGGGACGGCTGGTGTCCCACCGCTTCATGCGCGGCATCATGCGCTCGCGCGGCTCGCTCGAATATGGCGCGGTGCAGGCCGCGGTCGAGGGGCGGCCGGAACCCGGGTATGAGCCGCTGGTCGAGCCTGTGCTGAAGCCGCTTTACGCGGCTTATGGCGCATTGGTCCGGGCGCGCGCCTCGCGCCAGCCGCTTGATCTCGACCTGCCCGAGCGGCGGATCGTGCTTGATGACGATGGCAAGGTCGTCTCGGTTGCCTTCCGCGACCGGCTCGATGCGCATCGGCTGATCGAGGAATTCATGATCCTTGCCAATGTCGCCGCCGCCGAGGCCCTGATCGCGAAGAAAAGCCCGGTGATCTTCCGTGTTCACGAAGAACCCGACCCGGAAAAGATCGCGGCCCTGCGCGAGATCGCCCAGGCCTCCGGCCTGACGCTGGCCAAGGGGCAGGTGCTGAAGACCGAGCATCTCAACCGGCTTCTGCGTCAGGCCGAGGGGACCGATCAGGATGAACTCATCAACATGGCGACGCTCCGGTCGATGGCGCAGGCTTATTACTCCGTCCGGAATTTCGGACATTTCGGACTGGCCCTGCGCAATTATGCGCATTTCACCTCGCCGATCCGCCGCTACTCGGACCTGATGGTGCATCGCGCCCTGATCACGGCCCATGGCTGGGGGAAAGACGGGCTCTCGCCCGAGGACGTCGAGCGGCTCGAGGAAACGGCACAACTCATCTCAGACAGCGAGCGGCGCTCGATGCAGGCCGAGCGCGACACGACCGACCGCTATCTTGCCGCCTATCTGGCCGAACGTGCAGGCGGTGAATTTCAGGGGCGGATCAGCGGTGTGCAGAAATTCGGCCTGTTCGTGAGGCTCGACGACAGCGGAGCGGACGTGCTGGTGCCGGTGCGCAGCCTCGGCGACGAGTTCTTCCGCTACGATGCCGGGACACAGGCGCTGACCGGGGCAAAAAGCGACCTCGTGCTCCAGATCGGGCAAAGGGTGCTCGTGACCCTGTCCGAGATCACGCCGGTGGCGGGCGGGATCACCGGAGAACTGGTCGAGCTTGAAGGCAGGCCGCTGGAGCGTGCAAAGGCAAAGGCGCGCCGTGGTTCCGCGCCGCGCCGCAAGGAGGCCCGCGCAAAGGCCATGCGGCGGAAGTAACCCGGGTCTCACTTCTCCTGCCGTCATTGCGAGGAGCCGCAGGCGACGCGGCAAGCCAGAACGGTGGATCTGGGTTGCTTCGCTG
>CAYUBT010000054.1:0-260 GCA_964443055.1 uncultured Rubellimicrobium sp.
CGCCTGCGCGGTATTGACGAACTCGTCTGCGCTTAAATGAGGAAGTCGTCTGAGACCGAGAAAACGAACGCCCGCGCCCTCCGGGCGTGGGATCCGCCGAACCCTAATTCAACGTCTCCACCTCCGCCGGCTCGCGCTCCTGCAACATGGCCGCCAACCGCTCGCGGGCGCTGGGCGAGGGGCTGGGCGCCTCGCCATTTCCATGGGCGCGCCCATTCGCGTGGTCCTGGTCATGGTCGTGAGCGTGACCATGACACATC
>CAYUBT010000054.1:270-14662 GCA_964443055.1 uncultured Rubellimicrobium sp.
CAGCCTCGATGGTGGCATGTGCCTCTCCATTTCCATGGGCATGACCATTCGCGTGCCCGTTGCTCGCCACCTCACCGTTCGTGTGCCCGTTCGTCGCCGCATGGCCGTTCGCGTGACCATTCGTCTGACCGTGACTGGCTGCGGCCGCGTTGCCATCCGCCGCCACCGCTTCCTTGGCGATCTTGCCGTTGGCGCTGACCTGATCGAACCGCACCGACACGTGCTTGGACACGCCGCGTTCCTGCATCGTGATGCCGTAGAGCTGATCGCAGCCCTGCATCGTGCGCTTGTGGTGGGTGATGACGATAAAGTGCGAGCGATCCAGGAAGCCGTGCACCACCTGCGAGAATCGCTCCACATTGGCTTCGTCCAGCGCCGCATCCACTTCGTCGAGCACACAGACCGGGGCAGGATTGGACAGGAACACGGCGAAGATCAGCGCAAGCGCCGTCAGCGTCTGTTCGCCTCCCGACATGAGCGAGAGCGAGGTCAGCTTCTTGCCCGGCGGCTGGCACATGATTTCAAGCCCGGCCTCGAGCGGGTCGTCCGATTCGACCAGTTGCAGCCGCGCCTCGCCGCCGGAAAAGAGATGGCGGAAGAGCGTGGCGAAATTCTCGTTCACGCGATCAAAGGCGGCGAGCAGCCGTTCACGCCCCTCGCGGTTGAGGCTGCCGATCCCGCCGCGCAGGGTGCGGATCGCCTCTTCGAGATCCTGCTTTTCATGCAGAAGCATGTCGCGTTCGGCCCCGGCCTCGGCGGCGTCCTCCTCGGCGCGCAGATTGACGGCGCCGAGCGCATCGCGGTTGCGGCGAAGCGTGGCGATCTGCGCGTCGAGTGCGGACAGGGGTGGCATGTCGTCCGGGTCGATGCCGGCCGCGAGCGCATCGGGGGTGCAATCGCGCATGTCGAGGATGCGGGCGGCGGCTTCTTCGACGGCCTGCAGCGTGGCCTCGGCCCCGGCCTCGGCCCGGGCGCGGGCTTCGCGGGCCTCGGCGGCGGCGCGCTCCGCATCGCGCTCTTCGGTCTGGGCGTTGCGCAAGGTGCCCTCCCCCGCCGCCAGCGCGTCCTTTGCCGCCGTCTGCCGCGCCTCGGCGGCAGCCACGTCACGGGCAAGCGTGGCATCCCGTGTGTCCAGTTCGGCGGGCGTGGCACGCAGGCGGGCGAGGTCGGCTTCGGCTTCCTGCCGACGGGCGGCAAGGGCAGAGAGCCGCGCACCGGCATTGGCGCGGCGTTCCTCCCAGTCCGCGCGTTCGCGGGCGATCGCCTCAGCCCGGCGCTGGCGACCCTCGCCCTGGCGGCGCAGGTCATCGGCAGCCTGGCGGCGGGCGAGCATCGCCTCACGCGCGGTTTCCACCCTCGCACGTGCGGCAGCGGCAGCATTGCGCGCGGCCTCCGGGTCAGGCAGCGCGGCGAGCGCGGCCTCGGCCCGGGCGAGGCCCTCGCGCGCCTGCGCCTGTGCGGCCTCGGCCTGCGCCAGCGCCTCGGATGCAGCATCACGGCGGCCCTGCGCAAGGCGATGTTCGGCCCCCGCCCGACTTGTGGCGCGATGCGCTTCGGCAAGCAGACGGTCGGCCGCACGCCGGGCCTCGCGGGCCGTCATGTCGGCCTCGGCAAGCGACTTCAGGCGGGCAGCGATCCGTTCATGCGCTGCGCGCGCGGCCTCGGCCCCGGTCTCGGCCTCGTCCAGTTCACGACGCAGGGCCGCGAGGCGGTTCTCCTGTTCGAGCCGCTGTGCAAGGGCCGACGGCGCGTCCCGGGCCATGACCCGCAGCCCGTCCCAGCGCCAGAGATCACCCTCGCGGCTCACGAGCCGCTGGCCGGGCAAGAGGTGCGCCTGCAGGGCCTCACCCTGCCCTGCCGCGACGATTCCGGTGGCTGAAAGCGCGCGGGCCAGTGCCGGAGGGGCGGTGATATGCCGGTCAAGCGGCTCCGCCCCGTCGGGGAGCGGGGGCATCTCTCCCGCAAGCGGGATCCAGCCGCTGCCCTTGCCTGCCTCGGCGGGGTGGCGCAGGTCGTCGCCCAGCGCCGCGCCCAGCGCATGTTCGTAACCGGAGGCGACGGTGACCTTCGCGAGCATCTGGCCTTCCTCGCCCGGCGCGCGGGTCACGAGACGGGCAAGACCCGCGACTTCGGCCTGAAGCGCGCGGGCCGCGCCCTCGGCAGCAGCGCGGGCGGCGCGGGCATCACCTTCCTGCACGGCCGCGTCATGGCGGGCGGATTCGGCTTCGGCCAGCACGGATTCGGCATTGGCGGCGGTGGCGGTGGCGGTGGCGAGATCCGCTTCGGCCAGCCGCTCCGCCTCACCCGCCGCCTGTGCGGCGGCCATCGCTTCCTCACCCGAACACCGCGCCGATTCCAGCGCGGTCCCGGCCCGCGCCAGCGCCCTGCGCTGCTCGTCCAGCCGCCGCGCGGCCTCGTCGTGGCGGGCGAGCAGTTCGGCAGCCTCCCCCGCCAGCGCCACCTGTTCGCTTTCGGCTTCGGCCAGCGCCGCACCCGCCCCGGCGGCCGCCTGCTGCGCCACGGCCAGCCGTTCCTCATGGCCCTCGCCTGCGACGCGCAACTGCGATTCGTCGCGGGCGAGCCGGGCAAGCGTTTCCTCGGCATCCGCACCCAGCGCGCGTTCGCGGGCGTGGTCCTCGTCCAGCCTTGCGATGGTCGCTTCCAGATCGGCGATCCGCGTGGCGGTCTGGCGGATTTCCTCGGCCAGTGCGGCGCGCGCCATCTCGAGCCGAGTCAGGACGGCCCCGGAAATGGCCTCTTCCTCGCGCAAAGGCGGGAGGGCCTCCTCCGCCCGGGCCCGGGCCGCAACCGCCGCAACCGCGCGGGCCTCGGCGGCGAGCGTCTCCTGACGGTGCCGGTCCAGCGCCGCCTCCGCCGCCGCAGCCCCCGCCCGCGCCTCGTCCCAGCGCCGCCAGAGCGCCAGCCCCTCGGCAAGGCGCAATTCGTTCCCGATCTCGCGGTAACGCCGGGCGGCCCGGGTCTGGCGCGCCAGCTGGCCCAATCGCGTTTCAAGCTGGCCGATCACGTCATCGACACGCGACAGGTTCTGCTCCGCACCGCGCAGGCGCAATTCGGCCTCATGCCTGCGCTGGTAGAGCCCGGCGATTCCGGCGGCGTCTTCAAGGATGCGCCGCCTAGCCACCGGCCTGGCGGCAACGAGTTCGGCCACCTGCCCCTGCCGCACCAGCGCGGGCGAGCCGGCCCCGCTGGCCGCGTCGGCGAACAGCATCTGCACATCGCGTGCCCGCACCTCGCGGCCCTGCACACGGTAACCCGAGCCCAGATCACGTGTCACCCGCCGCGTGACCTCGAGGATGTCCGCATCATTGAAAGCGGCGGGGGCCTTGCGGTCCGAATTGTCGATGGTGAGTTGCACTTCGGCGAAATGGCGCGCGGGGCGGCTGCCCGAGCCTGCGAAGATCACATCTTCCATCCCGCCGCCGCGAAGCTGCGAGGGCCGCGTCTCGCCCATCACCCAGCGGAGCGCCTCGAGCAGATTCGACTTGCCACAGCCGTTCGGCCCGACGATCCCGGTCAGCCCCTCGGCGATGACCAGATCGGTCGGGTCGACGAAACTCTTGAATCCGTTCAGCCTCAGCCGGGTGAAATGCATCCTGCCCGCCATGTTTCGACTCGGGCGATCATGCGGCCGAACGATGTGTTGGTCAACTATCCATGGCATATATGACCGGCGCATCCGCAACATGTTGCGCAGCGCTGCCCGTCCCTGTCCAAGGGGAAAGGCGCATGTTATGGGCCGCCCATGCTGATCCGGAGAGAGATATGAGTGACCCGCTGTCCCGCTGGCAGACCTGGCGCGAGATCATGGCCCAACCGGCGATCTGGAGCAACTGGGCCGGGAACCCTGTGCTCGCCGCCGCGCATGACTGGGTGAGGGGCACCGGCACCGATGAGGTCTGGCTGACCGGCGCGGGCTCGTCCGCCTATATCGGCGACATGGTGGTCGCCGGGCTCGAGGGACAGGACGGCCCCCGGCTGCGTGCGGTGCCGACAACTGATCTGGTGAGTCGCCCCGACGCCTATCTGAAAGCCGGTCCGGCGGGGCGCAGGCCGCTGGTCGTCTCGTTCGGGCGGTCGGGCAATTCGGCGGAATCGCTCGGCACGCTCGATGCGCTCGACGCGCTGGCACCCGATGCGCCGAGGCTGAACATCACCTGCAACGGCGACAGTGCGCTGGCGAAACGGGCGGGCGCGAACGGGCATGTCCTCATCCTGCCCGAGGCGACCCATGACCAGGGTTTCGCCATGACCTCGAGCCTCACGACGATGGTGCTGAGCGCGCTGGCGCTGTTCGATGCCGCGCCCGGCTGGCCCGACCGGCTGGCTCGCGCGGGCGAGACCGCCACGACCCTGCTGCCGCGACTGGCCGGGGCGGCCGCAACCGCCCGCCTGCCCGAACGGATCGTCTTCGTCGGCGCGGGGCCACTGGCCTATGCCGCGCGCGAGTCAGCACTGAAGGTGATGGAACTGACCGCCGGACGTGTGCCCGCGCTCTGGGATTCCTCGCTCGGCTTCCGCCATGGGCCGAAAAGCTTCGTTCTGGGCGAGACAGATATCGTCATCCTCACCTCGCCCGAGGCCCATGCCGCGCTTTACGACGCCGATCTGGTGGCAGAACTGCGCGCGCAGTTTCCCGCATCGCGCGTCACGGCGCTTGGCCCCGGCGGCGATCTCGACATTGCCATGCCCGATGGTGCAGCCTGGGGCGCACCGCTGGCCATCCTCTACGCGCAATGTCTGGCGGTGGCCTTCTCCGACCGGCTCGGCCTTGCGGTCGATGATCCGTTCGCGGGACGCGGCACGCTCAGCCGCGTGGTCTCGGGCGTGCGGTTGCATCCGGTCGCGCAGTGACCGCCTGCATCTTCATCTTCGCACAAATACGCCCCGGGGGGGCGAAGCGGGGGGGCAGCGCCCCCGCTGACCGGCTCGGGGTGCGCGCCGCATGATCGCCGCCGGAATCGACCTTGGCGGCACGAAGATCGAGGCGCAGCTCTTTGCGCCTGACTGGTCCGTCGCACACCACCGCCGCATCGACACGCCGCGCGATTATCCCGGCCTCGTCGCGGCCATGGCCGAACAGGTGGCCTGGGCCGACGAGGCTTCGGGCAAGACGATCCCCGTGGGCATCGCCGCCGCCGGACTGGTCAATCCCGAGACCGGCCATGCCTATACGGCCAATCTGCCCGCGACCGGCAAGCCCTTTCCCGCCGACATCGCCGCCGCCGCGGGCCGTCCCGTCACCTATGTGAACGACTGCCGCGCGCTTGCACTCTCCGAGGCGACTTTCGGCGCGGGACGCGGAATGAGCCCGGTCGCGGGGCTGATTCTCGGCACCGGGATCGGCGGCGGCGTGGCGGTCGGGGGCAGGCTGCTGGCCGGGCATTCGCTGACCGGGGGCGAGTTCGGGCATTTCACCCTCTCCGCCCATCTGCTCGAGAAACACGCCCTGCCAGTCCACCGCTGCGGCTGCGGGCGGTCGGGCTGCACCGAGACCTATTTGTCCGGCCCCGGCCTTGCCCGGCTGGCCGGGGCGCTGACGGGACGCCCGCTTTCGTCACGCGAGATCGTCGAGGGCCGGGCCGGCGACCCCGATCTGGCCCGCGTCTGGCAGGTCTGGTGCGAACTGGCGGCCGAGATGATCGTCACGCTGGTCTTCACCATCGACCCCGAGGTGATCGTTCTGGGCGGCGGGCTGTCGCAGGCCAGGGGCATCGCCGACGATCTGTCAGCCGCCACACAAAGGGCGCAACTGCCCGGTTTCCGTATTCCCGCGATCCGCGTGGCCCAGGGCGGCGACGCCTCGGGCGCGCGGGGCGCGGCCTATGCTGCCTGTCAGGAGGCCAAGAATGTCTGATGTCCTGCGCCGGATCGTCGCCCGCAATCGCGCGGGCGCAGCGGCCGCGATCCCGTCCGTCTGCTCGGCACATCCCGATGTGCTCGCCGCCTCGCTGCGGCTGGCCCAGAGCCTCGACCGGCCGGTCGTGATCGAGGCGACCTCGAACCAGGTCAATCAGGAGGGCGGCTATACCGGCATGACGCCCGCCGGTTTCATCACATTCGTTCAGGGCCTTGCCCGGGACAGCGGCACTGATGCCGAACGCATCGTCTTTGGCGGCGATCACCTCGGCCCGCAGGCGTGGCGCAAGCTGCCTGCGGAGGAAGCGATGGCGCGGGCGCATGTCATGGTGGCCGATTACGTGAAGGCGGGGTTCGGGAAGATTCACCTCGACTGTTCCGAAGGCTGCGCCGGAGAACCCGCGCAGCTCGGCGACGAGATCACGGTCGCCCGTTCGGCGGAACTGGCCCGAAGCTGCGCCGCTGCGGGCGATGCCGAGGCGCTGCTCTATGTCGTCGGCACCGAAGTCCCGCCGCCGGGGGGGGCACGCACCGACGAGGAAGGCGACATTCCGGCGACCCGCCCCGAAGCGGCGCGGGCGACGCTCAACGCCCATCTGGACGCCTTCAGGGGGCTGGGCGAGATCGGCGGGCTTGTGGTCCAGCCGGGCGTCGAATTTACGCCGATGCACGTGCATCACCTGCCGATGGACCGCGATCCCGGCCTGAAAGAGGCCATTGCGCATGCGCCCGGCGTCTGCCTCGAGGCGCATTCGACCGATTACCAGCATGACGATGCCTATCCCCGCCTCGCGCGGCTCGGCTTCGCCTTCCAGAAGGTCGGTCCGGCACTGACCTTCGCCTGGCGGCAGGCGCTCTACGCGCTTGACGGGATGCGCGAGGTCGCGGGCTGGGGCGAACGGATCGTCCTGCCAGCGATGGAAAAGCTGATGCTGGAGGAGCCGGGTTACTGGCAGGGTCATTATCACGGCAGTAAGGGGGAGCAGCGGCTCGCGCGGCATGTCGGGCTTGCCGACCGCATCCGCTATTACTGGCCTCATCCGCAGGCACAGGCGGCAACAGGGGCGCTCATGGCTGATCTTTCGGCCCGCAACCTGCCCGAGCCATTGCTGTGGCAGGCTTTCCCCGAAAGCGTGCTGACCCTGGCCGAGGTGATCCCCGGCCCGCGCCCGCAGGCCCTGCTGCAGGCAGCGGTGCAGGAGATGCTGATGCCCTATTTCTTCGACGAGGACGCCGGTGCGTGATCTCTGGCTGAGCCCCGAGCGCCTGTTCGACGGCACCCGCCTGCACGAAGGCACGGGGCTGCGGCTCGCAGGCGGCATGGTGGCCGAGATCGGGCCTGCGCCTGCAGGTGCACGGCACATCGCCGGTGTGGTGACCCCGGGCTATGTCGATCTGCAGGTGAACGGCGGCGGCGGCGTGCTGCTGAACACCTCGCCCACCGTCGAGGGGATGGACACCATCGCCGCCGCGCATCGTCGACTCGGCACGGTGGCGCTCCTGCCCACGCTGATCACGGATGCGCCCGAAGTGCTGGACCGTGCAGCCGGGGCGGCGCTCGAGGCGCGGGGGCGCGAGGGCATCCTCGGTCTTCATATCGAGGGCCCGCATATCGCGCCCGCGCGCAGGGGCACCCATGCGCCGCGCTTCATCCGCCCGCTGGACCCGCGCACCATCGACACCGTGCGCCGCCTGCGCGCGGGCGGGGTGCGGGTCATGATCACGCTCGCACCCGAAGCGGCCGAGGCCGGGCAGATCGCGGAATTGCGGGCGGCGGGCGCAGTGGTCTCGCTGGGTCATACCGATGCGAGTTACGAGGCCGCGAACGCGGCACTGGCCGAGGGGGCCAATTGTTTCACCCATCTGTTCAACGCCATGTCGCCGCTGTCACATCGCGCGCCGGGCGTGGCGGGTGCCGCACTCAACAGCCGCGTGCCGGTCGGGATCATCTGCGACGGGGTGCATGTGGCAGATGATGTCGTCGCGCTGGCGATCCGCGCCCGGCCTGCGCCGGACCTGATGTTCGCGGTCTCGGATGCGATGCCGACGGTCGGCGGGCCGGAGCGTTTCCGCCTTTACGACATGGAGTTGCAGGTCAGGGACGGGATGCTCGTGAACCCCGAGGGTTCGCTCGCGGGGGCGCATGTGACGATGGCGGAATCGGTGGCACGGCTGGTGGACAAGGTCGGTGTCGCGCCCGAGACGGCCCTGCGCATGGCCGTTACCGTTCCGGCCCGGGTGATGGATGCGCCGGAACTTGCACGGCTGGAGGGACGCGCGGCGCGCGATGTGCTGACCCTTGGCCCCGACTGGCGGGTCACCGGCAATCTGGCCGATCTGGCAGGTTGAGATGGAGCCCTCGGGCATCCTGCTCGTCGCCACGCCGGGGCTTGAGGCCGCGCTGGCGCAAGAGGCCGTCGAACGGGGGTTTGCCGGCGTTGCCATCACCAGAGGCGGCGTGACCATTGCCGGAGGCTGGCCCGAGGTCTGGCGCGCCAACCTGACCCTGCGCGGCGCGAACCGGGTGCTGGCGCAGGTCGGTGAATTCCGGGCGCTGCATCTCGCACAACTCGACAGGCGCGCGCGGCGGTTTCCATGGGCAGAGGTGCTGCGAGCGGATGTTGCGGTCAGGGTCGAGGCCACATGCCATCGCAGCCGGATCTATCATGCGGGCGCGGCAGCGCAGCGGGTCGCGCGGGCGATAGGCGAGGAATTTGGCGCGCCTGTGGTGACGGAGGGCGACTCTCTCGTGGTCAGGGTCAGGATCGACGACGACCTCGTGACGATCAGCCTCGACACGTCAGGCGACGGGCTGCACCGGCGCGGCTTCAAGACCGAGGTGGCCAAGGCCCCCCTGCCCGAGACGCTCGCCGCGCTGTTCCTGCGCCAATGTGGTTTCGACGGGCATGAATCCGTGGTCGATCCGATGTGCGGCTCGGGGACATTCGTGATCGAGGCGGCAGAGATGGCAGCGGGGCTGGCCCCCGGGCGGGCGCGGGGCTTTGCCTTCGAGCATCTGGCCGGATTCGATGCGGCGCTCTGGGAGGCGATGCGCCGGGCGCATGAGGTCGCACCCCCGGTTGACCCCGCGCGGTTCCACGGCTCGGACCGCAATGCCGGCGCGGTGGCAATGGCGCGGCGCAATGCGGAACGGGCGGGCGTGCAGGCATGTTGCGACTTCCGGTGCCACGCGATCAGCGATCTGACCCCGCCCGAAGGGCCGCCGGGCCTCGTGATCACGAACCCGCCCTGGGGCGCACGGATCGGGGAGCGGAAGGCGCTGTTTGCCCTCTACGACGCATTCGGCCGGGTCCTGCAGGAACGCTTCGCAGGCTGGCGGGTGGGGATCGTCACGCAGGATGGAGGGCTCGCGAGGGCCAGCGGGCTGGACTTCCTGCCCGACCTGCCGCCCGTGTCGCATGGCGGCCAGAAGCTGCGCCTGTGGCGGACCGGGCCTCTGGGGTGACTGCCCCGTCATCGCGGGCGGCAGCCGCTTCCCGTCATTGCGAGCGTCAGCGAAGCAACCGGGCTCCACCTCTCCGGCTTGCCGCCTCGGCTGCGCCTTCTGACGAGGGACGGGTTACAGCGTCTGATACCTTGCCCGTGCGCCCCGCTCGATCGCGGCGGCGTGGAGGCGGTCGATCACCAGTTCCTCGCGCAGTTCGATGAGCATTCGCCCCTCGGATTCGGTCACGCGCCCGTCGGCGGCCGCCACGTCGCAGGCGAGTGCATAGGCCGTCTCGTAGAGCCGCTCGGGCAGGGTCGCACGAATCAGGCCGAACAGGGCGTCGAGCCCGTCGTCCTGGTCCAGAAGGTCGAAGACGGTGCGGCTCACCCGGTCGAGGCGGTCGGCGTCATAATCGGCGAAAACCGGCAGATGGTTGACCAGCGTGTAGATTTTCACCAGCTCCGCGGTGCGGATATTCTCGTCGGCGATGGTGACACCCATCATCACGGCGACGAGGGCATCCTGCGCGGTCATCGGGGGCGTGTCGTTCATGGCACTCTCCTGCATTCAGGGCGTTTTATTGACGCCCCCACCCCGTCGCAATAGGGAGAGGCGCCGGACCTCCCGGCAGATGAGGCGGTGATGGCGGATTTGCGCAAACTGGCGATGGAATCGAAGGCGTGGCCCTTTGTCGAGGCGCGCGCGCTCGTCAAACGCTATCGCAGCGGGCCGCCCGAAAAGGGGCATGTCCTGTTCGAGACGGGCTACGGCCCCTCGGGCCTGCCGCATATCGGCACCTTCGGCGAGGTGCTGCGCACGACGATGATCCGCCGCGCCTTCGAGCTGATCTCGGACATCCCGACGCGGCTGGTGGTGTTCTCGGACGACCTCGACGGGATGCGCAAGGTGCCGGAAAATGTGCCGAACACCGACATGCTGCGCGAGCATCTGCAGCGGCCGCTCACCTCGGTGCCCGATCCGTTCGGGGAGTTCGACAGTTTTGGCGCACATAACAACGCGATGCTCCGGCGATTCCTTGATACGTTCGGCTTCGAGTATGAATTCATCAGCGCGACGGAATTCTACCGCTCCGGCGCCTTCGATCCGACCTTGCGTCGCGCCGCCGAAAAGTATGACGAGATCATGCAGATCATGCTCCCGTCGCTCCGCGAGGAACGCCAGCAGACCTATTCCGCCTTCCTGCCCCTTCACCCCGAGACGGGCCGCGTGCTCTATGTCCCGCTCAAGGAGGTGAACGCCGCCGAAGGCACGATCACCTTCGACGATGAGGACGGCCGCGAATGGACGCTTCCCGTCACCGGCGGGCATGTGAAGCTGCAGTGGAAGCCCGATTTCGGTGCCCGCTGGGCCGCGCTTGGCGTGGATTTCGAGATGTATGGCAAGGACCACGCCTCGAACACGCCGATCTATGACGGCATCTGCCGGGCGCTGGGCGCGCGCGCACCGGAGCATTTCGTCTATGAACTGTTCCTTGACGAGTTCGGACAGAAGATCTCCAAGTCCAAGGGCAACGGGATCACCATCGACGAATGGCTCGCCTATGCGGCGACCGAGAGCCTGTCGTATTTCATGTATCAGAAGCCCAAGACCGCGAAGCGGATGCACTGGGACGTGATCCCGCGCGCGGTGGACGAATATCACCAGCAGTTGCGCGGCTATCCGGGGCAGGAGCCCGCAGCGCGTCTGGCCAATCCGGTCTGGCATATCCACGGTGGCCATGTGCCGGAGAGCACGTTGGCGGTGCCGTTCTCGCTTCTGCTCAATCTGGCGTCGGTCTCGGGGGCGGAAGACAAGGAAACGCTGTGGAAATATCTGCAGCGCCATGCGCCCGGCACCTCGCCCGAGACGCATCCCGATCTCGACGCCGCTACCGGCTTTGCGGTGCGCTACTTCAACGAAAGGGTGAGGCCCGAACGCGTCTTCCGCCTGCCCGATGCGCGCGAGCGCGCGGCGATGGAGGATCTCGCGCGCCGGTTCACCGCCCATGATGGCGCGGCAGAGGGCGAGGAACTGCAGAACATCGTCTATGCCGTCGGCAAGGAGCACGGGTTCGAGCCGCTGCGCGACTGGTTCAAGGCGCTTTACGAGGTGCTTCTCGGCGCACCCGACGGGCCGAGGTTCGGGGCGTTCGCCGCACTTTACGGCGTGGAGGAGACAGTGGCGCTGATCGGACGGGCGGTCGCCGGCGGGCTGGTCGACGGCTAGGGGCGTGCGGCGGACCCTCTGGCTTCTGCTCGGGCATCTGTCGCTTGTGCTCGGAATCATCGGCGCGGTGCTGCCGCTTCTGCCGACGACGCCCTTCCTGCTGCTGTCGGCCCTCGCCTTCAGCCGCTCGTCGCCACGGCTTGCGCACTGGCTGCATGAGCATCCGCGCCTCGGGCCGCCGATCCGCAACTGGCGCCAACACGGGGTAATCGGGCGCGGGGCGAAGGTGGTGGTCGTGGTGGCGGCCGTCGTTTCGCTGTCGGGCTCGTTGTGGCTGGCAATTCCCTGGTGGGCGCTGGTGGCGCAGGCCACGATCCTGGCGCTGGTGCTGCTTTTCGTGCTGACGCGGCCATCCGATCCGTTGCGTGACCGGCAGGACAGCGCACGGTAGGCCAGCGGGCCGTTCATCCTTGCGCCCTACCTTCCCGCGTGATTGCGAGAGGGGGTCTTCATGAACAAGGCGATCACCGAGGGGCTGGCCTTCATGCCGACGCCATTCGCGGCCGGCCTGTCCGTCTGGTCGAGCGGGAACGGCACACCGGGCTCGGATACCTATGCAGGCGCGGGGGGCGGGACATTCATCCCCGCGGACCAGGATTTCGGGGGGAGCCTGGAGATCGTCAAATCGGCTTCGGTCCAGAAAATCCGCTACATGGGCGACACGCCGATCCTTCCGGGCTGCTATCTGCGCGTCACCGCGCGGGTGAAGGCGGTGTCGGGGACGCTGCCATCGGTGCGCATTGCGGGCTGGGCCGGAACAGGAGCGACGACCGCCCTGTCCGGCGTGGTGACCGAGGGGCCGGAGGTCGCGCTGCCCGGCTACGGTCAGGTGGTAGAGGTCAGCGCCATCATCGGCACCGGGTTGCGCGGCGGTGTGGACATGGTCTGGACCGGGGCGAGCATCGGGCATCTCGGCCTCGACTTCACCGGAGCGAATGGCGGTGTGCTGCGCGTCGATGATCTCGTGATCGAGGATGTCACCTCGGCCTTCCTGCACGACATGCTGGCACAGGTCGATGTGCGCGATTACGGTGCGCGGGGCGACGGGGTGACGGATGACACGGCCGCCTTCATCGCCGCGGATGCAGTTGCCGGTGGCCGCGTGGTGCTGGTGCCGGAGGGCACATACTTTCTGGCCGGGAATGTCACGTTCCGAAACCGGGTCCGGTTCGAGGGCAAGATCGACCAAGGGCCGGATGCCTGGTTCATCCTGCAGAAGAATTTCGATTTTCCGACCTATGCGGACGCATTCGCCGATGAGGAGACGGCTTTTCGCAAGGCATTTCAGGCACTCTTGAACTTTTCAGATCATGACGGGCTCGATCTCGGCGGGCGGCGCATCGGGCTGACCGGGCCGGTCGACATGCAGAAATGCGATCCCGGCAGGACGAGCTTCGCCACGCGGCGGGTGATCCGCAACGGCCAGTTTCAAGCGCTGGAGAGCCCCGCATGGGAGGATGGCACCGTCACCTCGCAGGCGAGCTACTCGGCCGCAAGCCCGCGCGAACTGACGGCGGTCACCAATGTCGCGAATATCGAGGTCGGCAGTCTCGTGACCGGCGCGGGGGTCGGGCGCGAGGTCTTTGTCAGCGCGGTCGATATCGCCCAAGCGCGGGTCACCCTGTCGGCAGAGCTTTACGATGCCGAGGGCACGCAGGTCCTCACCTTCAGGCGCTTCCGCTATCTGCTCGATTTCTCGGGCTTCTCGACACTTTCCAGCTTCGTTCTCGCCGATGTCGATTTCTTCTGCGATGGCCAGGCGAGCGCGGTCATGCTGGCGCGGCAGGGCATTGCCTGCATGTTCCGCGACTGCACCTTCACCAAGCCGAAGGACCGCGGAATCACCTCGATCGACCGGGGGTGCCAGGGCCTTCTGATCGACCGCTGCCAGTTCATCTCGAACGAACAGGCGCTCAACGTGGACGAGCGGACCTCCATCGCCTTCAACGCCAACGCCAATGACGTGAAGATCCGCGACAACCGTGTCGTGCTGTGGAAGCATTTCTGCGTCCTTGCCGGGACGGGCAACACGATCACCGGCAATCACTGGTTCCATGGCGATTCGACAAGCGCAGGCGTACGGCAGGGCGGACTCATCCTGACAAGCCCGAATGTGAAGACGCTGATCACAGGCAACTACATCGACAACAATTTCATCGAATGGACCAACGAACATGAGGCGACGCCCGCGCTCGGCGTGCAATATTCCTTCGGCGGGCTCACGCTGACCGGGAATGTCTTTACCGTGAACGATGTCGCGCCCTGGTTCCACTGGCTGGTCCTGAAGCCGCACGGGCCGGGGCATTTCATCCACGGGCTCACCGTCATGGGCAATGTGTTCCGCGCCCTGAACGGCAGCATCGACCGCGTGGAGCATGTCGACACCACGATTGCCGACCTTGATTACGGGCGGATGCGCAACATCACTTTCGCGGGCAATGTCTTTCACGGGGTGAGCGAGGAGGGGCGCAACCCGCTGAGCCTCGTCCACGAACAGGCCACGGCAGCACAGGTCTGGACGGCGGACACCGATGGCGCGCTGCCCTTCCACGGCCGCGCGCGGGTGGTCGAGGCGCTGGTGGCGCAGGGGGCAATCCGGGATGCGGGCGGACAGGCGCTCCGCGAGTTTCCGGGCATCGAGACGGAGCAGGGCGCGGCACGACAGCAGGTCAGGCTCGCATTCTCCACGCCATGCACGGGGCTGGTGCGGATGCAGGTCATGGGGTCTCCTTCGCAATATATTCCAAGGGTGGAATGTATGGAGCGGGCGGGCGGTTCCAAGCCCCCCGGCGCAGGAAGCCGGCCCGATGGCGTTCGTTCTTCCGGGCGCCGGGCAACCGC
>CAYUBT010000055.1:0-6985 GCA_964443055.1 uncultured Rubellimicrobium sp.
CATGGTCATGACCGTCATCGAAGTCGCCGCCCTCGCGCAGCGGCAGCGCTTCCCATCCCGGCGAATCGAGCAGCGCGAGGACCACCGCATCCGGCGCAAGCGTCGACACCGGGTCTGCCAGGAACGGAACCGCCCCCGCGCCGGTCCAGATCACCAGATCGGCCCCGGCCAGCGCCGCCGCATCCGAGGGGCGCAGCCCGGCATCATGAAAGGAGGTGCCGGGCGGGATGACCATGGAAGGTGTGCCCAGGTCGCCCATGACCTGCGCAACGAGCGAATGAACCGGGGCGATATCGGTAACGACCTGCGGCACTTCGGCAGCAGCCGGGGCGGCGAGGGCAAGAAAGGCAGTGATCAGGCGCATGATTGTCTCTATTGTCCCTTGTTCGTGGCGTTCTCGCGCGCTATAATTGATATGTTATAACATAACAAGACTGAAAAAGATGCCTGCGACCGCCGCCTTTTCCCACCATGACCATGCCGCCTGCGTCACCAGCGCCCTTGCGACTGCCGAGGCCGAATGTGCCGCGCGCGGGCTCCAGCTCACTCCGGTGCGGCGGCGGGTGCTGGAAATCCTGCTCGAATCGCATGTGGCGATCGGGGCCTATGACCTGCTCCCCCGGCTCGAGAACGACGGTTTCTCCGCGCAGCCGCCCGTGGCCTATCGTGCGCTCACTTTCCTGATCGAGGCGGGATTCGCGCATCGGATCGAGGGGCTCAACGCCTTTGTCGCCTGCGCGCGCCCCGGCCAGGCGCATGATCCGGCCTTCATGATCTGCCGCACCTGCCATCGCGTGGCCGAGGGCGAAGCCCCTGCCCGCCTCTCATCCGGTGCCGAGGCGCAGGGATTCCGTATCGAACATGCGGTTGTCGAGGCGATGGGCCTCTGTCCCGCCTGCCTGGAGGACGCCGCGTGAGCCTGATCACGGTTGACAACGCCCACCTGCGGCGCGGGCGGGCGCTTGTGTTGCATGATGTCTCGCTCGAAGTCCGACGGGGCGAGATCATCACCATCGTCGGCCCGAACGGCTCGGGGAAATCCTCGCTCCTGCGCATGATGATCGGCGAGTTCCTCCCCGAACGCGGTATGGTGACCCGCACGCCCGGATTGCGCATCGGCTATGTGCCGCAGAAGCTGCATATCGACCCGACATTGCCGCTGACCGTGCGCCGCTTCCTCGATCTGCCGCACAGGGTGAGTGATGCGGCCGCGCAGGCGGCGCTGGAAGACGCAGGCGGGGGCAAGGTGGCCGGGCAGCAGATTGTCGATCTGTCCGGCGGGCAGATGCAGCGCGTCCTGCTGGCACGCGCGGTGCTGGGCAAGCCCGACATCCTGCTTCTGGACGAGCCGACCCAGGGCCTCGACCAGCCAGGGGCAGCGGCCTTCTACCAGAGGATCGAATCCTTCCGCCGCCGCACCGGCGCGGCAGTGGTGATGGTCAGCCATGACCTTCACGTCGTGATGAGCGCCTCGGACCGGGTGGTGTGCCTCAACGGCCATATCTGCTGCGAGGGCACGCCCGAGCATGTCAGCGCCGCCCCCGAATATCGCGCCCTGTTCGGGACCGGCACCGGAGGGGCGCTGGCGCTCTATCGCCACGCACATACGCATGAACACGGCGATCACCCGGCCCATGTCGAGCTCGAGAACGCTGATGCTGAGTGATTTCATGATCCGCGCCACGCTCGCCGGGCTGGGGGTGGCGCTGGCGGCGGGGGTGCTGGGTGTCTTCATCGTCTGGCGACGCATGGCCTATTTCGGCGACGCCACGGCCCATGCAGCCATTCTGGGCGTGGCGCTGGCGCTCGGCCTGTCCCTGCCGGTGACGGGCGGGGTTCTCGCCGTGGCCCTGGTCGCTGCGATTCTGGTGCATCTCCTGGCCGGACGGCAGACAGCGGGGGACACGATCCTCGGCGTCGTGGCCCACGGAGCGCTGGCCTTCGGCCTTGTCGCCATGGCGCTGGTGCCCGGCGGGCGGCGCGATCTGGATTCCTTTCTCTTTGGCGATGTCCTCACGGTCGGCGCGGGCGATGTCGGGCTGATCTGGGCCGGTGCGCTGGCGATCATCGCCATTCTGCTCTGGCGCTGGACGCGGCTGCTGACGGCAACCGTGAGCCCGGAACTCGCCCATGCCTCAGGCGTCGACCCTGCGCGCGAGGGACTGGTCCTGATGCTGCTGGTCGCAGGACTGGTCGCGCTGGCGATCAAGGTGACGGGCGCGCTGCTGGTCACGGCGCTGCTGATCGTTCCGGCGGCGGCAGCGCGGCCCTTCGCCCGGTCGCCCGAAGGGATGGCGGTCGGGGCGGCCCTGCTCGGGGCTCTGTCCGTGCTGGCCGGGCTGGCGCTGGCCTGGATGCTCGATGTGCCCGCAGGGCCCGCGGTGGTGGCGGTGGCGACGGTCCTCTTCGCTGCAACACGCATCGGCGCACTGCTGCGAGGTTGAGGAGACTGCCTGCCCCCCGGCCCGCGGATATCTGCGACAAGCCGAAGGGGCTCAGAGATCGAGCCAGATCGTCACCGGCCCGTCATTCACGAGCGACACCTTCATCTCGGCACCGAAACGGCCGGTTTCCACCGGGACGCCGAGAGCCGCGAGGTCGCGGACAAACGCCTCGTAGAGCGCCTCTCCGCGATCGGGCGGGGCGGCAGTCGAGAAACCCGGTCGGTTGCCGCGCAAATCGGCTGCGAGCGTGAACTGGCTGACGACAAGGGCCGAACCACCCACATCCAGCAGCGAGCGGTTCATCCGTCCTTCGTCGTCACGAAAGATGCGCAGCTTCGCGATCTTCGCAGCCATGGCGGCGGGGCGCGTGTCGTCATCCTCCTGCATGGCGCAGACGAGAATGAGCAGGCCGGGGCCGGTCCGGCCGACCGGCTCGCCCTCGACATGGACGCTGGCCTCGGTGACGCGCTGGACCAGTGCTCTCACAACTCGTTCCTCCATGGCGGGTTCGCGCCTGCCCGGCTGACAGTGACGGCGGCGGCACGCACCCCGAGCGCCAGCGCCTCGCCCAGGGCCACGGAATCGAGCGCGGCAAGCGCAGGTTTCGTCAGCCGCCCCGCCCGGTCAAGCGCCGCGAGAAGACCCGCGTTGAACGTGTCGCCCGCGCCGACGGTATCGACCACGGCGACTTCGGGGCCCGGGACACGGACCTCGCCCTGCTGCGTGAAGCCGCGCGCACCCCGCGCGCCTTCGGTCAGGCAGACGAGTGATGGCCCCCGGGCCAGCATTTCACGGGCGAGATCGCCCGGATCACCCGGCCCCATGATCCAGTGCAGATCCTCGTCGCTGACCTTCACGATATCGGCGCGCGCGCTCATGCGCCCGATGCGGGTGCGATGAGCCCCCTCATCCGTGATGAAACCCGGGCGGATATTCGGGTCGAGCACGGTGACGGCATGAGGGGCCTCGCGCGCCTGCAGCGCCTCATAGGTGCTGCCGCAGGGTTCGGCGACAAGGCTGATGCCGCCGAAGAACCATGCCCTCCCCGCACCGGAGGGCGGCAGATCGTCGGGCGAGAGCATCCGTCCGGCGGTATTCTCGTCATAGAAGGCGTAGCTGGCCTGCCCATCCTGCAGTTGCACGAAGGCCAGCGTCGTCGGCCGGGCCGAGCGGGCACAAAGGCTGTGGTCCACGCCGGATTCATCCAGCCGTGCAGCAAGGATCGCACCCATCATGTCGGTGGAGAGGCCCGCGAAGAACCCGGCGTCCGCCCCGAGCCGCCCCAGCGCCACGGCTGTATTGAAGACCGACCCGCCCGCATGAGGGGCGAAGGCGGGCTCACCCGTCGTCGCCGTCCGCGGCAGCATGTCGATGAGCGCCTCACCGCAGGCGATGATCATGGCCCTGCCTGCCTAGAAGTCGATGCCGATCGAACCGCCGTCGCCGCCGGAGATCACCAGCACGATCCCCGCAACGATCAGCAGCAGGATCACCGCGATGGTGATCTTGATCCAGGACCACGGCCGTTCGCCCTTCACCTTGCCTGTCTGGGCATTGACCACGAAGCGATAGGCCTTGTTGTTGTAGCGATAGGCAGCGGTCCAGACCGGCAGCAGCACATGCTTGAAGGTCACCGCGGACATCTCCGTCTTTCTGGCGTCGATCCGCTGACGGTCACCGCCGATGTCGCGGCGGATATCCTGTTCGATAACCCGGTCCATGACCTCGCGGGCGCGTTTCATCCCCTCCTCGAGTTCGACCTGATAGCCTTCGGCCGAGAACCCCGAGAGATATTGCGGCTGATAGGTGACAAGCGCCTTGAGATCCCAGGGTTCGAGCGCGTCGGTATGCGACCGGGGCAGCGAGTGAGAGGCCAGGACGAGCACATCGTCGAAGAACCGGGCGACGCGGCCGCTGCGGCGGCTCCATCGAGTCTTGCGGACGCGCCGTGTCTCGGTCTTGCCGTTGCGTATGACGGTCCGGGTCTCGTAATAGTCATCGCCGCGCTGCCCGCGATACCAGGTCTCGGTCCGGGCGTCGAAGGTCCAGTAGGGCACATAGACCCCGGTCATGGAACGGCCCTTGCGCGCATATTCCTTGAGCCCGTTGGGCGCGAACCACAGGCGGCCGAGCCAGTCGGTCATTGCCTTGCGCGCGGTGCGCTCGTCGATCTGGAAGGGGATCAGGCCGCCGGGCTTGATGTGGCGATGCGTGCCGGTGTCGGTGACGACTGCCGTATCGCAGAACGGACAGCGCGTGGCCTGGATTGCCTCGGGAAACTCGACCATCGCCCCGCAATTCGGGCAACTGGTGGTTCGTGTCTCCTCGTATTCGACATCGCGCGTCAGCTCGGCGACTGTTGCAGCATAGTCAACTTCCTCATGCGCGAGTTCCTCGTCCACGCCACTCGTGTCGATGGTCTGGACATGGCCGCAATGGGCGCAGGTCACCTCGGTCGTGCCGGGGGCGAAATGAAGGTCAGCCCCGCATTGCTCGCAGGGATAACGATGCTCGGCCTGCTCCTCCGCCCTGCGGGGGATGTCGGGAAAGTCGATCATGTCCGGCGCAAGTGTTCCTGAAAAGAAAAGACGATCCGCGTCTCAACCACCCGGGCGGATCATGCGGGTCATGACACCGTCCTTCTTCACGTGATGGTGCCAGAGCGCCAGAACGGCATGGCCGAGCACGAGAATGAAGAGCGCATAGCCCAGAAGCCCGTGCGGTCCCGGGCTGCTCGTGAACCACATCATCGCCCCGCCGACGGGCACGAGGACGAGGAAGAGATAGAGCAGCCGATGGCCCCAGATCGTCGCCTTCTGCTGCGCGGCGCTGTCGGTGGCAACCGGCGGCGGCGCTCCATGCATGAAGCGCAGGGCGATGCGGATGACGGTCACGATCAGGATCGTGATGCCGATAATCGCATGAAGGGGCAGGCTGGCCGCCGCGCCCTCCCGCACGGCGTCAAAGGCACGCTCGGCCCCGCCCCGCGTGAGCCAGATGCCGACAAGAAGCAGAAGCGTCAGCCAGTGAAGCGCGATCTGTGCGTGCGAATAGCCGGCGGCGGCGGGTCGGTTCATGGCCTGTCTCCTGGGCAGGTGGCGTGATCAGCCTGGGGGCGGGGGCGGCGGAATCCGGGCGAAGAGCGGGTCGAGGGCAGCGATCTCGCCTGCGGGTTTCCAGCCGTCCTGGCCTGCAGTCCACATCTGCGTGCTGCGCGTGATCTCGCCCGACTGGACCATCGCGGCAAGGGCCGACTGGCCGAAGGGACCGCGCGACTGGCCGTTCTCGGCCAGATGCCATTGTATCTCCTGCGGCGGCGGGGGCGGTGCAGCGGCTGCCGGGGCCGCCTGCGGAGCCGCGCCCCAGGGGCCACCCTGCATCGCCATCCCGCCAAGGCCGAGCCCGATCACCGTTCCCGCCGCGCCTGGATTTTCGGCCGCGGCCGTCATCGCCTCGGCCGCGGAAAACTGGGCATATTTGTGCAGGTCGCCGACGATTCCCATCGAGGTGCGCTTGTCGAGCACCTTCTCGACCTCGGACGGCAGCGAGATGTTCTCGATGTAGAACTCGGGAATGGAGATGCCGTACTGGCTGATCGTCGGCGCAATCGCCTCGGAGACGATCTTGCCCAGATCGGCGGTATTCGCCGCCATGTCGAGCACGGGAATGCCCGAACCGGCCAGAACCCGGCTCACTTCCTGCACGAGAATGTTACGGATCTGGTTCGAGACATCCTCGGTGGTGAACTCGCCGTCGGTGCCCACGATCTCCTTGAGGAACACGCCCGGATCGGTCACGCGGATCGCATAGGTACCGAAGGTCCGCAGCCGCACCGGTCCGAATTCCGGGTCGCGGCACATGATCGGATTCTTGGTGCCCCATTTCAGATCGGTGAAACGGGTGGTGTTGACGAAATAGATTTCGCTCTTGAAGGGCGAGTTGAACCCGTGGCTCCAGTGCTGGAGCGTGGTCATGATCGGCATGTTGTTGGTCTCGAGCATGTAGAGACCGGGTGTAAACACGTCGGCAAGCTGCCCCTCATGCACGAAGACGGCAGCCTGCCCCTCGCGCACTGTCAGCTTCGCGCCCATCTTGATCTCGTTGCCGTAACGCTCGAAGCGCCAGACCATCGTGTCGCGGGTGTCATCGGTCCATTCGATGACGTCGATGAACTGGCCCTTGATGAAACCGAACACCATCTCTCGTCCTCTTGGCGGGGCGGCCACGCCGCATTCCGGGTAGCGACGGCAAGGCCGCATCATCGCCAAGGTGGCGGTTTTCGCCCGCCGTCGCAAGAGGTTTGCGGACAGTGCGGCACCCATTGCGGACAGATTGGCGGATTTGTGTCCCAGAGAAAAAGCCGGTCGGCATCGGATCGGGATCAAGCAAGGTCGTCGTTCCTGCCGATGACTGCAGGGGCCGCAGGCCCCACCGTAATGCCGGGATGTGAAGATGACCGGACTACGGCATCCCGCATCTCCTGAGATCGACGACTCCCATCACCGAATTGCTTCGCGTCAGGTTCGGCTGCAACATAAAGT
>CAYUBT010000055.1:7085-14600 GCA_964443055.1 uncultured Rubellimicrobium sp.
GCTGCGCTGTTCCCCCTCATGGCCTTTCTGGCACTGCTCATCCTGGCGTCGCAGGGTGACGAGTCCGGGTCGCAAGAGATGCCCGACTGATCCCTACCGCCGCACCCGTGCCAGCCGGATCACCAGCCGCTCCACCAGGGCGGGCTCGGGCGCGCGGGTGCCGGAGCGCAGTTGCAGGTCACATTCGACCACCATGCCCAGCGCCGTTCCCAGTGCCTGCGCACCCCATTCGCGCGCCTGCCGGGCCATGAGGTCGCGCCGCCGGAACCCGCCGCGGGCGAAGACCCGCGCGCCCGGATCTGCGGCGATCTGGTGCAACTGCCGTACCCGGCGGCCCAGGGCGATGGCGACCGTCACCGGCGCGGTGCCCTGCTGCAGCAGGCGTGACAGGAGCCCCGATGCGCGCGCTTCCTCGCGGCTCATGACCGCGTCGCACAGGCTTTCGACATCGGCCTCCCACGATGCGGGCGCGCAGGCGGCCACGTCATCGGGCGTGACCTCGGCTTCGGCCCGGTACATGTAGAGGCCGAGCTTCTCGACGGTCTGGCGGAAATCCCCGGGCTCAAGCACCTGCGCGAGGTCCGCCAGGTCGCGCCGCGCCTCTTGCGAGATGCGGCCAAGCCCGGCGGCGGCCAGCATCTCGGCCACCTCGTCCGGGCCTGGCGGTTCGTCGTAAAGCGTGATGGCGACAGCAGTCTTCGCCCCCTCGAACAGCTTGCGCAGGGCCGAACGCGGAGTGAGCGTCCCCGCCGTCACCACGATCTGCGCATCGCCCTCGCGCCAGTCACCAAGCGCGGCGGCGATCACCGGGGCCAGCGCATCATTGGCGTCCTCGACCACCACCGCACGCGGCCCGGGAAAGAAGCCGATGGCCCGGGTTGCGTCGATCAGTGCGGCCGGATCCTTGCGCAGGTCGGCTCCGGCGATACGGGTGAGACGCATTTCCTCGTCCGCACCCGGCCCGGTGATGGCCGCCACCACCTGCGCGCGGGCATCCGCCACGCGCATCGCATCCTCGCCGCTGATGAGCAGGCCCGGGGCTCCGGGGTCGGGTTTGCGCAGGAAAGCCGTCGCATCACGCCCCTTCAGCAGCATTCACTCCCCCAGCGCGAGCATCTGCGTCACCACCGCATCGGCCAGCATCACGGCGAGCCTCTCCTGCGCGTCACGGGCGTCGGCGCGCAGGGCCACAGTGTTCACCAGCCCCGAATCATAGCCGGTGAACCCGCGCGCGCGCCCCTCGCCCACCAGCGGGCCGTCTGCGCCGTCGGTCAGCCGCCAGGTCGCGTCGCCCAGAAGCGTCGCCCGGCCGATACTGTCGTCCTCGCCATAGGAGGCCCTGCTCTCGCTGATGTCGAGCGTCACGTCCAGATACCAGCGCGCCTCGCGCGCAGGGCCAAGCCTGTCCTCGAGCCGCGCGAGCAGGCGGTATCCCTCGGGCGTGGCCGGGGTGGTGATCGCTGTGGCGTGGCGGAAGCGGCCCGCCCCGTCCGGCCCGTAGGCGGGCCGGAACCCGCAGGCTCCGAGCGCAAGCGCCCCCAGAAGGAGGCCGCGCCGCGTGTGCCTAGAGCACGACATTGACGATCCGGCCGGGCACGACGATCAGCTTCTTGGGCTGCGCCCCGGCCAGCGTGCGCTGCACCGCTGCATCGGCGAGCACCAGCGCCTCGATCTCCTCGCGGGGCATGTCGCGCGGGACGGTGATCTCGGCGCGGCGCTTGCCGTTCACCTGAATCGGCAGGGTCACCTCGTCACGGGCCAGCAGCGCAGGGTCGGCCTTGGGCCAGGGGGCCTCGGCCACCAGGCCCTCACCGCCCAGCAGCGACCAGATTTCCTCGGCCAGATGGGGAGTCATCGGAGCCATGAGCTGCGCGAGCACACGCAGGGCCTGGCGCTTTGCCTCGCCGCCTGCCTGCGATTTGGCAATCACGCCGGTGAAGGCGTAAAGTCGGGCGATGGCGGCGTTGAAGCCGAAGCTTTCGATGCCGAGTGTCACATCCTCGATCGCCTGATGCGTGGCGCGCAGGAGATCGCCGTCACCCGTGCCCTCGCCCGCTCCGGCAGCCTCGACCGCCAGACGCCAGACGCGCGAAAGATGCCGGTTCGCGGCCTCTGCGCCGGCGGCCGTCCATTCCACGTCGCGTTCGGGCGGGCTGTCGGAAAGAACGAACCAGCGCGCGGTATCGGCCCCGTATTGCGCGACGATATCCACCGGATCGACCACGTTCTTCTTGGATTTCGACATCTTGGCCGAGGGCACGATCTCCACCGTCTCGCCCGTGGCCTTCAAGGCCCCGTCCGCGACATCCTCGGGGAAGTGATAGACCGGCCGACCCTGCGCATCGCGGGTCTGGTAGATCTCATGTGTCACCATACCTTGCGTGAACAGCGCATCGAACGGCTCTGCACATTTCTCGGGCAGATGGCCGGTCGCGATCATCGCCCGGGCAAAGAAGCGTGAATAGAGCAGATGCAGGATCGCATGTTCGACGCCACCGATATACTGGTCGACATTCATCCAGTATTCGGCCTCTTCCGCCACCACCGGCACATCGGCACGCGGCGAGGTGAAGCGGGCGTAATACCAGGACGAATCAACGAAAGTGTCCATCGTGTCCGTCTCGCGCCGGGCCGTGCCGCCGCAATTCGGGCAGGCACAATCGCCCCAGGCCGGATGCCGGTCGAGCGGGTTGCCGGGCACGTCGAAGCTCACATCCGCGGGCAGGCGGACAGGCAGGTTTTCCTTCTTCTCGGGAACGACCCCGCAATCGGGGCAATGGACAACCGGGATCGGGCAACCCCAGTAGCGTTGCCGCGACAGGCCCCAGTCGCGCAGGCGGTAGCGGGTGACGCCCTCGCCGATCCCCTGCTCCTCGCAATGGGCGATCGCCGCATCGACACCCTCGTCGCCGGTCTGCAGTTCGGCCCCGGCAAAGCCGCGCACATAACGCACACGCTGATCCCTGGGCGGGGTGTAAGCCTCGGCCAGCACCGCCTCGTCCGTGCCCTCGGCCACGAAGACCGGCGGGATCGGCAGGCGGTATTTCGTCGCAAAGTCGAAGTCGCGCTGATCATGCGCGGGGCAACCGAAAATCGCGCCGGTCCCGTAGTCCATCAGGATGAAATTCGCGATCCAGACCGGGAGTTCCTCGCCGGGCCTCAACGGATGGCTCACTCGCAGCCCGGTATCGAAACCGAGCTTCTCGCCCGTCTCCAGCGCCTCGGCGCTCGCCGCGCCGTGGCGGGCCCTGGTGCAGAATGCGGCGACCTCCTCCCGCTCTGCCTCAAGCGCACGGGCAAGCGGGTGGTCGGGCGAGACGCCCACGAAACTCGCGCCCATCAGCGTGTCGGGGCGGGTGGTATAGACCTCGATCTGCTCGTGCCCGGCAAAGGGCGCGGTCAGGTCGAAACCCATCTGCAGCCCCCGGCTTTTGCCGATCCAGTTGGCCTGCATGAGCCGCACCTTCGCGGGCCAGTCCTCGAGCCCGTCGAGCGCCGACAGCAGTTCCTCGGACCAGTCGGAGATGCGGAAGAACCATTGCACCAGTTCGCGCCGCTCGACCTCGGCCCCGGAGCGCCAGCCCTTGCCGTCGATCACCTGTTCATTCGCGAGAACGGTCATGTCGACCGGGTCCCAGTTCACCACCGCCGCCTTGCGGTAGACGAGGCCCGCTTCCAGCATGTCGAGGAACAGGGCCTGCTGCTGGCCGTAATATTCCGGGTCGCAGGTGGCGAATTCGCGCGACCAGTCGAGCGACCAGCCCATCGGCTTCATCTGCGCCTTCATCTCGGCGATATTGGCGTAGGTCCATTCGCCCGGGTGCCCGCCCGAGGCCATGGCGGCATTTTCCGCAGGCATCCCGAATGCGTCCCAGCCCATCGGATGCAGCACGTTGAATCCCTGGGCCTTCTTCGTGCGCGCGACGACATCGCCCATCGTGTAGTTGCGCACATGACCCATGTGGATGCGTCCCGAGGGATAGGGAAACATCTCGAGCACATAATATTTGGGCTTTCCCGGGTCGCGGACGGCACGGAACGTCCCGGCCTTGTCCCAGGCCTCTTGCCATTTCGCTTCGATTTCTGCGGCGGAATATCGTGACATGAACAGCCCTTCGGAATTGCCCGCCGGGTGTAGCGCAGGGTGGGTTCAAGTGCCAGATGTTGCGGGCGGAGGAGAAGGCAGGGCTCCGAGCAATCCATCCCCCCTTTCGTCATTGCGAGCGATAGCGAAGCAACCCGGCTCCGTCGCGCCCGCTTGCCGCACCTGCGCTCGTCCCTTTCCGTCCGGGATGAGGACCGGATGACCTGGCGCGTGACCTGGCGGCCCGGTGCGCGCACCGGCGGATGATGCCGCCTAAAGCCCCGCAACCCGCGCCGCGATCGAACGCAACACGGCCTCGTTTTCCTCCTGCACGCCCGCATCCTCGAATCCCCGGTCAGCCGCATTCACCGCGATCACCACGCCTAGCGGGCGGTTCACATAGATGAACTGGCCGTAGATGCCCTGCGCGAGAAACTCGCCCTCGCCCCAGCCTTCGGGAATCCACCACTGATAGCCGTAGCCGGGCTGGCCTGGCATGGTCGGCGCGCTGGGGCGGGTGGAATCCTCGACCCATTGTTCCGGCACGATCCGCACCCCCTGCCAGATGCCGCCATTGGCCATCATCTGCCCGAAACGCGCATAGTCGCGTGTCGTCATGTTGAGGCCGCCGAGCGCGAAGGCCACGCCAAGCCCGTCGGTGATGTAATAGGGATCGGATTCGAACCCCATCGGCGCGACGACATGTTCCTGCATGAGATCGGCCAGACTGCGCCCCGTCGCACCACGCAGGACCATGGCGATGACATGGGTGTCGATCGAGACATATTGCATCCGTTCGCCCGGCCCGGCGTCGCGCCGGGTCAGGCCCTCGGCGAAGGCGTCCATCGACCGGCCGAGCGCCAGCACCCTTCCCATGCGGTTGATGTCGGACCAGAAGCTCTGGTAATCCTCGTTGAAACGCACGCCCGAGGACATCTGCAGCACATCGCGCAGGCTGGCTCCGTCATAGGCCGAACCTGCCAGGGAGGGTGCGTATTTCGTCACCGGATCGTCGATACTGTCGATGGTGCCGTCGGCCAGCAGGATTCCCGTCAGCGCCGAAAGCACGCTTTTCGCAACCGACCAGCCTGTGCGGCGATCCTGAGCCCCGGTGCCGAGATGGTAGCTTTCATGGACGATGGCGCCGCCCCTGAGCACGACAAGGCCGGTGACCTGCCGCCGCGCGATCCAGTCGGCGACATCGGGGGGAAGCTCCCATTGCGGGCCATGCGGCAGGGGGCTCGGGCCGCCGTCGCCGCGCGCCATGGTCCCGGTCAGGAACATCTCGTCCATATGGCTGAAGTTGTGGACGATCTGCCCCTCGTCGAAGAGCGTCATGACGGCGCGCAGCCGCGCGACCTCCTCGCGTTTCCAGGCGAAGAGCGCGAGCAGGACGACAACCGCGACCAGCGCGATCCGCCCCGCCCAGACAAGACCCCTGCGCATGACCCCTCCCGCGTTTTCGCCACTTTCGCGCGGGAGGGGCGGATTCGGCAAGCTTGTATCCGCAGGCGAACGCGCATCTCGTCATGGCGGGCGGCCGGGCACACCACCGGCCAGCGCATGCGAGTTCCCAAGGGGAGCTTGCCGTTCGGCTTCGCCTTCCTGCAATGACGGGATGCAGGGACTGTCGCGCCGGTCCTGCCTGAAGGCCCGGCCGTCTACCTCCGCCGCCGCTTGTTTCCGCCTCTCTGTCCGGCCCGTCCGGCGGTGGAGCGACCCGAAGCGCGGTGGGCACCTTCCACGGCGTCGGCCACCGCACTCTGCCGGGAGAGCGGATCGTCGGAAATCACCAGATCGACGGTCTCCAGCCTGCGGATCTCGTCACGCAGACGCGCCGCTTCCTCGAATTCCAGATTCTCGGCCGCCTTGCGCATGTCGGCGCGCATCGCCTCGAGCACGGCTTCGAGATTGGCCCCGTGCAGCGGTTTCTCGACCTGTGCCGTGACGCGAGCCATGTCGGTATCGCCTTCCCAGAGCCCCGACAGCACGTCCTCGACATTCTTCCTGATCGTCTGCGGCGTGATGCCATGCGCCTCGTTATAGGCGATCTGCTTGGTGCGGCGGCGTTCGGTCTCGGACAATGCGCGCTGCATCGAGCCGGTGATCCTGTCGGCATACATGATCACCCGGCCATCGGCATTGCGCGCGGCGCGGCCGATGGTCTGGATGAGCGAGGTTTCCGAACGCAGGAAGCCCTCCTTGTCGGCATCCAGAATGGCTACGAGCCCGCATTCGGGAATGTCGAGCCCCTCGCGCAGCAGGTTGATCCCGACCAGCACGTCAAAGGCCCCGAGGCGCAGGTCGCGCAGGATCTCGATCCGCTCGATCGTGTCGATGTCGCTGTGCATGTAGCGCACGCGGATGCCCTGTTCGTGCAGGTATTCGGTCAGATCCTCGGCCATGCGCTTGGTCAGGGTGGTCACGAGCGTGCGGTAGCCCCCGGCGCTGACCCGGCGGATTTCATCAAGCAGGTCATCGACCTGCGTCGTCACCGGGCGCACCTCGACCTGCGGATCCAAAAGCCCGGTCGGGCGGATCACCTGTTCGGTAAAGACGACGCCGGTCTGGTCGAGCTCCCATTTGCCGGGGGTGGCCGAGACGAACACCGACTGCGGCCGCATGGCATCCCATTCCTCGAACTTGAGCGGGCGGTTGTCCATGCAGGAGGGCAGGCGGAAGCCGTGTTCCGACAGGGTGAACTTGCGCTTGTAGTCGCCGCGATACATGCCGCCGATCTGGGGCACGCTGACGTGGCTTTCGTCGGCAAAGACGATGGCGTTGTCGGGGATGAACTCGAACAGGGTGGGGGGCGGCTCGCCCGGTGCGCGCCCGGTCAGATAGCGCGAATAGTTCTCGATCCCGTTGCAGACGCCGGTCGCCTCGAGCATTTCGAGATCGAAATTCGTGCGCTGTTCCAGCCGCTGCGCCTCGAGCAGCTTGCCCTCGTCGCTGAACTGCCGCAGGCGCTGTTTCAGTTCCTCGCGGATGCTTTTGATCGCCTGACGCATGGTGGGTTTGGGCGTGACATAGTGCGAATTGGCATAGACGCGGATCTGGTCGAACCGGTCGGTGCGCTCGCCGGTCAGGGGGTCGAATTCGGTGATGCTTTCAAGTTCTTCGCCGAAAAAGGACAGCCGCCAGGCGCGGTCCTCGAGGTGGGCGGGAAAGATTTCCAGGCTGTCGCCGCGCACGCGGAAGGCGCCGCGCTGGAACGCCTGATCGTTGCGCTTGTATTGTTGCGCGACCAGATTCGCGATCACCTGCCGCTGGTCGTAGGCCTCGCCCACCACCAGATCCTGCGTCATGGCGCCGTAGGTCTCGACGCTGCCGATACCATAGATGCAGGAGACCGACGCGACGATGATCACGTCGTCGCGTTCCAGCAGCGCCCGCGTGGCCGAGTGGCGCATGCGGTCGATCTGGTCGTT
>CAYUBT010000056.1:0-14521 GCA_964443055.1 uncultured Rubellimicrobium sp.
CGGAACACCGCCGAGATCATCCGGGTGAGCGCCACCGTCCAGGCGAAATGTTCCATGTTCTTGGAGTTGATGAAAATCTCGAAGGGCCGCCGCTGCCCGTCATGGATGATGTCGTTGATCGTGATGTAGATCGCATGGCCGCTGTCGGGCCATTTCAGCTTGTAGGTCGCGCCCTCGAGGCTGACGGGCCGGTCGATGGGTTCCGACAGCGCGACGACTTCGGTCGTCGGCACATTCGTTGCGGTCGCAGTCAGGACCGAACCCGTGACCTCGTTCGGCCGATAGGTCGTGCAGCCCTTGCAGCCCTGCTCCCAGGCGGCCATGTAAACCTCGCGGAAATCCTCGAAGGGGATATCCTCGGGGCAGTTGATCGTCTTGGAAATCGACGAATCCACCCATTTCTGCGCCGCTGCCTGCATCTTCACATGTTCGAGCGGTGCCAGTGTCTGGGCGTCGACGAAATGGTCGGGCAGGGGCGCATCCCCCATCTGCTCGCGCCACATCTGCACGGCGTAATCGACCACTTCCTCCTCGGTGCGCGAACCGTCCGGCAGGAGCACCTTGCGCGTGTAGCTCCAGGCAAAGACCGGCTCGATCCCGCTCGAGACATTGCCCGCAAGAAGCGAGATCGTCCCCGTGGGCGCGATCGAGGTGAGCAGCGCATTGCGGATTCCATGTTCGTCGATTGCCGCGCGCACATCGGCATCCATATGTGCCAGCGTGCCCGAGGAAAGGTAGGCGTCGCGGTCAAAGAGCGGGAAGGCGCCTTTCTCGCGTGCGATATCCACGCTGGCCAGATAGGCGGCGCGGGCGATCCGGTGCAGCCAGTGTTCGGTGATGGCTGCCGCCTCGTCGGAGCCGTAGCGCAGGCCGATCATGAGCAGGGCATCGGCAAGACCTGTGACACCAAGGCCGATCCGCCGCTTGGCCTGCGCCTCCTCGCGTTGCTGCGGCAGCGGGAAGTTCGAGACATCGACGGTATTGTCCATCATCCGCACCGCGACGGTGACGAGGTCATCGAGCGCTTCGAGATCGAGTGCCGCGTCGGGCGCAAAAGGCTCCTTCACTAGCCGGGCCAGGTTCACCGACCCCAGCAGACAGGCACCATAGGGCGGCAGGGGCTGCTCGCCGCAGGGGTTGGTGGCCGAGATCATCTCGACATAGCCGAGGTTGTTCATCCGGTTGATGCGGTCGATGAAGATCACGCCCGGCTCGGCGTAATCATAGGTCGAGCGCATGATCGCATCCCACAGCTCGCGCGCGCGCAGCGTGCGGAAGATGCGCCCGTCGAAGACCAGATCCCAGTCCGTATCGGCCTTGACGGCAGCCATGAAGGGATCGGTGACGAGCACGCTCATGTTGAACATGCGCAGGCGTGCAGGGTCGGATTTGGCGGCGATGAAGTCCTCGATGTCGGGATGGTCGCAGCGCATCGTCGCCATCATCGCCCCGCGCCGCGAGCCTGCCGACATGATCGTGCGGCACATCGCGTCCCAGACATCCATGAACGACAGCGGGCCCGAGGCGTCGGCACCCACGCTGTGCACCGGCGCGCCTTTCGGGCGGATGGTCGAGAAATCGTAACCGATTCCGCCGCCCTGCTGCATGGTCAATGCGGCTTCTTTCAGTGCGGTGAAGATGCCGTCGAGACTGTCGGGGATGGTCCCCATCACGAAACAGTTGAAAAGCGTCACCTCGCGTCCGGTGCCCGCTCCGGCGATAATGCGACCGGCGGGCAGAAAGCGGAAACCCTCGAGCGCATGATAGAATCGTTCCTCCCATTCGGCGGGAGTCTTCTCGGGTGCGGCAAGGGTGCGGGCGATGCGGCGCCAGCTGTCCTCGACCGTTTCGTCGATGGGCGAACCGTCGGTGGCGCGGAAGCGGTATTTCATATCCCAGATCTGTTCGGAAATCGGCATGGCAAAGCTGGACATGGGCGACCTCGGCAGACAGGTTCTGGAAGAATCAGGATGGGCGTCCTAGGCTAACACAACATCTTGGGGTGAATCGAGAACCTTCCGCCATGTCGGGCATGCTGCACATGATCAAGCTTTCGGTCGGGACCGAAGATGTCGCCGATCTTGCCGACTGGCAGAAGCAGAAACGCATCCAGACGGAAGACGGTTTTCCGCGTCATACCACAAGGATGTGGCCGAGGCGCGAGGCGGAACTCGTCGATGGCGGTTCGATCTACTGGGTGATCAAGGGGCTCGTCCTGTGCCGCCAGCAGATCATGCGGCTTGACCGCGTGACCGGGCAGGATGGAATCGACCGCTGCGCCATCGTCCTCGATCCCGAGCTGGTGCGTGTTGCCCCCGCGCCCCGTCAGCCGTTCCAGGGCTGGCGCTATCTCAAGCCGGAAGACGCGCCCCCGGACCTGACCGCGCTGAAGCCGGGTGAGGACGCCCTGCCGCCGACCCTCTCGCGCGCCCTGGCCGAGATCGGGGTGATCTGACGCGGCGCTGCCGGGCTCCGACCCTGCCGTCATTGCGAGCGCAGCGAAGCAACCCGGTCCTCACGCTCCTGGCTTTCCACACCGGCTTCGCCTTCTCGCAATGACGGGCTCCGGGGGAATCCTGCGGGCCGACTACCGGCATCGGCGCTCCGGTCAGAGGATGACCCGGTGTTCCTCCTGCCCTGCGACCGTGACGCGGGTGGCAAAGGTTCGGCCGGTCTCGGGGTGGTCGACCAGATGGCGCTGGCTCTGCCCGGCGGCGGCCGAGGTGCAGAACAGCGTCTTCAGGCCGTCGCCGCCGAATGCGGGGCAGCTTGTCTGCGCTGCGGGGAAGGGGATTTCGGCCACTTCTCGCCCCTCGCGGTCATAGGCCGCCACCCGGAAAGAGCCCCATTGCGCATTCCAGAGCGTCCCCTCGCTGTCGACGACCGCGCCATCGGGGAAATGCGGCGTATCGCGCAGGTCGACATGGATCACGCTTTCACCCCGGGGCCAGCCCTCCTCGTCCAGGGCGATGCGGCGGATCACCTTCTCGGGCGTATCGGCGAAATAGGCGGTCTGGCCGTCCGGTGCGAAGCAGATCGCGTTCGGGATGGTGATGTCGGGGATGATCCTGCGCAGTTCGCCGCGATACCAGCGCCAGATCGCCCCTGCGCCCTTTTCCTCGCCAAGGCCCATCGTGCCGATCCAGAAGCCGCCCTGCGGATCGGCGCGACCGTCGTTCGAGCGGGTCGCGGGGTTGTCGGCCTCGAGCGGGCAGATTTCCGAACTCTGGCCCGTCGAGATCTGGAACATGGACAGTGCCCGGTCCGAAGCGACGAGCAGCCGGTCCTCGTCGATCCAGCCTGCGGCGGTGACGATCCGCTCGAAGCGCCAGTGCTGGCCCTTGCGGTGCAGGGTGCGGCCGATGATGTCGAACCAGAACAGCTCCTTGCGCAGGGGATGCCAGAGCGGCCCCTCGCCCAGAAGGCAGATCGTGTCGTCATAGACGATGTCGGGTGTCATGCGGTCATCTCTCCTTTTACAGCGCGGTCCCAGGCCGCGACGACGGTCTGCGCGCGTGCGCCGATTTCTCCTGCAGCCATTCCGGGGCGGTAGAGCGCCGAGCCGATCCCGAAACCATCGGCCGAGGCTGCGATCCATTCGGCGAAATTGTCCGGTCCGGCCCCGCCGACCGCGTAGACGCTCGTGCCGGTCGGCAGGACGGCGCGGATGGCGCGCAGACCGTCGGGGCCGATCAGGGCACCTGGAAAAAGCTTGAGCCCGCTGGCCCCCGCACGCAGGGCGGTGAAACATTCCGTGGGCGTCATGACCCCCGGCCAGCTTTCCATGTCCATCGCCCGTGTGGCTGCGATCACTTCCGGGTTGCAGTCGGGCGAGACGACGAGACGGCCGCCCGCCTCGCGCACCTGTCGCACGTCCTCCGCGCTCAGCACCGTTCCCGCGCCGATCAGCGCGAGGTCGCCTGCGTGGCGCGCCATGGCGGCAATGGAGGCGAGCGGATCGGGCGAATTGAGCGGCACCTCGATTTTCGTGATCCCGGCAGCGATCAGCGCCTCGGCGGCGGGAACGGCCTCGCCCGGAGTGATGCCGCGCAGGATGGCGATGATGGGGCGGGTCATGGAGCGGTCTCCTCATGGGCTGCGATCAGCCCCGCCAGCGTTGCGGCATCGCTTCGGGCAAGGATCGGGACAACGCCCTGTGCCTCGAGCGCGCGGCCGTATCTCTGCGCCAGCGCACCCGTGCCGATCACCGCGACCTGTGCACCAAGCCACCAGCCGCGTGCCGCCACCAGTTCGGCCCCGATCAAGAGCCCTGACAGCCGCCCGCGCGCCTCGGCAGGCGGCAGTCCGTGCAGGAGCCCTTCGGCGCGGATCGAGAACAGCCGTTGCCCGAGGTTGGCGGGGGTTGCCATTCCGTCGGCCAGGGCGGCTGTGAAGGCGTCCTCGTCGAGCCCCTCATCGCCCAGGGAATGGCGCAGGACCGTGTGCCCGCCAAGCGCCGCGAAGATCTCGCCGGTCATGAAGGTGCGGAAGGAAATGATCTCGCCCGCGCTGACCTGCACCCATTTCACATGCGTCCCGGGCAGGCAGAGCGTGCCGTCCCAGCCGGGATTGAGGCGCAGGAAGCCCGCGATCTGGGTTTCCTCGCCGCGCATCACATCGGCCGGATCGGACTGGGCCACGCCGGGGATGATGCGCACGCGCAGGCCCCGCGTCCGGCAGGGTGCCTCGATCAGGCCCGGGGGCAGCGCGGGGCAGGGGGTCATGGCATAGGGTGCCTCGATCCAGCCCTGCCGCGCGCCGACCATGCCGCAGGCGACCACGTCTCCGCGCCCCGGCCAGTCGCCGACGAGGTCGAGCAAGGCCTCCTCGAATTCGTCGGGCGCAAGTGTTCCCATGCCCCGGGGCGACTCTGCCCCGGTCACCGCCTGCGTGCCCCGCATCGCCCAAGCGCGCAGGTTCGATGTGCCCCAGTCGATGGCGATCCAGTCGGACATTCTCCGCCTCAGCCTGTATGCACGACGCCGGCGTCCACGGGCAGGCACTGGCCGGTGATCATCCGGCTCGCTGACGAGGCGAGGAACAGGACCGGCGCGACCATGTCCGCAGGCTGCAGCTTCACCGGCAGGCACTGGCGCGCGAGAAAGGCCTCCACCGCATCCGGTTTTGCCCAGAGCCGCAACTGCCGTTCGGTGAAGACCCAGCCCGGGACGATGGCGTTCACGCGGATCATGTCGCCGCCCCATTCGCGGGCGAGCGCGCGGGTCATGCCGACGATCCCCGCCTTGGCGGTGACATAGGGAACGATATCCGCAGACCCCATCATCCAGGTGACGGACGAGAAATTGATGATCGACCCGCCGCCCAGCGACCGCATCATTGGTGCGACATGGCGCGCGGCGTGGAAGTGCGCATCGAGGTTCAGCGCAAGATTGCCGTCCCAGATCCCGGGGGTGACCTCGTCGGCCACCACGCGCGTGTCGTTGGCCGCGTTGTTCACCAGGGTGGCGATCGGGCCATGCGCTTCGGCCGCCTGATCGAGAGCGGCCCGGAGGGCTTGCGTATCGGTCACGTCGCAGGTGATGGCGAGCGGCCGGTTGCCGGTCGCCTTTTCCACCGTATCGGCATGGGATGTCCCGTCGAGCAGGTCGCAGAAGGCGGTCTTCGCGCCCTGCGCCGCGAAACCCTCGACCAGCGCGGCACCGATCCCGGATGCGCCTCCGGTGACGAAGACGGACATGTCCTTCAGGTCCGGAAAGACGGGGGGTGCGACGCTCATCGTCCAGTCTCCTTCAGTCGCGGGATCGGGTCGGCTCAGGACGCGCCTTCGAACCAGGCGCGGATCGCGTTCCGCTCCTCGGGCTCCATGAAGCTGACATTCGCGGGCGGCATGGCGCGGGTGAGCCCCGCCTGCAACCAGATATCGCGCGCATGATTGGCGATGGCTTCGGGTGAATCGAGCACGACGCCGCGTGGAGCGACAGGGACGCCGTCCCAGAAAGGCTCGGCCGTATGGCACATCGAGCACCGGCCGAGGACGATGTCCTGCACCTCCTCGAACCCGGCCGCCGCCGCGTAGCGATGGGCACCGGGCGCGAGCGCGGTATCCTTGTAGTCCTCGAGCGGTGCGGGCCAGGCCAGCCAGACGATCGCCGCGAAGATCGCCGCCGTTGCCGCCCAGGTCCACCACGGGCGGCCCTTCCGTTCGTGCATCGTGTTGAAGAAGTGCCGGATCGTCACCCCCATGAGGAACACGAGCGAGGCGATGGCCCAGGCATGATCCCCGCCGAAGGAGAGCGGGTAGTGGTTCGACAGCATCAGGAAGATGACCGGCAGAGTCAGGTAATTGTTATGGGTCGAGCGCTGCTTGGCGATCTTTCCGTATTTGGCATCGGGTTTCCGCCCGGCCTTGAGGTCGGCGACGACGATGCGCTGGTTGGGGATGATGACGAAGAAGACATTGCCGGTCATCACCGTGGCGGTGAATGCCCCCAGATGCAGCAGGGCGGCGCGACCGCTGAAGACATTGGTATAGAACAGCGCCATCAGCACGATCACGGCGAACAGCGCGACCATCAGCACCATCATGTCGTATTTCAGCAGCAGCTTGCAGAACGCGTCATAGACGAGCCAGCCGAACACGAGCGAGGCCCCCGAGATCGCCACCGCCTGCCAGACGGCCAGATCCATCACCTCCGGGTCGATGAGGAACATCTCGGCCCCGTGCCAGTAGACCAGCGTGAGCAGGACGAAGCCCGAGATCCAGGTCCAGTAGCTCTCCCATTTGAACCAGATCAGGTTTTCGGGAAGGTTCGAGGGTGCGACGAGATATTTCTGGATATGGTAGAAGCCGCCGCCATGGACCTGCCATTCCTCACCATCCGCGCCGCTTGCAAGGTTGCGGTCGCGGTGCAGGCCCAGATCGAGCGCGATGAAATAGAAGGAGGAGCCGATCCATGAGATCGCCGTGATGACATGCAGCCATCGCACGGCGAACTCTGCCCATGTCATGAGGATTGTTGCGTCCATTCCCGTCCCCGTCCCTGTTTTCGGCAAAGGTCCACCCGGCGGACCGGGGCGTCAAGGGGGCTCAGCTCCCGCGGTAGGTCGAATAGCCATAGGGCGAGAGAAGGAGCGGCACATGATAATGCGACTCCTCGCCCATGCCGAAGCGGATCGGCACTTCATCGAGAAACAGGGGCTCCGCCCCGGCCTGCCCGGTGGCGCGCAGGTAGTCGCCCGCGTGGAAGACCAGTTCATAGGTGCCGGTGGCGAAGTCGTTGCGCGGCAGGATTGGCGTATCGGTGCGCCCGTCGTCATTCGTCACCCGTTCCGAGACCAGCCGTCGCCCGCCTTCGCCAAGGTGAAACAGCAGGATGCGCAGCCCGCTGGCCGGGCGGCCCTGTGCGGTGTCGAGCACATGAGTCGTCAGATATCCTTCGGCCATCGCCACCTCCTCCAGTCATGGCTGCCAGCCTAAGGCCGGTGATCCGCCTTGCAAGCCCCCATCTGGCGGGCCTATCCATTGGCCAAGGACGGAGAGTCACATGCCCCCACGCTATCCCCGCGATTTTGCCGGCTACGGCCCCACCCCCCCTGATGCACGATGGCCCGGCGAGGCGCGCGTCGCGGTCAGCCTCGTGCTCAACTACGAGGAGGGCGGCGAAAACTCGATCCTGCATGGCGATACGGCCTCCGAGGCGTTTCTCTCGGACATCGCGGGTGCCTCGATGTGGCCGGGGCAGCGGCACTGGAACATGGAGTCGATCTACGACTACGGTGCCCGCGCCGGGTTCTGGCGGTTGCATCGGCTGTTCACCGGAATGGACCTGCCGGTGACGATCTACGGTGTGGCCACCGCGCTCGCCCGCGCGCCGCTGCAGGTGGCGGCGATGAAGGAAGCGGGCTGGGAAATCGCGAGCCACGGGCTCAAATGGGTCGAGCACAGGGACATGCCCGAGGACGAGGAGCGCGCGGCGATCGCCGAGGCGATCCGCCTGCATACCGAGGTCGTGGGAGCGCCGCCGCGCGGCTGGTATACCGGCCGCTGCAGCGAGAATACCGTCCGCCTGACCTCCGAGACCGGGGCCTTCGACTGGATTTCCGACACCTATGACGACGACCTGCCCTACTGGCGGCGGGTGGGCGACAGGGAGCAGCTTGTCATTCCCTATACGCTCGAGGCCAATGACATGCGGTTCGCCACAGCGCCGGGCTACATCACCGGGGCGCAGTTCGGCGACTATCTCTGCGACACGTTCAACGAATTGCACGCCGAGGGCGGGCGCATGTTCTCGGTCGGGTTGCATTGCCGTCTCGTGGGCCGCCCGGGCAAGACCGCGGGGCTGCGCCGGTTCCTCGACCACGCGCGGCAGAAGGGCGGGGCCTGGTTCGCCACGCGCGGCCAGATCGCCGCCCACTGGGCGCGGGTGAACCCTCCGCAAGAGCAGCTTCGGCCGTCGCAGATGGGGCTGGATGAATTCCTCGGCCATTTTGGCGGCATCTACGAACACAGTGCCTGGGTGGCGGAACGGGCCTTTGCGCTTGAACTTGGGCCCGCGCATGACACCGCCACCGGGCTTGCCAATGCGATGGCGCGCGCGTTCCGCTCGGCCAGCCATGACGAGCGGCTGGCAGTGCTGAATGCCCACCCTGATCTTGCCGGCAAATTGGCTGCAGCAAAACGGCTGACCCCGGAATCGACCGCCGAACAGGCCAGCGCCGGGCTTGATGCGCTGACCGACGAGGAACGCGCCACCTTCACCGCGCTCAATTCCGTTTACATGGACCGCCACGGCTTTCCCTTCATCATCGCCGTGCGCGACCATTCGAAAAAGGAGATCATGTCCGCGATGCGCAAACGAATCGAGCATGACACAACGCGCGAATTCGCTACCGCCTGCACTCAGGTTGAGCGGATCGCCGAATTGCGGCTGCAGGCGCTGCTGCCATGAGCCGGACCTACGCCTTCCCGCCCGGTGGCCTGCCGCCCCAGACCGAAGAGCCTGCCGAATCCGGCGCGATCTTCACCGAGGCCTATGCGTTCATCCCCGGCTCGACGCAGCGTTCGATCACGGCCTCGCTCCTGCCGGGATGGGAGGATGCGCAGGCCTGGATTCTCGCCCGCCCGATGACCGGCTTTGCCGAGACTTTCGCGCAATATGCGCTTGAGGTTGCGCCCGGCGGAGGCTCTTCCGCACCCGAGCCAGACCCCGGCGCGCAGGGTGCACTTCTGGTGGCCGAAGGCCAGGGCGAACTGACGGTCGAGGGCGTGACGCATGCGCTCAGGCCCGGCAGCTTTGCCTGGCTGCCGCCACGCTCGGGCTGGGCGTTGCGCAATGCCGGCGCTGTCCCGCTGCGGCTGCACTGGATTCGCAAGCGCTGGCTGGCGGCCCCCGGCCTTGCCCCGGCCGAAGCCGTCGTCACCCATGACGATGACCAGCCGGTCAACTGGATGCCGGACACCGATCTCTGGGGCACGACGCGGTTTCTTGACACGTCCGACATGCGCCATGACATGCATGTGAACATCGTCACCTTCCGTCCCGGCGGCCGCATCCCCTTCGCCGAGACCCATGTGATGGAACACGGGCTCTATGTCCTGCAGGGTACGGCGCGCTATCTGCTCAACCGCGACTGGGTGACGGTCGGCCCCGGTGATTTCATGTGGCTGCGCGCCTTCTGCCCGCAGGCCTGTTTCGCCACGGGCAGCGAGGATTTCCGTTACCTCCTCTACAAGGATGTGAACCGTCATCCCACATTGACCCTCTGATCGCCCTTTTTGCACAAACCCCCGGATATCGGCACAGGAGGCCCGCCGTGACCATCAGGACCGAACCGCTGACGCCCGGGGCTTTCGCCCCCTTTGGCGACGTGCTCGATTGTGCGGGAGACCACGACCTTCTCATCAACGCCGGTCGGTGCGGGCGCTGGCATGACCGGGCGCGGCTCGATTTCGATGCGGAGGGTCGCGCCGGGATCAGCATGTTCCGCTCCGAGCCGGTCGAACTGCCGCTTGCCGTCACCCTGCTGGAACGGCACCCGAAAGGATCGCAGGCGTTTATCCCGATGACGCAGAACCCGTTTCTCGTCATCGTCGCTCCGGATGACGGCGGAAAGCCCGGGCCGATCCGCGCATTCCTCACCGCGCCGGGGCAGGGGATCAACCTGCATCGCGGGACATGGCACGGGGTTCTCACGCCGTTGGCTGCGCCGGGCCTCTTTGCCGTGGTGGACCGGATCGGCCCGGGGGTGAATCTCGAGGAACATCAGCTGTCCGAACCGGTCACGGTCATCCGCGCCGGTTGACGCCCTAACCGTAGCCCCGCACGAGGCTTGCCGCGACAAGACTCCAGCCGTCGGCCACGACGAAGAAGGCAAGCTTGAACGGCAACGAGACGATGGCCGGCGGGACCATCATCATCCCCATCGACATCAGCACCGCGGCAACCACGAGGTCGATCACCAGAAACGGCAGATAGACCAGAAAGCCGACCTGGAAGGCCCGCGACAGTTCCGACAGCAGAAAGGCGGGCACCAGAAGCGAGAGCGGTTCCTGCGCGGGTGCGGCCGCGGGCCGGTAGCCCGGCCGCAGATCGCCCAGCGTCTGCAGGGTTTCGGGCGAGACGCGCGCAGCCATGAAGCGGCGGAACGGCCCGATGGCGGCAACGGCCGCCTCCTCAAGCGTGATTTCGCCCTGGACATAGGGTTCCGCACCCATGGTCCAGGCCGCATTCAGCACGGGCTCCATCACGAACCAGGACAGGAACAGCGCAAGGCTGACGATCAGCATGTTCGGCGGGGACTGCTGCATCCCCAATGCCTGCCGCAGGATCGACAGGACGGTGACGATGAAGGGAAAGCAGGTGATCGTCACCATCAGCCCCGGCACGAGGCCAAGCAGGGTGACGAGGATCAGGATCTGGATCGTCCGCTCGGCCAGCGAGCCGCCACCTGCAAGATCGGCGGGCAGGATGCCCTGTGCCGCCGCCGGAAGGGCGAGCAGCGCGAAGGCGCAGGCGAGGGGGATCAGGCGGCGCATTCAGTCCGGCAGCCCGCGCTGGGTGACGACCTCGGTCAGCCGCACCGCAAGCTGGCCGGGCTCGTCCTCACCGGCCTCCTGCAGCACGCCGCGCGCGATCAGCCGCTCACCGATGAAAAGTTCGACCGGATCGTCGAGCCGCCGGTCGAGCAGCAGCACCGCATTCTCGCCGAGCGCCAGCAGTTCCTGCAGCGTCGGCCGGGTGCGGCCGACCGAGATCGTGATCTCGATCGGAAGGTCATGCAGCGGGTTGTCCGGGCCGATGTCACGGGGAGAGAGGACGGGGGACTCATCCATTGTGTTCATGTCCTTTCACAGGTTCGGCGAGTGCCGCGAAAGCTTCGGAAATGCCATGGCCGAGCCGGGCGAGATCGAGCGATGTCGCCCCGGAGCCGCCGCCCTCGATGATGATCTGCCCGGAGGCGAGGCCCGGGTCGACGCGGAGCGAGACCTGCGTTCCGGGGGCGAGCTGCAGGACGGCCTCGAGCGTGGCGGCGTCCTCGGGCGCGACGAGCAGCGCGAGGGGAGCGCCGGCATCGGTTTGCGCGGCACGGCTCAGTTCATCGAGCACGGCGGCACCAAATGACTCTCGCAGGATCAGGGGCACCGCCGTCTCGGCCAGCACGGCGAAGAGCGGTGCGAGCCGGGCGAGGACATGGGCGCGCGCCTCCTCGAATGTCAGCGCGAGATCGGCAACGGCGCGGGCGGTCTCCTCCTGCAGGTGCGCAGCCTCGGCCCGGACGCGCGCGCGGCCCTCGTCCAGACCGGCGGCATGGCCCGCCAGCCATTCCTCGCCCGGCCTGCGGTCGGCCGGGGCGCTGTCGAAACATTCGAGCAGATCGGTGAGGCTCATCTCAGCCCCGCTCCCGCCCGGGCGTATCCTCGACCCAGTCGTGCAGGATCTGGATCGTCTCCTCCTGCCGCGATTCGATGAGGTTGCGCAGGCGGGTCACCGGATCGACGGAATCGGCCTCCTCGATCATGCCCAGCGCGCCGAGGTCGAGCGGGGCGGTCATCGGTGCCCAGTCGGGAGCGGCATCGTCGCCGGGGGACACCACCTGCGGCGGGGGCGGCAGGCCGATGGCCGGTTTGCGGCCGGCGGCCAGCAGGATCGGGCGCAGCACGAACAGGCCGAGGACGAGCGCCACCAGCACCAGCGCGCCGATCTTCACCAGCGCCATGAGGTCGAAGGGCATGCCTGGCGCCACCCCCTCGCTGCCGGCGGTGGAAACGGGCTCGAACGGCATGGAGCGGATCGTCACCACATCCCCGCGCGCCGCGTCATGGCCCACGGCCGAGGCGACGAGTTCGCCCAGCGCCTGCATTTCCTCCGCCGGGCGCGTGCGGGGCGCAAGCGTCCCGTCGGCGGTGATCTCGACGGGATCGTTGACCAGAACGGCGACCGAGAGCCGCCGGATGTCGCCGGGTTCGCGGAGCACCTCACGGCTGGTTTCCGACAGTTCGAAATTGGTGAGCGCGCGCGTGGAGGTTTCGCTGCTCCGCATATCCGGCGCGGTGCCCCCCGCGTCGCCGTCGGGCAGGTTCGAGGCCACTGTGACGGCACCCTGACTCGCGCCCTGCGAGCTGCTTTGCTGTTCCTCGGTCTCGGTCGAGACGGGGGTGCGGCTCTCGGGGTCGATGCGTCGCTCGATGATGGATTCGCTCTCGCTGACCCGTTCGACCGTCACCTCGACCACCGCATTGCCGATACCGACCCGCGCTTCGAGCAGGCGCAGCGCGCGCTGGCGCAGGTTTTCGGCAAGCGTGTCGTCCGAGGCAGCGTCGCCATCGGCGGCGACAAGGCCGGTGGCAGAATCGATCACGGCGACATCACTTGCGTTCAGCCCCGCCACCGCCGAGGCGACCAGCCAGCGCAAAGCCCGGGCCTGGGCGGGTTCGAGCGGGGCACCCGCCATCGTGACCGTGACCGAGGCCGCGGCGTTCAGGTCACGCGCAAAGGGCCGGTTGCCGGGGTTCGAGAGATGGACGCGCGCCGCGCGAACGCCAGGCACGGCGAGGATGGTGCGGGCCAGTTCCCCCTCCTTCGCACGCCAGTAGGCAGCGTCGAACATCTGCGATGTGGTACCGAATCCCGTGAGTGAATCGAGGAGTTCATAGCCCTGGGCGCTGCCTGCAGGCAGGCCCTCGCCCGCGAGCGCCAGCCGGAGCATGTCGCGGTCGGGGCGGGAGACGAAGATCGCATCGCCCCGCACGTCGTAGGAAACGCCGCGCTGGTCGAGTGCCGAGATGACGCCGCCTGCCGCCCCGGGATCAAGCCCGGCATACAGCAGGGCGAGATCCCTGTCGCCCGCCGCACGGGCAAGCGCAAAGACGGCGACAAGGACAGCGAGAGCGGCCGCAACGGCAACGATCCGCCGCCGTATGTCGAGATTCACCCAAAGTGAGCCGGGGATGTTCAAGGCAGGTTCTCCGCGATCGGGGGGATGCCCCTCGACCATGAAAATGAACCGGCCGCTCTTAACATCCGGTTAGCCGGACGGAGGTAAGACGGGACAGCATCACGAGGATGAGGCACCACATGACCATCGCCGCCGATCCGGGCGAAAGGATTGCGAAAGGACGCCCGCGCCGGCTTCTGGCGCTTGGTGTCCTTCTCGCCGTGCTCGGGGCCGCCGCTGGCTATTTCGGCATGATGCAATTCGGGCCGCAGATGCCGTTGCCCGGCCTTGCCGCCCCGCAATCCGTGCATCCGGCGACCGATTCGCGGCCCGCGCCGGCCTTCGTCGCCATCGAGCCGATCATCGTGACCCTGCCGCGCGCCAGCGGCCGCGAATTCCTGCGCTTTGCCGCCACGCTCGAGGTTGAGGCCGGCTCGCAATCCGATGTGACCACGATCCTGCCGCGAATTGTCGATGTGATGAACGATTATCTGCGCGCCGTCGAACCGGCCGATTTCGAGAACCGGATGATTCTCGCCGATCTGCGCGCGCAGCTTCTCCGCCGGATCCAGGTGGTTACCGGCGAGGGGCGGGTTACCGACCTTCTCGTCATCGAATTCATCCTGAACTGAGAGGTGCCCATGGAGGCGATCGCCAATATCTTCCTTGCCGGTGGTGCGCTGGGTGCGGCCGGATACTGCTTCATCCTGTCGCGGCGGCTGCAGCAGTTCACCGATCTCGAAAAGGGCGTCGGGGGCGCGGTTGCCGTCCTGTCGGCACAGGTCGACGACCTGACCCGCGCGCTCGCCGAGGCCAAGGGGCGGGCGGGTGAGTCGGCCTCGTCACTCGCCGCCGTCAGCGAACGGGCCGAGGCGGCGGCGGGTCGGCTCGAAATCCTGCTCGCGACGATGCATGATCTGCCGGACCGCTCCCTGGGCGACTCCCCGGTGCACGACCGGATGAACAGCAGCGGGCCGGGGCCGACGGTTTTCGTGCGCGATGCCGGGCGGGCAAGGCAATGACCGCCGCGCACAAGCTCCGGCCACGCGGCCTGACGGTCCTCGGCTCGAGCGCGCTCCTGCGTGCCGTGTCGGCGCCGCGGCGGCTGGGCTCCATGGCCGAC
>CAYUBT010000057.1:0-4371 GCA_964443055.1 uncultured Rubellimicrobium sp.
GTGACCATCGCTACTACAAACACGTTCATCGTGGCCTCTACATGCCACCCGCAAACCACCCGCGGCGTCGACACCTGGACGCGTTTCGATTCGTGCATCATGTGCCCCTGTCGTCGGTCGGCGGCACGATGTTGCTTGTCGATGCGAATGTGCATCGGGCGGGCGTCCGGTTTCCGACCGTGCCCTATGATGACCTGATCGAGACTGAAGGATTTGGGCGATTGTGCCGGGATTTCGGTGTCACACCGGTCGGATTGCCGAACCTCGAAATTCTGCACAGCAAGGCGTGACACCCGATGCTGGCGCGATCACCCGTGGAGTCGTGCCATGATCTGCTTGTAGCCTTGCCGGAAGATATCGCTCAATGCGCGGACCGGCCGCCGGATTCGTCGGCTCTCGATGCGCCCCTCTTCCAGGAGTGATCCACCCAGCCTGTCCGCGACCTCAGCCACCGGGTTCGGGTCGACTGACCAGATATCAAGGCCCAGTTCCCAGTGCCATGAGAAGTCCTCGTCAACAGGCCGGAAGAACGCCTTGCGCGACAGCAGGCGCATCGCCGCGTCTCGGCTCAACAGATAGCACACTGCGCCCGAGGCCGCGTATTTGTAGCGTACCAGCCGGGTTCCCGAAATCGACTTTTGTCGCTCCACGCGCTTTGGTCGGTAGTCGAAAAACTTGACGATATCCCAATCGTCGGAATGTGTGAGGCAGTCGGCAAGAGCGCGGCGAAAGGCCGGCACGTCCCTGATCTGCAGATCGTCCTCGATGATCAGCGCGAGATCATGGCCAGAGTCGATGAGACGCCTCCACATCTTGCGGTGGCCTGCATATACCGCGATCTCGCCGCTTGTCAGACTTCTGCGGCAGTGAAGAAGATTCCTGATCCGACTGTAGTCCCTTGCCGCCCGCGGATCGTCGCTACCGTAACCGCGCACGAACTCGGCAAGGAGCGCGACTTTTTCCGTCTCGTGCTTGGCATTTTGCCACCGTTGGCCCCCTGGGTGGTCCACCGTCAGGACGAGCGCGAGCAGGTCCGGAAATTCCGCAAGGTCGGCGCTCCGCGTGCCGAGTGCCGGGGCCGTGCCCGGGACGACTTTCTTCATCATGGACGTTTGACTCTCGACATGATTTGTACCTCTCCGATCTCGCCCGGTCTTCAGCCACCCGCGACCGGGCTTTCCACTTGCCGCGACCAGGGGCAGGCGCAACAACGTTCATGGATTGCCGTTTTGAGACACACAGGCGTGGATCGCACTCCCATGCACGATCACAGAACCGCTCACACTGACCTGCCGTATATGGTAGCCAAGCGCTTGCTGGATGCAGGTGCAGATGTCGATCCGGGCCGGATCGCAGATCCATTAACGGATCTGCGCATGCTGCTGTCCACAAGGGCCGGGTGAGGGTGGCACAGGAAGAAAGCTCGGTGCGTGGGGCGATTGTGCTCATGCCGCGACAGGCGCCGTGATCTTCGGTGCCGATGCCGTGTCTCGTGTCTTGTGATGGCGCGGACGCGGCCTCGCCCCGCCCCTCACACCAGCGGTGCGCCGCCCTCGGCCTTGCGCCGCGCCACATAGGCATCGAGCGCCTCACGCCTTGCCGGATCGAAGGGCGGGTCCTCGTGTTCGGCCAGAAGCTGCTTCCAGAGGGCATTCGCCCGCTCACGCGCCTGCACCGATCCGTTTTCGAGCCATTGGGGATGGTTTTCCCAGTTCGACAGCATCGGCGCATGAAAGGCGGTTTCGTAGCGGGCCATCGTGTGTTCCGCTCCAAAGAAATGACCGCCGGGACCCACATCCCGCAGTGTCTCGAACGCCAGCGTCTCGTCACCTACCACCACGGGGCGCATGACCTCTTCCATCATCGCCAGCATCTCGGCATCGAGGATCAGTTTCTCGAAACTTGCCGTCAGCCCGCCGTGCAGCCAGCCCGCCGCATGTTCGACCAGATGCGCGCCGCCCGTGAGCGCGGCCCAGAGCGCCATCTGACTTTCATAGGCCGCCTGTGCATCGATCTCGTTCGCCGCGCAGACATTTGATGAGCGGAACGGCACCCCGATCCGCCGTGCGAGTTGCCCGCTCGCCAGCGCGGCCTTGGCGTATTCCGGCGTCCCGAAAGCAGGCGCGCCCGAGCGCATGTCCACATTCGAGGTGAAGCCGCCATACATGACCGGCACGCCCGGCCGCACGATCTGCGTGAGCGCGATCCCCGCCATCGCCTCGGCGTGTTGCTGGGCGAGCGCGCCTGCCAGCGTCACAGGGCTCATCGCTCCGGCGAGGGTGAAGGGCGTGATGACATTCGCCTGCCCGTGCTCGGCCATGGTCACCAGCCCCTCGCCCATCGGGATGTCGATCTGCAGCGGCGAATTGGTGTTGATGATGCCCAGGAGCGCCGGCGTCCGAGCGAGGTCGTCCACCGACAGGTCGAGCCCGAGTGCCGCCATCTCGATCCCGTCCATGGTCCGGGCGCGGCCGAGGGTCTGGGTTTGCCAGTTCTTGTCGAGAAGCGTGATCTCGGCGAGGTAAATGTCGAGATGTCGGCTGTTCGCAGGCAGGTCCATCGGTTCGAACGGGCCGCCACCCTCCTGGTGGATCACGTTGAGCGCCTGAACCAGACGCAGGAAATCGCACATCTCGGCATGGGTGCCGTCGCGCCGCCCGCCGTCATTGTCCATCACATAGGCGGGGCCCCCGACCGAGGCGAAGACATGCCAGCCGCCGCCAAAGCGCAGGTTGTGCGCCGGGTTGCGGGCGATCAGCGTGAATTCAGGTGGCACATGAGCGAGATGTTCAGAGATCATGCCGGGCGGGAAGCGCACCATGTCGTCCGCAACCTCCGCCCCTGCCTGCCGGAACCGTTCGCGCGCACCGGGTTCGAGCACGCGCAGGCCGATCCGGGCAAGAATGCGCAGCGCGGTGTCATGGATGCGCTCGACCTCGTCGACCGAGAGGATTTCAAGCGGGGCCAGCCGCCGCTCGACCTGGCCGAAGGGCGGCTGGTGAATCTGCCCCGTCTGGCGTCGGCTGCGCGCGCGCCTCATGGCGGTGGTCCCATGCCAGGGCCCGCAGGCGCGAAGGCGGCATCGCGGCGCGGGGGTGGTGGTTCCGGCAGCCCGAGCGCGCGGGCGCAGCCATGGGCCTGATAGATCGCATGTGCGATGGCCCCGGGGGCATTGGCATCGCCCGTCAGGTGGAGGTTTGAGGGGTCAAGCCGTGCGGCCAGCGCATCGAACAGATCGCGGTTGCCCGCCCGCAGGCCGACCATGACGAGCGAGCGCGCCGCGATCCGCGCCTCCTGCCCGGAAAAGACCTGCGCCAGATCCAGCCATTCTCCATCGAACCCCGTCACTCGTTCGAGCGTGCGCAGGGCGATGCCCCTCCGGGCGAAGGACTGGTGCACCTGCGGCTGCTCGTTGGTCATGAAGCCCCAGGCCGCAGCGGCACCCGCGGTCGTGACATAGGTGACAGTGCTGCCCTGTTCCGAGAGCGCCTCGGCCACGGCCGAACCCATATAATGGTTGTCGTAGTCGAACACGGCAACAGGCCCCTCGGGCCTGATCCCGAGGAAGATGTCGTCGGGGGTGTAGACACGCGGACCCTCGAGGAGCGCCCCCGGCAGTTCGGACTGGGTGAAAAGCGCAGACGTCCAGCGCGCGCCCGTGGCGATGATGACGTGATCCGCGCCGAAGTCGGCCACATCGCCGGGGCCGAGACGGCTGGCGGGATAGAGCGCGACATTCTCCATCTTGCGCAACTGCCCGAGGCGGTAGTCGATCACCCGATGCCAGGCGGAAAGGCCGGGCAGGCGCGATTCAAACTGCAGCCGCCCGCCGAATTCATCCGCGGCCTCGGCCACCGCCACACGAAAACCGCGCCGCGCCGCCGTGAGCGCGGCCTCAAGCCCCGCAGGTCCGCCACCGATGACAAGAACGTCGCCCTCGCCATCCCGCGCGACCCGTTCGGGGTGCCAGCCGCGCCGCCAGTCCTCGCCCGCCGTGGGGTTCTGTGTGCAGCGCACCCAGACGCCGTCATGCCATGAGGAAATGCACATGTTGCAGCCGATACATTCGCGGATGTCTTCGGCCGCGCCCGTGCCGATCTTGTCGGGGAGGAACGGATCGGCGATCGAGGGCCGCGCCGCGCCGATGAAATCCAGCACCCCGCGCCGCACCATCGACACCATCGTGTCGGGCGAGGTGAAACGGCCGACGCCAACGACGGGCTTGTCGGTGCAGCTTTTCACGAAATCGATCACCGGCTCATGGCTGCCCTCGGGCGAGAACCGGCTGGGGGCGCAGTCGGTGGCGGAATAATCCATCTTCACGTCGAACAGGTCGGGTGCATCGCGCAGACGGGTGATGACCTCATGTGC
>CAYUBT010000057.1:4381-14394 GCA_964443055.1 uncultured Rubellimicrobium sp.
TGCCTCGCTCTCGGCATTGCCCGACGGCCGCCCCCGCAATTCCTCAAGCGAGATCCGCAGGGCGACAGCGCAGCGCCCATGCGTCGCCTCGCGCGTGGCGTCGATCAGCTCCTCGACCAGCCGCAGGCGGTTGCGCAGGCTGCCGCCATAGGCGTCCTCGCGGCGGTTGTAGTCGGGCAGAAGGAACTGATAGGGCAGATAGCCCATTCCGGCATAGACATAGATGATGTCGAACCCGGCAGATTCGGCGCGCCGCGCCGCATCGGCCTGCCAGCGGATGAACTCGCGGATGTCGCCCGTATCCATCACCCTGGGTCGCGCGGGCGACATGAAACCCACATGCGTGGCCATCCACGGAATCCCCGAGGGCGACAGCGGCGCATGGCGGGTCGTGCGGTTCACAGCCGCCGCGCCGCCATGCCAGAGTTCGACTCCGGCAAGGGCACCATGTGTATGGACAGCGTCACACATGACTGCATGCGAGCGGACATCAGCCTCATCCCAGAGCGAGGCGAAGGGAAAGGGACTGTCGTCCGACGAGGGATGCACGGAACATGCGCCGGTGCAGACGACGCCCCAGCCGCCTTCGGCCTTCATGCCGCGGAACGCGGCGCGCACATGAGGGTTGGCGTTGGTCATGCCGCTGGCGTGCGGCACCTGGTAGAAACGGTTCTTCGCCAGTTTCGGTCCGATGCGGACCGGCTCAAACAGAAGATCGTGACGCGGGTCTCTGGCCATCGGCGCACCTTTATTGAATGACTGTATCATAAGGATGGCATATCCTCCGGGTCAATCGTGAAAAAAAGATTGCCCGATGGATTCTCTTGTTGCATGGTTGTTCAATTCGGAGGGACCATATGGCAGAAGCGCACATGCCACCGCACCCGGTTCGGGTGACCGAGAATCTGTTCATCGGGCTGCAGGACGGCACGCGACTGGCCGCGAAACTCTGGGCGCCCGAGGGGGCGGGCAGGGTTCCGGCGATCCTCGAATACCTGCCCTACCGCAAGCATGACGGCACGCGCGTGCGCGACAATGGCCTGCACGAATATCTTGCGAGCCACGGCTATGCCTGCATCCGCGTCGACATTCGCGGCACCGGCGAATCGGACGGTGTCATCGAAGACGAATACACCGTGCAGGAGCAGCTTGACGGTTGCGAGGTCATCGACTGGATCGCCGGACAGGACTGGTGTGATGGTCAGGTTGCCATGATCGGCATCAGCTGGGGCGGATTCAACGGGCTGCAGATCGCGGCCCGGCAGCCGCCCGCGCTTAAGACGGTCATCACGGTCGGCTCGACAGATGACCGCTACGCGACCGATGTGCATTATGTCGGCGGCTGTCTGTCAAAGGACAATTTCGACTGGTCCTCGACGATGTTCGCCTGGAACGACCTGCCGCCCGATCCGGCCATCGTCGGGGACCGCTGGCGCGAGATGTGGCTTGAACGGCTCGAAGCGAATCGCCCGTGGATCCTGACCTGGCTTGCGCATCAGCACCGCGATGCCTATTGGCGGCAGGGGTCGGTCTGCGAGGACTTCCCGGCTATCACCATTCCCGTCTATGCCGTCTCGGGCTGGGCCGACAATTATTCCGAGTCGGTGACGCGGCTGCTTGCCGGCCTGTCCGGTCCAAGGCGCGGCCTCATCGGCCCGTGGGAGCACAGCTATCCCCATGACGCTACCGTCGCCCCGCAGATCGGCTGGCTGCAGGAGGTGCTGCGCTGGTGCGACCACTGGCTGAAAGGGCGCGAGACCGGGATCATGGACGAGCCGATGCTGCGCGCGTGGATGCAGGAGCCGGTCCCGCCCGCGACACTCTACGACGCCCGCCCCGGTCGCTGGGTCGGGGAAGAGGTCTGGCCCTCGCCGCGCATCACGTCGCAGCGCCTGCCGCTCAACCCCGGTGGCGGGCTGGGGGGCGAGGCCAGGAGGGGCACGGCCAGCGTGAAATCCCCGCTCTGGGTCGGCGCGGCGTCGGGTGAGGTGGGCCGCTACGCCCAGGATGCAGACTGGCCCACCGACCAGCGCGAGGACGATGGTGGTTCGCTCGTCTTCCTGTCCGAGCCGCTGGCCAAGCGGCTTGAGATCCTGGGTGCGGCCCGGCTCGAATTGCGGCTGTCGTCGGACCGGCCGCTCGCGCTTCTGGCCGCGCGGCTGAACGAAGTGGCCCCCGACGGGGCCTCGACGCGGGTGACGCCCGGCCTGATGAACCTTGCGCATCGCGAAGGACATGGCGCGCCGCGCCCGCTGACCCCGGGGGAGGAGGTCGATGTCACGGTCGAATTCGACGATATCGCCCATGCCTTCGCTGCAGGCAGCCGCATCGCCGTGGCGATCTCGACGAATTACTGGCCCGTCGCCTGGCCCTCGCCCGAACAGGCGACAATCACCCTGCGGCTGGGGGAAAGCGCGCTCGTCCTGCCCGTGCGCCCGCCCGATCCGGCCGACGCCCGGCTGCGCCCTTTCGATCCGCCCGCATCTGCGGGCCAGACACCGCATCAGCGGCATATGCCGGATGACGCTCCGCGCAGGCGTATCGTCCGTGATCTCCTGACCGGGTGGATGCGCGTCGATTTCCCGCGCGGCGAGGGCCGTCTCGAAATGCCCGACATCGGCCATGTCCACGACTCCGAGGGGCTCGTCTCCTACGAGATCACCGGGGATGATCCGCTGTCGGCCTGCACCACAACGCGCTTTCGCACCGCGGTGACGCGGGGGGGTGTGACTTGCGAACATTTCTCGGAAGGCAGCCTTACGTGCGACGCCACCCATTTTCATGTGGAGATGCGCCTCGAAGCGCGCGAGAATGGCGAGTTGATCTTCACGCGCGACTGGGACGAGAGGATCCCCCGTGACCATCTCTAGAGGCCAGGGCTGATGCTGCGCTACACCGTCAAGCGGACCGGCCTTGCGGTGGTGAATCTGATCATCGTCATGATCGCCATGTATGCGATCGTCTTTCTCGTGCCGGGCGATCCCGCCTCGGTCGCGCTGGGCCCGAGGGCGACACCCGAACTGAAGGCCGAACTCATCAGCCGTATGGGGCTCGACCAGCCGATCTGGCGACAGGTCTGGAATTTCTTTGCAAACGCCGTGCAGGGCAACCTCGGCTATGATGTCTGGTCGGGGCGGCCGGTGCTCGACCAGATCCTCGAGGCCTTTCCCAATACGCTGATCCTCGGCGGCGTGGCGCTGGGCTGGGCGGTGGTGCTGGGGGTGGCGCTGGGCTGCTTCGCCGTCGTCTGGAGGGGCGGGGTGGTCGACACGCTCCTGGGGCTTCTGTCCGTGTCGATGATCGCGGTGCCGTCCTTCGTCATTGCCATCTATGCGCTTCTCGTCTTTGCGGTCTGGCTCAACTGGCTCCCCGCCATCGGTGCGGGCACTCCGGGAGACCTTGGCAGTCAGGTGCGGGCGCTGATCCTGCCCGCATTCGCCATCGGTATCACCTGGGTAGGCTATCTCGCGCGGCTCGTACGGGCCTCGATGCTCGAGGTGATGGGCGAGGCCCATATCCGCACCGCGCGTGCCTTCGGCCTTTCCGAGTTCAGGATCATCACGCGCTATGCGTTGCGCCTTGCCATCATCCCGACGATCGCGGTTCTGGCCGTGGGCTTCGGCTCGATCCTTTCGGCGGCCGTCTTTGTCGAGACGGTCTTCTCCCGGCCCGGTATCGGCACGCTCATCATCTCGGCGGTGGCCAAACGAAACTATCCGCTCGTCATGGGCACGACGCTGTTCATGACTGCCTTCTACCTCTTCATCGTCACTGCCGCCGATCTCGTGATCGCGCGGCTCGATCCCCGGGTTCGTGATGTCTTTCGCGGTGGATAGCGGTGCGGCCGGGGCGGTGGCCGGTCCCCGCCCGCGCGGCGCGCTTGGTCGTCTCATGTCCGAGCCGATGGGTGCCGTCGGCGCGGTGCTTGTCGTCCTCTTCATCGCCGTGGCGCTCTTCGCTCCGCTGATCGCGCCCTATGATCCGCTCGCCCTCGATATTCCGGCGAAGCTGCAGGGGCCGTCACTGGCCCATCCCGCCGGGACCGACCAGTTGGGCCGCGACACGCTTTCGCGGCTCATCTACGGCGCACGCACGGCGCTTGCCATTGCACTTGGTGCCACCGGGGCGGCGGGAGTCATCGGGCTCGCGCTCGGCATGGCGGCGGGCTACGGGCCGCGCTGGCTCGACGGGGCGCTGATGCTGATCCTCGACTCACTGGCCTCGCTGCCGATGATCATGTTCGCCCTCGCGGTGATCACGGTCCTCGGACCTTCGGCGATGACGCTCGTGTTCGTCATCATCCTCGTATCGATCTCAGGCTATGCACGGCTGGTGCGTGCACAAACGCTGGGGTTGAAGAACGCCGAATTCATCCAGGCCGAACGCACGATGGGCGCAAGCAGCCTACGCATCCTCTTTCGCCATATCATGCCCAATGTCGTGGGGCCGCTTCTCATCGTCCTGTCGATGGATGTGCCGGTCGTGATCATGCTCGAGGCCGGCCTTTCCTATCTCAATCTCGGGATCAGGCCGCCGACGCCAAGCTGGGGCAACATCCTCTATGATGGCTATTCGAGCCTGCGCCAGCAGCCTGCGCTCGTGATTGCGGCGGGTGTGCCGCTTGTTCTGTCCACCATCGGTTTCACCTTTCTGGGCGAGGGTCTGCGCGATGCGCTCGACCCGAGGCTGAAGGGAAGTGCGCCATGACGGACGGTGCGCAGGTCGAAAGCGAAGAGACTGTCCTGCAGGTCGAGGGGCTGAGGATCTCCTATGGCGCGGTCCAGGCCCTGCGCGGCGCGAGCCTTGTTGCCCGCCGGGGCGAGGTGATCGGCATCGTCGGCGAATCGGGCTGCGGGAAGTCCACGCTGGCCTCGGCCCTGATCGGTCTTCCCGCCCCCGGTGCGCGGATGAGCGGCAAGGTCGAGATCGGCGGCCGCGACATTGCCGCCCTGCCGGAACGCAAGCGGCGCGAGATGCGGGGCGAGGCGGTGGCGATGATCTTCCAGGACCCGATGACTGCCTTCAATCCGGTGTTGACCCTCGGCCAGCAGCTTGTCGATTTCCAGCATCGCAGCGACGTGCCGCGCCGTGAGAGACGCGCACGCGCTGCGGCGATGCTGGCCCGTGTCGGGCTGCCCGACCCCGACCTCGCGCTCGGCCGTCATATCCACGAACTCTCGGGCGGGATGCGCCAGCGCGCGGCCATCGCGGCGGCCCTGTTGATGCGGCCGCAATTGTTGGTGGCCGACGAGCCCACCACGGCGCTCGATGTGACGATGGAGGCGCAGATCATCCATCTGCTGCGGGAATTGCGTCACGAACATCAGGGCTCGATCGTGGTCATCACCCATCACCTTGGCGTGATCGGTGAGCTCTGCGACCGCGTCTATGTGATGTATGCGGGCGAGATCGTCGAGGAGGGCACCACCGACAAAATCTATCACGATCCGCGCCACCCCTATACGCAGGCACTGATCGCCTGCGACCCAGCCAATATCGAGGGCATGGTGGATCGTCTTCCTACCATTCCCGACCGCCTTCCCGATCTTGATCCACCACCGCCCGGCTGCGGCTTTGCCCAGCGCTGCCCCGTTGCCATGGAGCGGTGCCGTGTCGAGGCCCCGCCGCGGGTGGTGGTCGGCCCGGGCCATGCCGCCGCCTGCCACAGGGTGACACCATGACCCTGTTCGAGATGCATGATGTCGGGGTCGATATCCCGCTTGCGCGCGGCATCCTCTCTTCCCTCAGCGGTCGTGAGCCCCCCGCGCTCAACATCCTTGACGGCATCACGCTCGACCTGCACGCGGGAGAGACCCTGGGGCTGGTCGGTGAATCCGGTTCGGGCAAGACGACGCTGGCGCGCGCGATGCTCGGGCTGCTCCCCTCGCGCGGAGAGATGCGGTTTCAGGGGGTATCTCTCGTGCCCGCGACCCTGCGGCGGGTCACGGCCATGATGTTCCAGGACCCGGTCGCATCACTCTCGCCCCGGATGCGCGTGGGCGATGCGGTCTGCGAGCCCTATGTGATCCAGCGCATTCCCCGCAGCCAGAGGCGCAGCGCCGCGGAACTGCTGGCGGGGGTCGGCCTGCCACCGTCGCTCGTCTCGCGCTACCCGCATGAACTTTCAGGCGGGCAGGCGCGGCGGGTCTGCACGGCGCGCGCTCTCGCACTCGATCCCGCACTTGTCATTGCTGACGAGCCCACCGCCGGGCTCGATGTCTCGATCCAGGGCGATATCCTCAATCTCATGGCCGACCTCAAGCGTGAGCGCGGCATCGGCCTCATGGTCATCACCCACAACCTGCCCGTGATCCGCCATTCCGCCGAACGGATCGCCGTTCTCTATCTTGGCCGCCTGGTCGAGACCGGCCCGACTGCCGAGGTCTTCGTGCGGCCCGCCCATCCCTATACGGCCAGCCTCGTTGCGGCGCAGCCCAATCCTGACCCGCGCAAGCGGCGCGCGGACCTGGCCATCAAGGGTGAGATCCCCTCGCTCCTGCGCCGCCCGCCGGGCTGCCCTTTCCATACCCGTTGCCCCGTGGCCCGGGACCTCTGTGCCCGCGTGGCTCCGCCCGAAATCCATATTTCAGCAGGGCGCAGGGTGCATTGCCACTTTCCGCTCGTTCAGCCCGGCCAGGAGTGTCGGCAAGACCAGTCCAGAGGGAGGACAAGGACATGAAATGGAGCACTGACAGACGCGGTTTTCTCGCGGCAGGGGGCGCGGCTTTCGCGGGCCTGGCGATGCAGCCGAAATTTGCCTGGGCGGCCGAGGGGGGTGTCCTGCGCATCCGCGTGATCGGCGATTTCCAGGTCGTCGATCCTTATGGCGAGATCGGCGAGCTTGACGATATCCTGCAGCGGTGCTGCACGGTGACACTCTGCCGCATTTCGGACCTGCGCGAGGGCAATTCGATCAGCCCCTATGCGGCCGAACGGTTCGAATGGACCAGCCCGACCACGCTCGCCTTCACCCTGCACGAGGGGCTGCAATGGACGAACGGCTACGGGCCCGTCACGGCCGAGGATGTGAAATATTCCTTCGAGCGCATCGCGGGATCGGATTCGGCCTGGGCCTACCAGTTCGAAAAGCTTGACCATGTCGAGGTTACGGATGAACGGTCGGGCATCATCCACCTGACCGAAGCCTTCGCGCCCTTCGAGGTGATCGCGCTGCCCTATTACGCCGGCCATATCGTCTGCAAGGAAGCGACCGAGGCCGTGGGCGGAAGTTTCACCACCGAATTTCCGGCCCAGTGCGGACCCTATCTCTTCGACAGGTGGGAGCAGAATTCCAGGGTGACGCTGAAGCGCAATCCCGACTGGCCGCTCGAGCCGCCGGCCTTCGATACGGTGGAGTTCTACATCATCGAGGACAGCGCCGCCGCGCGGCTGGCCTATGAGGCCGATGCCGTGGACTTCACCCGTGTGAACGTCTCGGCAGGCCGGGACTTCGCCGCGAATCTGCCCGATGGCGCGGCCCTGATCGAGACCGCCTCGACAACCTATGTCTGGCTCACGATCAACATGAACGCCGAACCTTTGCGCGACATCCGTGTGCGTCAGGCGATCCAGTATGCCTATGACGGCGATGCGGTGCTGCAGGGTGCCTATGACGGGCTGACCGAACGCGCCACCGGCGTGATCCAGCCGGATGATCTCTACTCGCGGCCGTCGAACCTGATTGCCGAGCGGGATGTCGAGAAGGCGCGCGCGCTTCTGGCCGAGGCGGGAGCCGAGGGGGTCACGCTCAACCTCTATTGCCTGACAGATTCGACCTCGCTCGCCACGGCCCAGATCATCCAGGCGAGCCTTGCCGAGGCCGGGATCAACATCGAGATCCAGCCGACCGAGGACGCCTCCTACTGGTCGCTCGGGGACATGGAGGCCGGTGAAGGTTACGAGTCGATCGAACTTGTCCTGATGGCCTTTGCGGGCGGCGTCGATCCGACCGAGAATCTCGTATGGTTCCGGCCAGACCAGATCGGCGTCTACAACTGGTCCTTCTTCGACAGCCCGGAGTACGAGGATCTCTACCAGCAATCCGTCATCGAGACCGACCGCGAGAAGCGTGCGGAACTGTTCCACCGGATGGAGAATCTGATGGAGGAATCGGGCGGCTTCATCTTCATCTGCTTCGAGCCCTATATCGCTGTCCACGATGACAATATGGTGCCGGTGATCCTGGCCGACGGCCACCCGGACCCGACACGCTTCACACTGAAATAGGGTGTATGGTGGCGGGGGAAGTCCTCCCGCCACCGACCGGATGAGAGTATGAGTGACAAATCGCACCCCCGTTACCGCCGCTACCCCAGCGAGACCCGCGTCGCGATGCTGGTCGAGGCGGGGCTTGCCTGCCTCGCCCGGGGCGGGATCACGGCCTTCACCGTCGACAATATCTGCCGCGAGGCCGGGGCCTCGCGCGGGTTGATCGCGCATCATTTCGGCTCGAAGGCGGGTCTTCTCGCCGCGATCTATTCGGCGATGTATGACCGCTATACTGCCGTCATCACCCCCGCCGAGCAGGATGCACCCTCTCTGGATGATCTGGTCGAGGCGAGCTTCGCCACCGGGGTCTTCAATCCCGACAGCCTGAAGGTCTGGCTCGCGCTCTGGGGCGAGATCGCGAACAGCGACGAGTTGCGCACCGTCCACCGCCAGCGCTATCGCGAACTGCTCGATGTCTTCGAGATGGCCATCGCCGCCGAGGCCGCAAGACGTGGCCGTCCCCGCGATGCACGGACGCTGGCCACGCTGCTGATCGCGCTCATCGACGGACTCTGGCTCGAACAGGCCATCGACCGCGCCATGCTGTCGCGTGAACGCGCTCTCGCGGCGACGCGCGAGTTCATCGAGACATATCTGGACTGAGGAGAGAGGCGCCCGGCCCGGCCGGGTCACCCGATGCTTGTCATGACCAGCCGCCGCCCTCGCGGCGATGTGGCGGCAGCCGGTGGATCGCGTCAAGCGCAGACGGAACTGGTCAGGAGGGCGAGACAACGCCAACACATTGCAGCCACCGCGCATCACAAGATGCGGCAGCAGATGCAGACGCAATCCCTGGCCGGTTCTGGCGTCTCGTCAGTCTGAAATCCGCCGCAGACCGCACCAGCGGGCCACGAACCGCGCGATGATTCCGGTGGTAACGCGCAGGCTGTCCAGATCCACCCCCTCGTCAGGAGAGTGCAGACCACGCGCATTCGCACCGTAGCAGAGCGCCGGAATGTCGTAGTAGAGATCATAGAACCGCGTATCGCTGGTTGCGGTCATCGCGAAGGACTCGAGCGGGCTGCCGGTCACTTCCTCGTGGACCTCTGCCAGCACCGCTTCGGCATCGGTGCCGGGCTCAAAAACATGGCCGTCTGCCTGAAACCCGATCCATGTGAGTTCCGGGGCGGCTGTCCCAAGTCGTTCAGCGCAGGCTTCGACCGTGGCGGTGACCCGTGCGCGCACGTCCGGGAGGGAATGGCCCGGCAGGACCGAGAGACGGCAATCCAGTTCGCACCAGGACGGCACGGACCCGAGCCAGTCACCACCATGTATCTTTCCCGGGTTGAACTTCACCGGGCTCTCGACATGGCCGAAATGCGGGTGCTCCTTCGCCTCGACATTGATCTGCGCCGTCAGCTCTTCAAGTGCGGCAATATACTGCCCGGCCGCGAGAATGGCATGGCCCCCGACACTGGCTGCACCGGTCATCATGTGCCCGGGCTGTCCGAGAATGCGCAGCCGGAACCAGACCGAGCCGAGTTCCGCCCGGATCAGACGGTGGCCCATGCTTTCGGGGATGAAGGCCGCATCGGCCCGATAGCCGCGCGCGAGGGTGGAGAGGGCACCGTTGCCTGTGCATTCCTCCTCACTCACCGTCTCGAGATGCACGCGGCCGGCTGGTTCCCAGCCAAGCTCGCGCAGCGCATCGAGGGCGAAGACCATCGCCGAGACGCCGCATTTCATGTCGCCCGTGCCGCGGCCCGTCATCCAGCCATTTTCGACCCTGGCCTCGAACGGCGGCT
>CAYUBT010000058.1:0-14359 GCA_964443055.1 uncultured Rubellimicrobium sp.
ATTTTCTCGCCACCGCCGCCGCACTGGGCCTTGTCCCGGCGATGGTGCAGGCGCGGCAACTCTCGCTTGACGAGATTTCCGGCTATCTCAACAGCTTCACCACCGGACAGGGCGGGTTCACCCAGATCAATGCCGATGGCACGATCTCGACCGGCCAGATCTGGATCACGCGGCCGGGTCGCATCCGGTTCGAATATGCGCCGCCCGATCAGGGTATGTTCATTGCCGGGGGCGGGCAGGTGGCGATCTTCGATCCCGGTTCGAACGAAGGGCCGGAGCGCTATCCGCTGAACCAGACGCCGTTGAACATCATCCTCGAACGCAATGTCGATCTTGCGCGGCGGGGCATGGTGACCGGCCATGTCTCGGACGGCACCACGACCAGCGTGACCGCGCAGGATCCCGCGCATCCCGAATATGGCTCGATCCAGCTCGTCTTCACCGCCGATCCGGTGGAACTGCGCCAATGGGTCGTGCGCGACGATGGAGGGTCCGAGACCGTGGTGATCCTCAATGACGTGCGTACCGGCGGCAGCATCAGCGACCGGCAGTTCAACATCCAGGCCGAGATGGCCGCCTGGAATCCCTGAGCCTGGTCAGAGCCGCCCGCAGGCGCGCAGTTGCGCGTCATACATGACGGCGCGTGCGCCGACCTCGGAAGCTACGCGCAGCAGCCAGGCCTTGGCATTGTGCGAGCCGCGCAGATAGCCGGCGCGCCCCTCGTGATAGGCGAGATACTGGTTCTCGGCATCGTGGAGCGGGATTCCCGTCTCGGCGACGGTCTGGTTCATGTACCAGCCCATGAAATCGGTGGCGTCCCGGATATTGTCGCGCGAGGCACCGCGCCGCCCGACCGTGCGCATGTAGTCCTCCCATGTCCCGTCAAGCGCCTGCGCATAGCCATAGGCCGATGATTGTCGGCCGATCGGGATGACGCCCAGCGCGAACTGATGCGGGGTGCGGGCGTTGCCGATGAATTTGGACTCCTGATAGATCACCGCCATCTGCACGGCCACCGGCACCGACCAGCGCTGCTCGGTCGCACGGAAAGCGCGCAGATAGGCTGGATATTCGCGCACGATGGCGCAGGCATTGTCCAGTTCACGCGGGGCGCGATGGTCACGACTGCCGCATGCCGCCAGAATGCCCAGAATCATCAGGGCGAATAGAAATCTGCTCATCTGCCTCTCGCCGGTCGTCTTGGTTCAGTCCGGTCTTTTGTCTCAGTCTAGCGGATTGATTGCCGCCCGCAAACAATGATGCGCCAGGGGCTGGTCACAATTGCGCAGGCTGTCGCCATGGCCTCACTGTCAGCCAGCGATTCACAGACTGTTTCCCGGGCTTTTACCCTGTTCCGCTTGGAATCCCCGTGGAACCGGCGCTAACAGGGAGCCCGGGGGTATCCGGCTCATGCGTGCTGTCTGTGCAAAATACGGCCTCGGCCAGGTGGTCCGCCACCGCGATCATCCGTTCCGGGGCGTCGTGTTTGATGTCGATCCTCGCTTCGCCAACAGCGAGGACTGGTATGAGGCGATTCCCGAAGGTGCACGACCGTGCAAGAATCAGCCCTTCTATCACCTGCTTGCCGAGAATGCCGATGATTACTGTATCGCCTATGTGAGCGAGCAGAATCTGGTTGCCGATCATACCGGCGGGCCGGTGGACCACCCCGATCTTCCCGACCTCTTCGGGCCGTTCGAGGATGGCCATTACCCCCTGCACGTCCAGCTCAACTGACTGGCCCGCTTGTCGGGGAAGAACCCCGGCACCGCGCGACTGGGTGGGGGCTGTCACGTGCGGTGCCGGGGGAAGCCATGCAGCTACGGTCCCCTGATCGCGGAACAGCGCGGCGGGGAAAGGGTTGAAACCGGGTCATTTTGTGGCAATCCCGCGCGATTGTGGCAATCACTGGTCCGGCACAGGCTCCGGTCGGCAGGCCGCGACGGCGCGCGGGGGCTGAAGGAGAAGGGATGCCGGATCGTCGCCGGCCCGGACCTGCCGGACGATTAACCCTTTGTCCCGATTTCGCTGCTCCGCGGCAAGGTCGGCGGGTATGGTCGGCGCGTCACGGAGTCGGTCATGCTTGTCGTTCTCGGTCTTGTCGGTGTCCTGTTCGCAGGTCTCATGGCGCTGCCCGCTGGCGTGGGTCCGCTCGACGAGGATGACGGGGGGCCGCCGGTTCCCGACGACCCCGACCCGGCGGAGGGGGTGCAGAGCGACAATCTCGTCCTGTTCGGCGGCGATGGCGACCAGACTCTGACCGGCGGCGACGGTGACGACCACCTAGACGGCGAGGATGGCGACGATGTGCTCCATGGTGGCGCGGGCGATGACACGCTGCATGGCGGGCGCGGGAACGACATTCTTTTCGGCGGGCCGGGAAATGACCATCTTGCCGGTCATGTCGGTGATGACATGCTCTTCGGAGGTGACGGCGACGACTTGCTGATCGGCGGCGACGGCAATGATGTCCTGTGCGGCGGACCGGGGAACGACATGCTCATGGGCTCGCTCGGGGATGACTGGCTTGTCGGCGGCACGGGCGAGGATGTGATGTTCGGCGGTTCGGGCGATGACCTGCTCGACGGGCGCGGCGACGATGCGCGCGATTTCCTCAACGGCGGCGCGGGTGGCGACATCCTGCTCGGGGGCACCGGCGATCACCTGAATGGCGGCAGAGGTGCGGACATGTTCGTCATTGCCGAAGGCGCAGTGACGATCGACGATTTCGACTGGGCAGAGGGTGATGTGATCGTCATCATCCATGACCGGGACGAGGCCGAGATCACCATCGAAGCGGTCGAAGGCGGGTTGCGCCTTCATCTCGATGGCGTTCTCGTGGCCGACATGCCCGGTGCCGTGACGCTGGACCCGTCGATGATCCGCCTGGCCACTCCGGACGATCTGCCGCGACTTCCCGAACCCGGGGTGCCGAACCCATGTTGAAGTGAGGTTCACGTCCTCCCCTGAAGTGATGTGATGATCTTGAACAGGGTTGCGGACGGGTATCTGGTCGGCAGGACTCCCTTACTCCCGTCATTGCGAGGAGCCGCAGGCGACGCGGCAAGCCAGAAACATCGGACATCTGGCTTGCTTCGCTGCGTGCGCAATGACGACAGGGGTTTCGAACCCCTGTTCCCCAACCGGCGACCTGGTGCTTTCCTTTGTCATCGCGTTGCGCTAAGGCGCGGCCAGCGCCGACTCGGGCGCATCGCCTCCATGGGCCCTGCTGGACGACATCCCGGCTTGCGCCATCACCATTTGACACAGGAGACCCCGATGTCGATCACTGCCGAAGACAAGGCCCGCGTCCTTCAGGAATATGCGACGAAGCCCGGTGACACAGGCTCGCCCGAAGTGCAGGTCGCAATCCTCTCTGCGCGGATTTCCAACCTGACCGAACATTTCAAGATCCATACCAAGGACAACCATGGCCGCCGCGGCCTTCTCAAGCTGGTCGCGCAGCGGCGCAACCTGCTCGACTATCTCAAGGAGCGCGACGAAGCGCGCTACGCCGACCTGATCAAGCGGCTCGGCCTGCGCCGCTGAGCGCAGCGCCCGGACAGGAGAACCCCGCCGCATCCCGGCGGGGTTTTTATTTTGATCCGCATGTCCGGGGAGCGCAAGACCGGCTCCCGCTTTTGCGCGGCATGTTTCAGCGATGCCGGAACTGCGGTTCGCGCTTTTCAAGGAAGGCGCGCATTCCCTCCTTCTGGTCCTCGGTCGCGAACATGGACCGGAACAGCGTGCGTTCATGGCGCAGCCCTTCGGCAAGGGCCACGTCCTGCGCCATGTTCACCGCCTCTTTCGCGGCCATGACCGCAGGCAGCGGGAGGCTGGCGATTTCCGCTGCCGTCTTCATCGCGTCCTCGACAAGGGACTCGGCCGGCACGACCCGCGCGACGAGCCCCGCGCGTTCGGCCTCCTGCGCTTCCATGTTGCGCCCGGTGAGGCACATCTCCATCGCCTTGGCCGGGCCGATGGCGCGGGTGAGCCGCTGACTGCCGCCCATGCCGGGGATGATGCCGAGGCGGATTTCCGGCTGACCGAACCTGGCTGTATCGGCGGCGATGATGAAGTCGCACATGAGCGCGAGTTCGCAGCCGCCGCCGAGCGCATAGCCGGCCACCGCAGCGATGACCGGCTTGCGCAAGGTGCCGAACGCGTCCCATTCGCCGAACATGTCCGCCGCGTTCATCGAGACGAAGCTTTCCTCGGCCATTTCGGTGATGTCGGCCCCGGCGGCGAAGGCGCGCTCCGAGCCGGTGATGACGGTGCAGCCGATGTCGGGATCGCGTTCGGCCTGCTGCAGCTCGCCGATGAGTTCCGAGGCAAGCTGCCGGTTGAGCGCGTTCAGCGCCTTGGGCCGGTTCAGCGTGATCAGCCGTACCCGTCCGCGGGTTTCGGTGAGGATCGTCTCGTAGGTCATGGCTTTCTTTCCCAATAGGGCCGGTCAGGTGAAGAGTGAGGAAGGATGCGGCACCGAGGTCAGTTGCGGCAGGGCACCGATCAGCGCGGCCGCATCAACATCTTCGATACGCGGAGGCGACCAGCGTGGCTGGCGGTCGCGGTCGATGACGGCGGCCCGGATGCCTTCGTAGAAATCCGCCTGCTGCAGGATCAGCATATCGCCCGCATATTCGCGGGCCAGGCAGGTTTCCAGATCGGGTGCGCGCGCCCCCTGTTGCAGCAGATGCAGCGCCAGCGTCAGCCCGGTGGGCGAGCGCGTGCGCAGGATCGCGGCGGTTTCTTGCGCGAAGGAGGCGGGTTCGTCCTCGAGCTGGGCGATGAGCGTGGGCATGTCAGGCGCGGCAAGGGCCTCGGCGATGGTCTCGACCTGCGCGACAAGGGCCGACTCCGGCACGGGGTTGGCATGGGCGGCGATGGCCTCGTCCACATCGCGCCCCTGCGCCAGATCAGCCAGCAGCGCATGGATACGCGCGGACGGCACCAGCGCATCGGCCAGACCGGCTGCCAGCACATCTGCCGCCCCGACTGTCTGCCCCGTCAGCCCCAGCCAGAACCCGAGCATCCCCGGTGTGCGTGGCAGGGCCCAGGTGGCTCCGACATCGGGGAAATAGCCGATCAAGGTCTCGGGCATGGCGAAACGGGTGCCTTCGGTGACGATGCGATGCGAACCGTGCATCGACAGCCCCGCACCACCGCCCATGCAGATCCCGTCCATTACCGCGACCCATGGTTTTTCCAGATGGCTGATTCGCGCATTCAGCAGGTATTCGTCGGCCCAGAAGGCCAGCGCTGCCTTCGGTGCCTCCCGTCCCAGCCGGTGCAGTTCCTTGATATCGGCCCCGGCGCAGAGGCCCCGATCACCCTCGCCTGTCAGCACGATGCAGCGCACCGACGGGTCGTCAGCATGGCAGTCGATCCCGAAATGCAGCGCCGCGACCATCTCGGGCGTCAGGGAATTGAGCGATTCGCAACGAGTCAGAATGAGATGCCCGATCGCACCTTCGGTCCGGATCCTGATGTCATCCATATGAGCCTCCATCCTGGAACAGCGGCCGCACCATCGTTGTCGCCGCGCGAAAGCCGAATACCAGCGCCAGAACCCCGATCCTGTGCCGACCGATGGCAGCAAACCCCTTGCGCTCGTAAAGCGCGCGCGCGCGGATATTCTCCTCGATCACCTCGAGACGCAATTCGCGGTAGCCCCGCCGCATGCCTTCCTCGGCCAGCGCGTCGATGAGCGCGCTGCCCACGCCCTGCCCGCGCATCGGCGGGGCGACGAACAGCCCGTCCACGAGAAAGCGGCGGTTATCCACATCGCTGCCGAGCGCGGCCAGCAATGCGGTGCGCCAGGTCGCGCCGATCAGGCCATAGACCCGGGTCATCGCCTGCCAGCCGCCAGCGACCAGCCCGCCCATGGGCGTCTTGAAACCGGCGATGCCGATGAGCGTCCCGCTCGCACTGCGGGCGGCAAGCGCATGTGCGGGGTCGAGCGCGCGTTCGAGAAAGTCGAGGGCGAGGTGATCCGGCCCCAGCGCGCGGCCGAGCTTCGAGCCGAAGGCGTCCCAGTAGAGCGTTGCCACCAGCGCCCGGTCGGAGTCGGGAAAGCCCTGTTCGATGACGAAGGCCGGAGGCGGCACGCTCACTCCAGTTCTCCGGGGTGGTTGATGTTGCGGAACGGGTCGGGTGAGGTCCCGGCAAACGGCACCGCGACAAGGCCGGCCCGGGCAGCGAAGCCGCGCATGCGCCGCCCGCCCCGGGTGAGATGAGCGGCCAGTGAATCCGCAAGCGCAACGGGCCAGAGGGCGACGGTCGGCTGCAGCTCGCCGTCCGCGCCTGCGGCCATGGCTCCGCATCCCGCATCACCGTCGGCAAGACGGACGATGAGATCACCGGGCAGGTCGGGTGTGTCGCAGGGCACGGTGAGAACACGCTCCTGCCGGAGGCCGCGTGCCCACAACATCGCCGCCAGCACGCCGGCAAGTGGGCCGGGGTTGCCCGGCACCGGGTCGGGCAGGACGGGCAGGCCGAAGCGGGCGAATCGCGCCGGATCGCCGTTGGCGTTCAGCGCGAGCGGCCCGGCCTGTGGCGTGAGAAGGGCGATGATGGCGTCCAGCAGGGTCGCCTCTTTCCATGGCCGCAGTCCCTTGTCCCCGCCCCCCATCCGCGTGGCAAGGCCGCCCGCCAGAATCACGGCAGGAACCCCGGTCATCGCTCTGGCTGCATCATGGCCGACCCCTGCCGCGCCCTCTATGCGGCGGCTGCGTCTGTCGCCTGCATCCGGGCAAGGACATCCTGCGCATAAGCTTCTTCGGCACTTGCGCGCCACTGGTCATCGTCGAGATAGACGAATTCCGCCGTCACGCCCGGCAGCGCCGCGAACTGGCGCATGAGGTTGTCGGGAAAGAGCGAGGCGCGCAGATGCGCGAATCGCGGCACCGCCTGCAGCACATGCGCTGCGGCCCGGGTGCACTGCGTCCGGGCGACCGGCCCCTCGCGGGCAGCGGCGGCATGGGCGAGCATTGCGTCCTGAAGCGTCAGGTCGCAGCTGAGCTTGATCAGGTGATAGCCTTCGCTGGCCTGAAAGGCGGTATAGGTGGCCTCGAAGTCATCGGTGACGCCGAAAAGCAGGTCATTGCGTTCGACCATGCCGGGGTAGACAAAGCTCCCGGCCGGATCGAAGAGCACCCGTTCCGTACCGTTGATGAGCAGGCCGGTATGGGCACCGCTGCGTGTGTCGTTGTTGAGACAGGTGTAGAGTGTGACGGACGGTGGCCCCGGCGCGCGAAAGCGCACGCTGTCGACCGCCTCCTCCGGGGCCCAGACCGACCTTGCCCCGCAACCGGCAAGAACCAGCGGGGCACCGATGACGAAGGCGCGCCGGTCCAGCATCAGGCGTTGACGAGCGCCACGAACACGAGCGCGACCACGATGACGATGATCGCCCGGGTCACGTATTTCAGGAAAGTCTCGAAGGTTTTGTCCTGTACGGTGACGTCCATGCTTCCGTGTACGTGTTCCTGTTCGGCCATTCCCGGCCCTCCATGCTGACTGCTGTTGACCGGTTAGCCCATTTGCCCGGCGCTGTCACCTGTGGGCTGCGCGCAATCAGGCTGCCGGACTCGTCGCTTCGTCCGTCATTGCGAGGAGCTGCAGCCGACGTGGCAATCCAGAGGTCTGGGGACTGGGTTGCTTCGCTGACGCTCGCAATGACGAAAGCTGAGGTGGATTCAGCTCTCCTGGCACGCAATGACGAAGATGGGGGGCGCGGATCAGTCCAGCCGGGCGAGCGTCTCCGGATCATCCAGCACCGCCGCCAGACCGGCATCCATCCGGGGCAGGAGGCGGCGGATGTAGAACGCGGCGAGTGGCGCACGCGCGGGATCGGCACCGGCAGCTTTCAGATGTGCCCCGGCCCCCAGAAGCCGCGCGAAAGCATGAAGGAAGGGCACCGCCACGCCGCCCCGGTCAACGGGCGGGCGGGCGAGAAGTATATCGAGCGCAGCCGCGAACCGCCTGGCGGCCTCTCCCACCGGCGCGGCCAGATCGGCCCGTGCGGAGCCTGCGACAGTAGCACTGATCTCGTCCAGAAGACGACGCACCTCCATGCCCCCGTCAGCCAGCTTGCGGCCCGCGAGGTCGAGCGCCTGGATGCCGTTCGTCCCCTCGTAGATCTGCGTCACCCGCACGTCACGGGCAAGCTGGCTCGCACCGGTCTCCTCGATATAGCCCATGCCGCCATGGATCTGGATATTCGTCTGCGCGGCCCGGTGTCCCGTATCGGTGCAGAATGCCTTGGCGACGGGGGTGAGCAGTCCGGCCCGCGCGACCCAGGCGGGATCGTTTGTCGCTGCGCTCATGTCGATGGCAACGGCGCAGGCGAGTTCGATCGCGCGGGCGGCGAAGAGATCGGCCGCCATTTCGGCAAGCATCCGGCGCACGTCCGCATGTTCGATGATGGGGCGTCCGTGCTGGTGACGCTCCTGCGCATGGGCGCGCGCCATCTGGAGCGCCGCGTCGGCAATCCCCGTGCCCTGGGCGGCGACGCCCAGACGCGCGTGGTTCATCATGGTGAACATCGCTGCCATGCCGCCGTTTTTCGGGCCTATCAGCCAGCCTTTCGCGCCTTCAAAGATCATTTCGGCGGTGGGCGAGCCGTGAAGGCCAAGCTTGTCCTCGAGCCTCGCCGCCCGCACCCTGTTGCGCGCGCCGGGGTTCCCGTCCGCATCGGGCAGGAATTTTGGCACGAGGAACAGGCTGATTCCCCTGGTCCCCTCCGGTGCGCCGGGCAGGCGGGCGAGGGTGAGATGACTGATGTTCTCGACGAAATCGCATTCGCCCCAGGTGATGAAGATCTTGTTGCCGGTAATGGCATAGGTGCCGTCATCAAGCGGCTCGGCCCGTGTGGTCAGCGCGCCCACATCGCTGCCGGCCTGCGCCTCGGTCAGGTTCATCGTCCCCGACCATTCACCCGAGACGAGTCTGGGCAGGGCGATGTCGCGCAGCCAGCCTTCCGGCGCATGACGGGACAGGGCCTCGATCTGGCCCTGGGTCAGCAAAGGGTTGAGTTGCAGCGCCAGATTCGCGCCTGACATCATCTCGTTCACGGAGGTGGCCAGCGTGAGCGGCAGCCCCATCCCGCCATGCTCGGGCCGGGCGGCAAGGCCGACCCATCCGCCCCCGGCGATCTGCGCATAGGCTCCGGCAAAGCCGGGGGGCGAGCGGATGCCGTCACCGTCCGGAACGGCAGGCTTCTCGTCCCCCACGCGGTTCAGCGGCGCGAGCTGTTCGTCGCACAGCCGGGCCGCCTCGGTCAGGACGGCTTTTGCCGTCTCGATCCCCGCGTCGGGGAATCGTTCGGTGGCGGCAAGGCGGTCGAAGCCGGAGACGTGCTCGAGATGGAAGAGGATTTCCTCCGTGGACGAGCGATAGGGCATGGCTCTTTCCGTTGCTTCACAGTGCCTGTTGCGGCGGTTATGACGCTGCGGAGCCACGGAATCCACCAGGCGACTCGGGGGTGACGCCACGTCATGCAGGAGACGGCCACGCTTCTGGCTCCCGACGAGGCCGGGATTGCCCGTGCCGCCGACCTTCTGGCGGCGGGGCGGCTGGTCGCCTTCCCGACCGAGACGGTCTACGGCCTCGGTGCCGATGCGCGGGATGACCGCGCGGTTGCCTGCATCTATGCGGCCAAGGGCCGACCGCAATTCAATCCGCTGATCGTGCATGTCGCGGATCTGGCGACGGCGGAAGAATATGCCGTCTTCTCCGATAACGCCCGGGCACTGGCGCGCGCCTTCTGGCCGGGGGCGCTCACGCTGGTCCTGCCCCTGCGCGAGGGGGCAGGGCTCTCGCGGCTGGTCAGCGCCGGGCTGCCCTCGGTCGCGTTGCGTGTGCCCGCGCATCCGGTGGCGCGCGCCCTCATCGCTGCATTCGGCGGGCCGGTCGCAGCACCCTCGGCCAATCCGTCGGGGCGAATCAGCCCGACCACGGCAGCGCATGTGGCGGAGGGGCTTTCCGGGCGGGTTGCGGCCATCGTCGATGGCGGCGCGACGCCCGTGGGCGTGGAATCGACCATCATCGGCCTTGAGGGGGCGGGGCCGGTGCTCCTGCGCCCCGGTGGTGTGCCGGTCGAGGAGATCGCCCGCGTGATCGGCCGGACTCCGGGGCACCCCCGACCCTCGGCGCAGCCTGTATCACCCGGGCAGCTTGCCTCGCATTACGCACCGCGCGGGACAGTCCGGCTGGAGGCGACCGAGGCCCGCGCGGGCGAGGTCATGCTGGGCTTCGGTCCGGTGGACGGTGCGCTGAACCTGTCGCCTTCGGGTGATCTGGTTGAGGCGGCGGCAAATCTGTTCGCCATGCTCCACAAATTGGACGAATCCGGAGCCGCGGCGATCTGCGTGGCCCCGATCCCGCATGGCGGGCTCGGTCTTGCGATCAACGACCGGCTACGCCGCGCTGCCGCGCCACGCGATTGATCTATTCCGAATGCGGCTCGCTGGCGATGCGCAACGCCTCGTTCTCGCGCCGCGCCTCGCGCAGCGCATCCATGGCGGCGCGCAGTTCCGCCTCGGTCTGGGAAAGCTGGTTGGTGATCTCGGCCTCGCGCTGCTGCAGATAGGTGATCGCCTGATCGCGGGTTTCCTCGGCCTCCTGCAGGGCCTGGGCCATGCGGTCCAGCTCGCCGACATCGGCGCGGGTGACGCGGGTGAAGCGGTGGACGAGCCAGAAGGCGAACCAGCCCAGCACGAAGGCGGCAAACAGCACGATTGCAGTCACGACAATGAATTCCATGCGGTTCATCGGCACACACTCCTTCTGGCCGGTGCGGCGCTCACTCGTCGCCCCCGTTCGTGACAAGCCCGTCCGGTCGCGCCGCCGGGCGGGTTTCGGGCGGCTCTGCCATCGGGCCGGTGGCCTCGTCCGGCTCCTCCGCCTCGTCCGGTTCCGCGCCGATCAGGCGAAATTCGATGCGCCGGTTCGCCTCGCGCCCCTCTTCGGTGGCGTTGTCGGCAATCGGGTCGATCTCGCCGAAACCTGCGGCCTCGAAACCCGCGACCGGCAGGCGACGGGCGCGCAGGGCGGTGAGCACTGCATCCGCGCGCTCCTGGCTCAGCCGCAGATTCGTCTCGTCGCGGCCCTGGCTGTCGGTGTAGCCCGCGACGAGCAGGGGGGCCGTGTCGCAATCGCGCAGGATGTCCGCGATCTCGTCGATGGTCTGCATCCCCTGTCCCGAAATCGTGGCCGAGCCGGGATCGAAGGTGATCTTGCGGGCCTCGTTCACGGCAACGATCCGGGCGAGGCATTCCTCGGGCGGCAGCAGCGCCGCCGAAGGGTCGAGTTCCTCGTCATAGGCGATGTCGAGGGTGAAGCTTGCGTCCTGTCCCAGCCGGTCGATCAGGATGCGCGCGATAGTGTCCTGCGCGTCCGGCTCGCCGCTGCGGCCGGTGATGACGATACGGTCGGGCAGGACCCGCAGGTTGCCTGCCGCCACATGCTCCATCGCCTCGAGACCGGCGAGGATGCGGACCGTCCAGCCTTGCGGAAGCCCGTCCGGGGCGATTCGTGTGGCCATTGTGATCCGCGATGCGCCGAATACCGCCTGGGCGAGGCTCTGCACGGCGGTCTCGCCCAGGTCGTCCGACAGGCGGCCGCGCAGGGTCGCGCCCGAATCCGTGAGCGTGGCGGTGAATTCCGGCGGGCCAAGCTGCAGGGGAATCGCCTCAGCCAGGCTGGCCGAGAGCGAAAACGCACGCGGCAGGGCACCATCGAGCGTTTCGGCCACCTGTTCAAACAGTTCGGGGTCGCTGCCCGCCCTCGCCACGAGGGCGACGTCAGTGTTCGAGATCGTGAGCGTGCCGCCGCCGATCTCGTCCAGGGCGGCGATTCCGGCCACCGCCGCCTCGGCCCATTGGGCTGACGGTGTGCCGAGCGCGACGATGCAGCTTGCCCCGGCAAGCGCGCCTGCCTCATGGGCGGCGGCGAGGATGGCGCCGCTCGCCTCTTCGCTGTCGGCGGCGCAGGCGTCGAAACGTGCGCCGGTGTCGTCGATGACGAAGCGCAGGGTGAAGGGCGCGATGACCGGGCGCGGAGCGCTGATCTGCAGCGAGAGGACCACGCCTTCGGGCGTGGCCCGGCGCAGGTCGGTCTCGATGCTGCGCCGCTCCTGCCTGCTGGTCGCGGTGGAGGTGACCTCGACCTGACCTGCCGCAACGGAAATCTTCGCGCGTGGCAGGCGGGCAAGAGCTGTCAGCGAAAGGTCGATGGCAGGGCCCCAGCCGTCGGGCACGGGGTAGTCGGCGCTCTGCAGCAGGTCGGCGACCGACTGGCCCGAGACGGCCTGTTCGATCCGTTCCTCGAGCCGGGCCCGGTCGCTTGAGGCCGGGATCAGGCCGACGAGCGAGACACCCGAATCATTGCGCAGGATCTCGACGGTGAATTCCGGCGCGTTGAGCCCCGCCGCCTCGCGTACGCGCATGTTGTCGATGACCCGACTCGCATCGACGACGCTGCCCGCCGCCGAGATGGCACGAAAGCGCAGGGCCTCGCTCGGTGCTTCGCCCTCGAGCACGATCTGCAGCCCGTCGCCCAGGACGCTTGCCCAGTCGAAGCGCGCGTCGATCAACGCCTCGCGGACGGCGATGACCGAACGTTCCTCGACGCTGCGGGCGATCACGCGCGCGCTTCCCGTGGCGGCGACGGCCGCAATGGCAAAGGCGGCAAACGAAAGGGTCAGGGTTCGCAGGCGCATTGGCCTCATCGGTCCGGCAGCGGTTCGCCCGCGTTCCTAGCCGCCGGAGTCGGCGGGTGCAATTGGCGCAGCTAGAGCATCAGCGCGATGGCAAGAAACGGCACAACCAGCAGCCCCGCGTCGCGGTTCGAGCGAAACAGCCGCAGAAGACCCGGCCCATCATCGGTGTCGAACCGCGAAAGCTGCCAGGTCATGTGCCAGCCGATCGCCCAGGGTGCACCCAGGGCAAGGACGAGGGCGAGGATCGAGCGCTCCTGGGCGGCAAGCAGCACGGCCAGCCCCATGAGCAGCACCGTGATGACCATGAAGCGCCGCAGCCAGCGCGGGCTGTTCTCCCCGAACAGCCGCGCGGTCGATTTCACGCCGATCAGGGCATCGTCCTCGGCATCCTGATGGGCATAGATCGTGTCGTAGAACAGCGTCCACGCGATCCCCGCGACGAAGAGCACGACGGCAGGCAGGCCGAGGCTGCCCGCATGGGCGGCCCAACCCAGCAATGCGCCCCAGTTGAAGGCGATGCCGAGAAAGATCTGCGGCCACCAGGTGAAGCGCTTGGCAAAAGGGTAGATCGCCACGGGCACGAGAGCGATCACGCCCAGCCAGATGGCCGCGGGGGGGAAGGTCAGCAGGATGGCGAAGGCGAGGAGCGATTGCGCCACGGCCCAGAGCAGGGCCCCCCTGACCGTGACCTGACCTGAGGGAATCGGCCGCAGGGCCGTCCGCGCGACGCTGCCGTCGATATCGCGGTCGGTGATGTCGTTACAGGTGCAGCCTGCGCCGCGCATGAGAAAGGCACCGATCACGCAGGCCACGGCGATCCACAGATCGCGCCAGCCCGCCTGGCCATCGGCCAGCATCGCCAGCAGAAGCCCCCACCAGCAGGGCAGGAGCAGCAGCCAGGTTCCGATGGGCCGGTCGGCGCGGGACAGGCGCAGCCACGGTCGCCATGCGGCGGGTGCGCGCCGGTCCACCCAGTTGCCACGTTTGGCGTCGGCGACAGGAGCCGCTGGTGTCGCCGGGTCACTGGCCATATCACTGTCCCATGTCGTCCCAGATCCGCCTCTATCTGGACCATGCCCTGAGCGAGGGGCAAGCCGTTCCCCTCGGGCCGGACGAGGCGCATTATCTCTTTTCCGTGATGCGCCTTGCTCCCGGGGCGGTGATCGCGGTCTTCAATGGGGTCGAGGGCGAATGGGCGGCCGAGGTCGTCGACGCGGCCCGCAAGGGGGGCACGCTCGTCCTGCGCGGGCAGGTTCGCCCGCAGGTCGCGCCGCCGGACCTGTGGCTTCTGTTCGCACCACTGAAGAAGACCCGCACCGATTTCGTTGTCGAGAAGGCGGTCGAGATGGGGGTTGCGCGCATCCTGCCGGTCCTGACCGGCTTCACCAATGCCGAGCGGGTGAATGTCGCCCGGCTTCAGGCCCATGCGCGCCAGGCGGCCGAGCAGTGCGGTGCGCTGCATCTGCCCGAAGTGGCAGCGCCCGCGCGGCTTTCGGCCGTGCTCGATCTTTGGGACGACCGGCCCCTGTGGTTCTGCGACGAACAACTGGCCGGGGCGCGCATCCGCCCGCCCGCCGCCCGGCAAGGGGCGGTGCTGATCGGTCCGGAAGGCGGCTTTTCCCAGGACGAGCGCGCGCG
>CAYUBT010000059.1:0-8760 GCA_964443055.1 uncultured Rubellimicrobium sp.
GGCATTCGGACTGCTGCCCCGGCACCTCGCCGGGTTCAGGGATGCGTATCCCGGGATCGAAATCGAGCTTGTCGTCGGCAATGTCGCCCTTAACCTCAGCCGGCGTGAGGCTGACGTCGCGCTGCGCGTCGGCAATGCGCCACCCGAGACCCTGGTCGGGCGTCGGGTCGGACGGCTCGCCTTTGCCCTCTACGCCAGCGCCGCCTACCGTGCGCGGCGGCCGGAGCCTGACCTCTCGCTCCACGACTGGATCGGCTTCGATTCCGAGCACGAGGCGCTTGTTCGCCGTGTCGCCCGTTTCCTCCCGGAGGCAAAGCCGATGCTCCGCACCAACTCGGTTGCTGCCGCTCTATCAGCCGCCAAGGCGGGCATGGGGCTAGCGCCGCTGCCCTGCGGCCTTGCTGATATCGAGCCCGATCTCGTCCGGATCGCACCCCTGCCCGAGGACTTCACCCTGGACCTGTGGCTGCTGACTCATGAGGATCTACGCCAGACCGCGCGGATCCGGGCATTTCTGGACTTTCTGGCCGAAGCATTGGCGAAGGAAGCGCCCTTGCTGGAGGGACGGAGCCCCGGCGATGCTGCGCGGACCGAACGAAAGGACATTCTTGGCGAAAAGCCTCCCGCCGACGACAGACGGCCTCTCGCTTGAACGCGTTTAAAGTTCGGCCCGGAGACTGATAAATGAAGGAGCGGGTTAATTCACGCATTTGTTGATGACATCGAAAAGTTGACCGAGGAAAACGCGGATTATCGGCGTGTTCTCTATACGGCGAGGAACATGCAGTTGGTCCTGATGGCGCTACAGCCTGGCGAGGAGATTGGCGAAGAGGTGCATGACGATGGTGACCAGTTCTTCCGTGTCGAGAAGGGGCAAGGCGAGATCCTGATCGATGGCGCCGCGCACAAGATAAGGTCGGACATGGCGATGATCGTGCCGGCGGGCGCGCGACACAATGTCAGGAATACGGGCGACGAGCCCCTCAGGCTCTACACGATCTACAGCCCTCCCGAACATGTCGATGGCGTCGTCCATTCAACCAAAGGAGAAGCCGACGCTGCCCACGAGCACTTCGACGGAAAGACGACCGAAGAATAGCTCAATCTTGCCGACTCTGTCGGGAACTGGCATTAGTCTCACTGACGGGTGCTAGCGGCGACCGTCATCGACCTTCATGATCTCGTCGCCACAGCGGGGCGGCGAGCGATGCTGTGCCCGGGATCACAGTTTCGGCATGAGAGTCTGCGCCGCGATCAGGAGATGAAGTGGGAAAAGCACTCGAGATCGATCGCTCGTTCGTTTTTACGGCCCTGACCGTCGCGGGAATGCTTCTGGCCATTCTTGCGCTTTGGCCGCTGCAAGGCGACGCCGCCGCGTTCTTCTCGTTGGCTGGTCTGTCGCTCGTTTACCTCGCAGGCGGGCTGCCGGCCGCATGGCGGGCGGCCGCCACCTTGTGGGAGGAGCGGATCCTCGACATCGACCTCTTGATGGTCGTTGCAGCGGTCGCGGCTGCGGCCGTCGGGGCGCCTTTCGAGGGCGCCGTTCTGCTGACGCTGTTCAGCATCTCGACCACGCTGGAGGACCGGGCACTCGGCCGCGCGCGCCGCGCTATCGAGGCTCTGATGGAGCTCCGTCCAGAGACGGCGCTGCGCAAGGCGGCGGACGGCGCGGTTTCCGAGATCCCTGCGGCCGATCTCGAGGTGGATGACGTCGTGGTGCTGCGGCCCGGGGCGCGCGTTCCGGCGGACGGCGTGATCGTCGCCGGCCGAGGCTCGCTTGACGAGGCAAACATCACAGGCGAGTCGATGCCCGTCGCCAAGCAGCCGGGCGCCCAGGTCTTCGAGGCGACTGTCAATCTCGACGGCGTGCTTGAAGTGGCGGTGACGAAGACTGTCGAGGAGAGCACGGTCGCCCGCATGATTGCGCTGGTGACGGAGGCGCAGGCTGCCAAGGCTCCCTCGGAACGGTTCAGCGCATGGTTCGGACAGCGCTACACGGTTGCGGTGATGGTGGGCGCCGTTCTCGCCTTCGCCGCCTTCTACTGGCTTGGTCGCGACTGGGAGGAGGCGCTCTACCGCTCCGCGACCTTGCTGGTGGCTGCAAGTCCCTGCGCGATCGTCATCTCAGTGCCGGCCGCGATCCTGTCGGCGCTGTCGGCGGCCGCTCGCGGAGGCGTGTTGTTCAAGGGCGGGGCCGCGCTCGAGACACTTGCGGCGGTCGATACCTTCGCCTTCGACAAGACGGGAACCCTGACGACCGGCCAGGCATCGGTGACGAAGGTGGTGGCGCTCGAGGGCGATGAGCAGCGCTTCCTCTCGTTGCTCGCGGGGCTCGAGGCCCATTCGGAACATCCCAGCGCGGCCGCCATCCGGCAGGAAGCCCTCAGCCGCGGTGTGGAGCCGGCTAAAGTAACCAACGTGGTTACCCGACCGAGTGCCGGCATCGTTGGCGATGACGGCGAGGGTCAGGTCTGGGCCGGCAACCCTCGCCTCGTTTTGCAGATGAGCGCATCCATCGATCACCCGATGCTGAAGACGCTGGCTGCGGATGCCGAGACGGTCATCTATTTCGGGCGGGAGTCGCGCGTGATGGGCGCTGTCACTATTGCGGATCAGGCCCGCCCCACCTCTGCATCGGCGCTCGCTGCGCTCCGGGACGGCGGGGTCGCGCAGATCGTCATGATGACCGGCGACCGCCGTCCGGTAGCCTTGCGGATCGGCGAGGAGCTTGGCCTAAGGCCGGAGGAGATCCACGCTGACATGCTGCCGGAGGACAAGGTCCGGATGGCTGGCGAACTGGCTGGCCGCGGCAAGGTCGCCTTCGTCGGCGATGGCGTCAATGACGCAGCGGCCCTGGCTCGCGCCGATGTGGGTATCGCTATGGGCGCCGCCGGGTCGGACGTCGCACTGCAGGCGGCGGACGTGGCGCTGCTCTCCGAAGATATGGGGCGGCTCGCGGAGGCGCATCGCTTGGCACGCCGCACCTCACGGGTCATACGGCAGAACCTCGCCTTTGCGATGGGCGCCATGGCAGTGCTGGTCACGGGCAGCCTGTTCTTCGAGCTTCCCCTCCCGCTCGCCGTGATCGGTCACGAAGGCGGAACGGTTCTGGTGGTGCTCAACGGCCTGCGCTTGCTGAGGGACCCTATCAGGCGCGGTAAAGCCAAGCCAACGTCACGAGATCAGGTCGCGACGGCCGCCAGCATTGGTGCTCCCGTCCAACGGCATGCCTATCGCAGGAAGATCCCGCGTCGCGCCGGTTGACCGGACGAGCGAGGTCGTGACGGCGATTGACGGGCCGATCACATATATTCACCAGGACAACCAGGGCCCGGAGGCGGCGGGCTCCTCGCCGGGATCCCCGCCAGCCTGTGTTCTGCCGCAGGCTGGCGTGTGCTTGGTTGAGCAGAAATGCTGCTATCCGGCAGCTTCTTCTATTCGACCCCGCGCAAGGATTTCTTCGACGGGAGGAAGCGCAACCAAGACCTCGACCGAAACATCGTCTGTTTCCGGGGCCGGTCCCTCCCAGCCGGGATCATCCGGATGACCTACGACGATCCGGCCGACCATCGCAGCCATCTCGTGGGGGATGCAGTAGTAGTCGTAGACGCCGGGTGCCTTGAGGGTCACTTCGGCGCTCTCTCCGGGCAGGAGAAAACCAGTATCCCACGGTTCGGCGGCGGCAGGTATCCGTCGCAAGCGGTCAAAGTTGGCGGGATGATAAGCTGTGGCGGTGTGGCTGTTGCCTTGGTCCCGATTGACGAAGCGTACCGTCGTTCCGGGAGCAACCGCCAGACCGTTTGGTGCGAACCAGATGCGTTCACCCCGCGCGGTACCACGCATTTCAACCACTTCGACCGTAGCGGCCCGAAGCGCGCGCGGAAGGAGAAGGGCGGCGCCAAGGCCACCCCCCGATGCTAACAATTGCCGACGTACAATAATCATTCGGCCAGACGTCCCCTGGCGTCGGCGTCATGATAAAGCACGACATGGGCATGCGGCTTCTCCACGCCCGGATGGCCGGCATTATAGTATATGTCGACGCTGCTGACCATGTGGGAGCCGATACCCAGCCCGTCATAGGCCGTGCCATTCTGAAGGTCCTCGAACGGGGTCATGTAGACCGTGGCCGACAGCTTGCCGTCATGGTCGTAGGCCAGAAAGGGTCCGGCCGGCAACGTGTCGGGATCGACGAACAGCGTGCCGAGACCGGGAATGAATTCCGGCAGGGGCAATGCGTCGCTGACCTGCACATAAGGCTCTCCCGGAGGCGCAACCTTCAATGCCTCCTCGTCATGTGCGAAGGCGGGGGCTGCCACCAGTAGCGATGCGGTGACAATCAGGGATGGCAGGAGTTTCATGATGTGTCCTTTCCGATGGTTCCGAGCGCCAGTTTCGGGCGCTCTAACCATTGGATGCGAGCGTGCGCAAAATGTTCCCAGAATCGTTCGGCACGCTTGGAAATGACGTCGATCGATCGGCGGAAGCGCCGCACTCCGCAGGACTCTTGCTTGCGCGTCAGGCCTCGGCGCGCTACCCTTTGCCGTCACACATGTCGACTGCCGGCCCGCCAGACGGCAGAGACCGGAAGTATAGAACATCACGGTGTTTCACCGCCACAGACACGTCATGCAACCCGTACCTGCATATGAAGACGGTTGTCTTTCGGGCCCGTCTCGCCTCACGCCTCGATGTCGATGTCCCGGGTCTCCTTGCCCAGCAGGAGCGCCGTCAGCGTGATGACGGCCATGGCGGAGAGATAGATGCCGACCCAGAACGGGCTGCCCTGCCCCATGCTCCAGAGGGCCACGGCGATGAAAGGGGCAACCGCGGCCCCAAGGATCGAGGAAACGTTGTAGGCGACGCCCGAGCCGGTATAGCGCACGTTGGCGGGGAAGAGTTCGGGCAGGAGCGCACCCATCGGCCCGAAGGTCATGCCCATCAGGCTGAATCCGATCACGAGCCATGCCATCACCCCGAAATGGCCGGCCGAAAGCATCGGCACCCAGGCCAGGCCGAACAGGATGATCGCGAGCGTCACGACGATCAGCGTCTTCCGTCGGCCCCAGCGATCGGCCCAGGGGCCGGACAGCATCGTGAAGATGCCGAAGAACACCACGCCGAAGATCATCATCAGCACGAAACTCGTGTAATCATAACCGAGCCCCGGCAATCCGGCATCCACCGCCGCGCGGCCGTAGCTGAGCGAGAATGTCGTCATCAGGTAGAACAGCACATAGGTCGCCAGCATGTAAAAAGTGCCGAGGACCAGTTCGCGCCAGTGATCCCGGAACGCCACCGCCAGCGGCACCTTGCGCAGCTTCCCTCCGCTTGCGGCCCGGGTGAAGGCCGTGCTCTCCACGAGACTGAGCCGCACCCAGAGCCCCACGACCACCATCACGGCCGAGAAGAGGAACGGGATGCGCCAGCCCCATGTGAGGAAGGCACTGGAGGGGCGCGTCGGATCGTCGGAGGGCAGGATCTCGGCGATCAGCAGGAACAGCCCGTTGGCGATGATGAAGCCCAGCGGCGCACCGAGTTGCGGGAATGTGCCGTAGAGCGCGCGCTTGCCCGGCGGCGCATTCTCGGTGGCGACCAGCGCCGCCCCGCTCCATTCCCCGCCCAGCGCGAACCCCTGGGCAAGCCGGAGGATCACCAGCAGCAGCGGCGCCAGCCATCCGGCCGTGGCGAATGTCGGCAGGAGCCCGATCAGGAAGGTCGCGATCCCCATCGTGAGCAGCGCCGCGACCAGCGTCGTCTTGCGCCCGCGCCGGTCGCCGAGATGGCCGAAGAACACCGCCCCCAGCGGCCGCGCCACCATCGCCGCACCGAACACGGCGAAGGAGGCGAGCAGCGCCGCCGTCTCGTGACCCGGGGGAAAGAACAGATACGGGAACACCAGGACGGCGGCGGTGGCATAGACGTAGAAATCGTAGAATTCGATGGTCGTGCCGACCAGACTCGCGAGCAGGACGCGCGAACGCGGGTTTGCGGGAAGGTCCAGGGTCATCGACGACATCATGGATCACTCCTTCCCGCGCCGGATCTCATCGCCCCGGATTATGCGGCGATCCGGCACCTCGCAACGAAATTCGTGCAGATGCGGCGAAAGGAAGCGGACGGCACCCAACTCAGGCAGGAACGTAGCTCAGCCGGATCACGTCCTCGCCGATCCGTTCGGAATACATGAGCTTCAGCGGGGGCGGCACACCGGCGAAGAAGGGGGTGCCGCTGCCGAGCACGGCGGGATGCAGGTAGAGGCGGTATTCGTCGATCAGGCCGAGATCGCCGAGGCTCCGGGCGAGATCCGGGCCCGCGACGTCGATCTCGCCGTCATGTTCGGCCTTCAGCCTGCGGACCGCATCCTCGAGATCCCCGGTGATCAGGCTTGCGTTGGGACCGACCGAGGCCAGGGTGCGGGACACGACCCATTTGGGCTGACGTCGCCAGGCCGCCGCGAAGGCGGCTCCCTCGGGCTCCCAGTCGTCGTGGTCCTCGTCCCAGTAGCGCATGATCCCGTAGACCTTGCGCCCGTAGAGACTGCCGGTCTGGGCCCGCGCCAGTTCGATAAAGTGGCGAAAGAGCACGGGATCGGGCGCGAAGGCCTCGTGATCGACATATCCGTCAAGGGACTGGAGCATTCCGAACACAAGTCTGGCCATTGCGGTATACCTTGTGAATGGGTCCGTCGGCCTGACCGGACAACGGACCGCCCGCCTGCTGTCGCGTCCGGGGACCCACCGGCCGCAGACCGTGGTCACTCATGGACCGCCTCCCCGGCGTCACGCCTCCGCGCCGGTGTCTCCCCGCCGCGCAGCATCTATGGTGGCAACGTCGATCTTGCCCATCGTCATCATCGCGGCAAAGGCGCGCCTTGCCTCATCCCCGCCTGCGGCCATCGCCGCAGTCAGGCTCCGGGGCGTGATCTGCCAGTTGACACCCCAGCGGTCCTTGCACCAGCCGCAGGCGCTCTCCTGCCCGCCGTTGCCGACGATGGCATTCCAGTAGCGGTCCGTTTCCTCCTGGTCATCGGTGGCGATCTGAAAGGAGAATGCCTCGCTTTGCGGAAAGGCCGGCCCCCCGTTGAGGCCGATACAGGGGATGCCGCAGACAGTGAACTCGACGACCAGCACCCCGCCTTCCGTATTCCCGGGGCTGTCCATCGGTGCGCGAGTGATCGCGCCGACCGAACTGTCGGGAAAGGTTTCGGCATAGAACCGGGCTGCCTCCTCGGCCTCGCCATCATACCAGATGCAGATGGTATTCTTTGCGATCATCGGCCGTCTCCCCATGATCGGGTTGCGCCTTGCCAGGACCGATATTGTCAGATTTCCGCATCCCGCGCAATTTCCGATCCGCTCCTGCCCGGCATTCACGGCACCATTGGCAGTTCTTCGCCGCAAGGCAGGGCAGGATTCAGGTTCAGAAAATCATCATAACAATCAATTGATTGGTGAATCACGCCCGGGGCCGCGCCCGTCCCCCGGAAGCGGCCGCGCGCCCGGCTGGTGATTTTTCCTGTCGCCACGCCTTTCCGGTGCTAGGATCGCCAACGCCCCGCCGGGTCCGTGGCTTGCGGACTGTCCGGCGACACAGAGCAACCGGAGGCGGTCCGATGCCCGACGACATCGACGTGAAGATCGAAAGCCTGGGCGGCTGGCGCGGTGAGCGTCTTTCGCGCATCCGTCGCCTCATCCGGGAGGCCGTGCCAAGCGTGGTCGAGGAGATGAAATGGCGCAAGCCCACCAATCCGCTGGGCGTGCCGACCTGGTCGCATGACGGGATCATCTGTACGGGCGAGAGCTACAAGGACAAGATCAAGCTGACCTTTCCCAAGGGCAGTCGTCTGGCCGATCCGAAGGGCCTGTTCAACGCCAGCATGAACGGCGTCCGGCGAGCCATCGATATCCGCGAGGAGGACAAGCCGGACGAGACGGCACTGCAGGATCTCTTTCGCGAAGCGGCGAGGCTCAACACCTCGGACAAGCAGCGCTGACCCCCGGGCGCTGGCGGGTGTGCGCTTCCACCGGGGGCCACCATCGTCATTGCGAGGAGGCGGCAAACCGGAGATGTCGGACGACTGGGCTGCTTCGCATTCGCTCGCAGTGACGGGGAGAGGCAGCCCTCGTCCTCATCCGTCATTGCGAGGAGCCGCAGGCGACGCGGCAAGCCAGACACGCGGGGAACACTGCGTTGCTTCGCTGATGCTCGCAATGACGGGAGTTGACGGAAGAAGTGATGGATCCGGAGCCCTGGCTGCCCGTTCATGGCCTTGATCCATTCACTTATGCGCCTATTGTCTCCTGATAACGGAGGCAGACATGCAGGATACGGAATTGTCCGGGGCGCGGCAGGTGGCCGCGCTCTGCTGGCGGGACGGCGATGACCGGCGAGAGGTGCTTCTTGTCACCTCGTCGCACGGGCGCTGGATTCTGCCCAAGGGCTGGCCGATGGAGGGCAGGAGCGACGCAGAAGCCGCCGCCATCGAGGCCTGGGAGGAGGCAGGGGTCGCGCGGGGCGATGTCTCGGCGCGGGCGCTCGGCACCTACATCATGACGAAACAGGACAGCGCGGGGCGCGAACTGCGCCTGCCGACCCGGGTCTTTCCGCTGAAAGTGACGGAACTCGCCAGGAACTGGCCCGAGAAGGACCGCCGCGAACGGCGCTGGCTGCCGCTGGCCGAGGCCGCCCGAACCGTCACCGAGCCCGACCTGCGCACGCTGCTGCGCGCGTTCTGAGACAGGCGCATGGCCGCGCTGA
>CAYUBT010000059.1:8860-14306 GCA_964443055.1 uncultured Rubellimicrobium sp.
GCCGCGCTGACGCTCGCGGCCGGGGTTCTCATGGCGCTCGCCACGCGGGGCACTGGCGGGGAAGGGCTGTCCGTGCGGCAGGCCTATCTCCTCACCCTGCTCATCTGGGTGGCGCTGCCGCTGTTCGGCGCGCTGCCGTTCATGCTGGGCGCGCCCGGCCTGTCAGCTGTCGACGCGTGGTTCGAAAGCGTCTCGGGGCTGACCACGACCGGGGCAACCGTCATCGCAGGGCTCGAGCAACTGCCGCCCGGGGCCAATCTCTGGCGCGGGCTGCTGCAATGGACGGGGGGGCTGGGGATCGTCTTCGTCGCCATGATCTTCCTGCCCTTCATGCGCGTGGGCGGGATGCAGTTCTTCCGTGCCGAGAATTTTGACACGATGGGCAAGATCCTGCCCCGCGCGAGCGACATCGCCTCGGGGATCCTGCAGGTCTATCTGATCCTGAGTGTTGTGGTGGTCGCAACCTATGCAGCGCTCGGCATGTCGCCGCTCGATGCAGTGGTCAATGCGATGGCGACGGTCTCGACCGGGGGAGTCTCGTCGTCGGATGCCTCCTTCGGGGCCTATTCCGGGGCGGTCGAGATCTTCGGCGGGCTGTTCATGATTGCCGCCGCCCTACCCTATGTGCGATATGTCCAGCTTCTGCGCGGAAGCCCGCTGTCGCTGCTGCGCGACCCGCAGGTGCGGTTCTTTCTTGGTGCGCTGGCGCTCGGGATCGTCGTGGCGGCAGGCTGGGGCGTGATCGGGCGCGGCCTGCCGGTGGCGAGTGCCCTGCGCGAGTCATTCTTCAACATCACCTCGATCACCACCGGCACGGGGTTCTCCTCGGGCAGCTTCGCGCATTGGGAGGGACCGGCGCTGGTCGCGGGTTTCATCCTCGGCCTGATGGGCGGGTGTTCAGGCTCTTCCTCGGCGGCACTGTCGGTATTCCGGGTACAACTGGTCTTTCACATGCTCTGGGCCCGCATCCGCCTGATCCGTACGCCGTCACGCATCCTGCCGGTGCGCTATGATGGGCGGCGGGTCGGTGAGGATGTGCTCGATTCGGTGATGGTCTTTGTCTCGGTCTATCTCATCGGGCTGGTGCTGTTCGCCATTGCCATCAGCCTGACCGGAACCGACGGCTATTCGGCGCTCAACGGCGCGTGGATGGCGCTTGGTAATGTCGGTTACGGTTTCGGGCCGCTGGCCACACTCGACGGCACCTTCCGCCATTACCCCGAGACTGCCAAATGGCTCATGGCGCTGGCGATGCTGCTGGGGCGGCTCGGCCTGCTGTCGATGGTCGTGATCGTGCTGCCGGGGTTCTGGCGGCGTTAGCGTCACCCGTCCCTTCCCCTTTTGCCCTTTCACCTCTGCGAAAATATCCTGGGGTGAGGCCCATAGGGCCGAGGGGCAAAGCCCCTCATGGCGCAACGCCCGCCCCCTCAGCCATCCCGCAACGGCACGACCAGCACATCCGAGCGCGCCTGCGCCAGCACCTTGCGCGCAACGCCGCCGAGCAGATGCCGCGCCATGGCCCCCGCCCCCTGGGTGCCGATGACAACCAGATCAGTGCGCCGTCGGCGCGAGGCATTGATCAGGGCCGTGGCTGCATCCCCCTGGACGATACGCACCGCACAATCGGGCGGCAGCGCGCCATTCTGCCCGTGAACTTCCAGCAGATTGCGTCGTGCCTCGGCTGCGCGGGCCTTGCGGTATTGGGCTATTTCCGCCTGTGGTGTCCCGACCTTGAGCATCGCCTGTTCGAACCCCAGCGGAATCTCGACCGTATGCAGAAACTGGCGCCGCGCAACCGGAGCCACGCGTTGCGTCATGACCGCCGCTGCCTGAGCATGGGCCGAGAAATCCGTGCCGATGGTGGCGTGACGATAGGGACCAAGCACCTCTCCACGCACGATGATGACCGGGGCGGGGCCATGGCGGATCACCCGGTCGGCGGTCGAGCCGAACACCCGCTCGCGCAGGCCTTGGGCCACGCCGGGGCCGATGACGATGAGGTCTGCCCCACTTTCACGTGCCAACCCGTTGATGATCTCATGCGGCTTGCCAGCCGCAACATATAGCTCTGCCGCCGGTTCGGCGCGGGCAACCAGAGTATACAACCCTTCACTTGCGGCATTCAGCAGCCTATCGCGCGTCTTGTCTTCGTTGGGCGGGACCGACTGCAGGGAATGGGGCAGTTCTTCGATCACATGAACGGCCACTAACTTTGCGCGATGCTCATGCGCCAGTTGCAGCGCGCGGGCGGCGATACGCGCGGCCCCGTCATCAAGCGCAAGCGCCACGAGGATGGTGCGAATCGTCATCTTGTCCTCCCTATGGCAGGGTCAGGATCGACCGGGCGATGCTGAAATAGATCACGACCCCGGTCGCATCGGCAATTGACGTGACCAGCGGCGTGCTCGCCGTGGCCGGGTCCATGTTGAAGCGACTGAGCAGGAACGGCAGGATCATGCCGATCAGACTGCCGACGATGACGATCAGGATCATCGACAGCGCAATCACCAGCGCGATGTCGGTACCACCCCGGAACACCCCGATCACGGCGATGGCGGCGGCCATGCTCAGCCCCAGCAGGATGGCGACGACCAGTTCACGCCCCAGCACCCGGCCCCAGTCACCCATGCCGATTTCACCAGTAGCCAGCGCCCGGATCATCAGCGTCGCCGATTGCGAGCCCGCGTTGCCCCCCGAGGCGATCAGGATCGGCAGAAAGAACATGAGCGCCAGATGGGCGGCGATCGTGTCCTCGAAATGGGCGATGCCCGCGCCCGAGAAGATGTTGCCGAACACCAGCAGCATCAGCCAGACGATCCGCGCGCGGTAGAGCATCGGAATCGACGCGCTGCCCACCCCGGCCTCGAGTCCGGTGACTGTGCCGACAAGGTGGAAATCCTCGGTCGCCTCGGCCTCCATCACGTCGAGCGCATCGTCATGGGTGATGATGCCCACGAGCCGTCCGTCATGATCCACCACCGGCAGGGCGAGCACGTCGTAACGGGCGATCTTCCGCGCCGCATCCTCGACATCGTCATCGACGCGGATCGCATGGGTATTGGTCTCCATGATGCCGGAGACCCTGGCAGCCGCAGGCGCGGTGATCAGATCCTGCAGCCGCACCGCGCCCAGCAGGTGGCGCTCCTCATCGATCACATAGGTGCGGTAGATCGTCTCCTTGTCGGGGGCCTCGCGGCGCAGGACGGTGATCGCATCGGCCGCGCTGCAGGTCGGGGCGAGTGCCGCATAATCCGAGGTCATGATCGCGCCCGCCGTGCCCTCCTCGTAGGAGGCGAGACGGCGGATGTCCTCGCGCTCGGCCTGCGCGAGCGCGGGCATGAGCGCGTCGCGCTGCGCCTCGGAGAGTTCCTTGTAGAGGTCGGCCCGGTCGTCCGCGCTCATCTCCATGACGATGGCGGCGAGGTCCATGCGCGAGGTGATCGTCGCCAGCAGCGTCTGGAAATCATGGTCGAGATAGCCGAAAACGCGGGCCTGCACCTCGCGGGGGGCGCGGCGCAGGACGGCCCAGGCCTCGGCGGCTTCGAGCCGCTGGAGCGCATGGGCGATGTCGGCCGGATGTTCGCGTTCGAGCGCGGCGCGAATCGTCCCCGCCTCGCCCGTTTGGAAGATATCCAGAATGTCCAGGATCTTGTCCTGCATCTGCGCCCCCATATGGTACGGGCGCGCAGGGTTCAGCGAAGGGTCGGCTGAAGTCCCGCCATGCGACCGTACGGGTCTTTCGGGTAGATTCGAATCGCGCGAACGGTCCGCGTGATCCGTCTACTACTGCCTTCGTCCATCACGATCCCTGCCCGGTGACGCCGCCCTCGAGGCGACCGACCGGGGCAGATGTAGAACGGGCACGCGCGGAGGGCAACCGGCATCCACGGCGAGGCCAGGGCGCCGAACGCATGCTGCAGTGCATGGACGGGGATTCGGCCCGCACGATTCCCGCAAACCCCGTCATTGCGAGGAGGCAAAGCCGGACGCGGCAAGCCAGAAAGTTGGAGCGCTGGCTCGCGATGACGGGAGGGGGGGGGACGGTGTCGGAACCCTGCCCGGCGGGGCTGGGCTCCGGTTCCGTTTGCCGCGATGACAGACGCCCGGCCTGTCGCGCCCGGCCGGGCGCCCGGGCCGTCATGCGGACCCTCATTCAGGGTGCGGTCTCATTCCGCGGCAGCACCGAGCAGCCCTGCATCCTGCGCCGCAGCGACTTCATCGGCACTCAGCACGCCGTCGCCATCGGTGTCCATCGCGGCAAAGTCCTCGGCCGTGATGTCGGGAGTGACGGCGACCACCTCTTCATAGGTCACGGCTCCGTCGCCATCGGCATCCAGATCAGCCTGGGCCCAGGCGGGCGCGGCCAAGGCGAGGGTCGTCGCAGCGGTCAGAAGAAGCTTTTTCATTTGTCTGCTCCATTTTCATGAAGGCATCCGTCTGCCTTCACCCGCAGATAACGCGATGCTGCCCGGGATCGGCAGAGGTCCGGGGCCGGGCGGACGGAAAGCAGCATGTTCCAGCCATTTCGGCCCGTCCCGGCGCGTCGGGGCGAGCGGGTTCCCGCCAGACGCCTCCGCTCACCCGAAGTTGTGCGGCGAATCCGCCTGCGCTACCTGCCACCCGGCCATCATCCGTCAGCGGCCGCACCGGGCTCCGTCACGGGCTGTTCATGAAGCCGTCGTGTCCAGTCCTCGACCTGGTGCGTCTGCAATCGCCTCCGCGCATGGCCTCGCCAGTTTTCCGGCAGGTGATCGAGTTCGGCCATGGCGGCCAGTTCGTCCCGGTTCATCATGTCGACGTAAAGGACGCGCCAGAGACGCCGGATCGTCCAGTCGGGGGAAAGGCGGTCCAGCAGGTGAAGGCCGTCACCCGGCTCGACCTGTCCAGGTTCGAGCACCCGGTAATACCACCCGGTCATGCCGGATTTCTGGACGCGGGCGGCCATGTCGGCAGTCTCGAAGCGCAGGTTAAGCTTCCAGCAGGGCTGGCGACCCTGGCTGACCTGCAGGACCGCCTGGCCCAGCCTGAATGTATCGCCGATGGCGACGTCCCACTCGGTCAGGCCATGTGTCGAGAGATTCTCGCCGAAGGCCCCCGGCCGGTCGAGCACGTCGCGAGGCCCGAGAGCGGCGATCCAATGCGCGTAATGTTCATGGGCATAATGATGGACGGCCTTTTCGACACCGCCATGATGCCTGCGGTCGCCCTGGGCGTCACCGGCAAATCCTTCGGATCCGAGGAAGAGACGGCCCTGCACCGGGTGCTTGTCGATACCGCTTGGTGCTGCACGGGGGCCGAGTGGCGCAACGGCACCGGTCAGGATCTCGTCGACAGTCACCATGTCCGGCCTCTCCTCGCGTGTCGCCCGGGCGGGCGACGGCGGATATGGTACCGAACCGGGCGAAACCACAGCCCGGCGCACCACCGCGCCGACATCCGGCATCCC
>CAYUBT010000060.1:0-14266 GCA_964443055.1 uncultured Rubellimicrobium sp.
CATGCAGGCGCTCCATGTCCTGCTGCCATGCGGCCATGCGGTCGAGTTCATGCTCACCGGGCTTTTCGCGCTCCTTGTAGTATTCCTCGCGGAACACGAACATCACCACATCCGCGTCCTGCTCGATCGAGCCCGATTCGCGCAGGTCCGACAGTTGCGGCCGCTTGTCGTCGCGCGATTCGACCTGCCGCGAAAGCTGCGACAGCGCGACCACCGGAATGTCGAGCTCCTTGGCGATGGCCTTGAGCCCCTGCGTGATCTCCGAGACTTCCTGCACCCGGTTGGCCTCGGACACCCGCGACGAGCCACGCGCGAGTTGCAGGTAATCGACGATCAGCAGATCAAGGCCGCTCGTCCGCTTGAGCCGCCGCGCCCGCGCCGCGATCTGGCTGATCGGCAGAGCCGGCGTGTCGTCGATGAACAGCGGGCAGGACTCGAGCGTCTTGGCGGCCTCGACGAAGCGACGGAATTCCGCCTCGGTCATGTCGCCGCGACGGATCTGTTCGGACGGCACTTCGGCGGCCTCGGACAGGATGCGCGCTGCAAGCTGTTCGGCCGACATTTCCAGCGAGAAGAAGCCCACGACCCCGCCATCGACCGCCCCCTCGCTGCCGTCGGACAATTGTCCCTTGCGATAGGCCCTGGCGATGTTGAAGGCGATGTTCGTGGCCAGCGAGGTCTTGCCCATCGAGGGGCGGCCCGCAAGAATCAGCAGGTCGGACTTGTGGAGGCCGCCGAGCTTGCGGTCGAGATCGACCAGCCCGGTGGCAAGCCCCGCGAGCCCCCCGTCGCGCTGATAGGCGGCATTGGCGACCTGCACCGCATCGGTGACGGCGCGGAGGAACGAGACGAAACCCGACCGCGCCACGCCCTGTTCGGCCAGCCGGTAAAGTGACTGTTCGGCCTCGACGATCTGGTCGGCGGGCTCGTTCTCGACGCCGATATGCTGCGCGCGGGCGGCGATGTCCTGACCCAGCCGGATCAGTTCCCGCCGCGTGGCGAGGTCGCGGATGATCTGGGCATAGTCGCGCGCGGCGAAGGATGAGATTGCCGAACCCGCAAGCTGCACGAGATAGGTCGCGCCGCCCCGCTCCTTCAGCCCCTCGTCATCTTCGAGAAACGCCTTGAGCGTGACCGGCGATGCCAGCGCATTGCGCCCGATCCGCGCGGCGGCCACGGCGAAGATGCGGCCGTGCACCGGATCGTGAAAGTGGTTCTCGTCCACGATGGTCGAGATACGGTCGAACACATCGTTGTTCGTGAGGATCGCGCCGAGGAGCTGCTGCTCGGCCTCGATCGAATGGGGCATCGGGTCCGCTGATGCGGGGTCCGCCCCTGCCTCGCCGAATGCCCTGATCTCGTTCATCGTCCGCCTGCCGTCTCCGGGAATCATCCCGCCTGCCCCTATCGGGGATAGCTCATCCCCGGGCGGGGCCGCAAATTGTATAAACTCGGGATGAACCTGTGGAGAACTGCCGCCGCGCTTCATCTTGTGGCCGGAGGGGGTGTCCCGTCAATCCCTTGTGCAGCACCGCCAGGACTCCGAAGCCATCGCCTCTCCCCGTCATTACGAGCGGCAGCGAAGCAACCCAGCTCTGCGGTTCCGGCCTGCCGCATCGCCGTCGCCTCTTCGCAATGACGGGTTTCGCGGGAAGCTTGCGCTTGAACCCGGGCGGTGTGGCGGTCGGAAACGGGGCGGTCCCTGCCGCCGCCCCGGCCGGGTGTCAGGTGCTCCCCCCATGCGCCCCGGACCAGGCGAGCGGGTCGGCCAGGTAATCGGCCACCGATCCCAGCGTTGCCGCGTCGAAGACCCCGCGTGTGCGTGCCTCGGCCAGGACGTCATGCCAGGTGCAGAGGTGATGAAGTTTCACTCCCTCTGCGGCGAGCGCCTCCTCGACGCCGGGAAAGATGCCGTAGAAGAAGATCACGGCGGTATGCGCGCAACTCGCCCCGGTATCGCGGATCGCCTGCACGAAACTGAGTTTCGAGCCGCCGTCGGTGGCCAGATCCTCGACCAGCAGGACGCGCTGGCCTTCGGTCATCACGCCCTCGATCCTTGCATTGCGGCCGTAGCCCTTGGGCTTCTTGCGCACATAGGTCATCGGCAGCGCCATCCGGTCAGCCATCAGCGCGGCGAAGGGAATGCCGGCCGTCTCGCCGCCCGCAATATTGTCGAAGGCCTCGAATCCCGCCTCGCGCATGATGGTGACGGCGAGAAAGTCCATCAGCACCGAACGGATGCGCGGATAGGAGACGAGCCTGCGGCAGTCGATATAGGTCGGTGCGCGGCGGCCCGAGGCATGGGTGAAGGGCTCGGCCGCGTTGAAATGGACCGCGCCCACCTCGAGCAGCATCGAGGCGGTGAGGCGGGCGATGTCCGGTTTCGGCGGGAAGGAGGAGGGAATCATCTGCTATCCTGTCGCTGGCCGGGCGGCACGGCACCGGGCAAGGGTCCGGTCCGTTTCTGACCGTCACGCCGCCCGGGTTCAAGCGCAAGATTCCGGCGAGACCCGTCCTTGCGAGGAGCCGCAGGCGAGGCGGCAAGCCAGAAACGTGGAAACGCTGGCTTGCTTCGCTTTCACCCGCAACGACGAAAGGCGCGATGGAGCCGGAGCCCCGATCCCGCTTGTTGCCGCTTGTGCGGGGCGGGCGCAGCGGCAATAGAGGAGCGGTGACAGGAGGACGGCGATGAGCGGGCTCTTTGCCCTTCTTGATGACGTCGCCGCCATCGCCAAGGTGGCGGCGGCGTCGGTCGACGATATCAGCGCGGCGGCGGGCCGGGCGGGGATGAAGGCGGCCGGCGTCCTGATCGACGATGCCGCCGTGACGCCGCGTTATATCCAGGGCATCAGCGCTGCGCGGGAATTGCCGATGATCTGGCGGATCGCGCTGGGGTCGATACGCAACAAGCTCGTGCTGCTGCTGCCGGCGCTTCTGCTGCTCGACACGTTCTTTCCGGCCGTGATCACGCCACTCCTGATGTTCGGCGGCACCTGGCTCTGTTTCGAGGGGGCCGAGAAACTGGTTCACGCGCTGCGGCCGGGGGGCCATGCCGAGGATGAGACCACCCGGCACGAAGATCCGACCGCGCTCGAGGAGGCCAAGGTTGCCGGTGCCATCCGCACCGATTTCATCCTCTCTGCCGAGATCATGACCATCTCGCTGTCGGTCATTGACGAGCCGGCGGTATGGATGACGGCGGCGGTTCTCGCGGTGGTCGCGCTGATGGTGACCGCAGGGGTCTATGGTGTGGTTGCGCTCATCGTGAAGATGGATGACGTCGGCCTGCATCTGGCGGGCGAGGGGCGTCTGGCCCCGACCCGTCGCCTCGGCCGCCTGATGGTGCGGGCCATGCCGGTGGTGCTGCAGGTTCTGTCGGTGGTCGGCGTGGTGGCGATGCTCTGGGTCGGGGGCAGCATCGTGCTGCACGGGCTCGAGACCACCGGGCTCTGGCCCTGGCCCTACGAGGCGATTTCCGCCCTGTCGGAGGCGGTCGCGGCGCTGGTGCCTGCCGCGCCCGGCCTCGCGGGCTGGCTGGTGACGGCCTCGCTGGACGGGCTGTGCGGCCTCGTCCTTGGTGCGGTGGTCGTGGTTCTGGTCGAACAGGTGGGCGCGCCCCTGTGGAAGGGGCTGCGCGGAGGGGCGTGACGCCGTGCGCGCCCCCGCCTGCAGATGGTCAGCCGAGCAGCGCCCTTGCCTTTTCGACCGCCGCTTCGGCGGTGATGCCGAACTGCTCGAACAGCACAGTATCGGGGGCCGAGGCACCGAAGGTCGACATGCCGATGAAGGCGGATTTCGCTTCGCGGCCGCGCTCGCCCATCAGGAGCCGGTCCCAGCCAAGCCGCACGCCCGCCTCGATGGCAATGCGCACCGGACCGGCAGGCAGGACGCGACGACGCCAGCTTTCCTCCTGTTCGAGGAACAGTTCCATCGACGGAACCGAGACGACACGGGCACCGATGCCCTGCGCCTGCAGCGTCTCGCGCGCGGCGAGGGCGATCTGCACTTCCGAGCCCGTCGCCATCAGGATCACCTGACGCTTGCCCTCGGATTCGGCGAGAACATAGGCCCCGCGCGCCGAGAGGTTGAGATTGGTGTGCAGCTTGCGCACAGCGGGCAGGTTCTGCCGCGACAGGGCCAGCACCGTGGGCCTGCGGGTCTGCGCCAGCGCGATCTCCCAGGCTTCGGCGGTCTCGACCGTGTCGGCGGGGCGCAGCACCAGCGTATTGGGCGTGGCGCGCAGCATGTCAAGATGCTCGACCGGCTGGTGGGTGGGCCCGTCCTCGCCGAGGCCGATGGAATCATGCGTCATCACATAGATGGCCGGCACGCCCATCAGCGCCGAGAGCCGCATCGCGGGCCGCGCATAATCGGTGAAGCACATGAAGGTGCCGCCATAGGGCCGTACGCCGCCATGCAGCGCCATACCGTTCATTGCCGCGGCCATTCCGTGTTCGCGGATGCCGTAATGGATATAACGCCCCTTGCGGTCCTCGGGCGAGAAGACGCCCATGCCCTTGGTCAGCGTGTTGTTCGAGCCGGTGAGGTCGGCCGAGCCGCCCACCGTCTCGGGCAGGGTCCGGTTGATGATCTCGAGGACCATCTCCGAGGATTTGCGTGTGGCGACCTTCGGCGCCGCCGCGACATTCTCGCGCCGGAAGCTGCGCAGCCGGCTTGAAAGCGTGCGCGGCAGTTCGTCCGAGAAGGCGGCCTCGAAGGCGCGGCGGCGGGTGACGGGCAGGGCGGCGATCCGCGCTTCCCAATCAGCCCGCGCGGCTGCGCCACGTTCGCCCATCTTCTCCCAGCGGGCCTTCACGTCGCCCGGAATCTCGAACGGGCCATGGTTCCAGCCATAGGCGGCCTTGGCCGCGTCGATCCCGGCGCGGTCGGTGAGCGCGCCATGTGCCTTGGGCGTGTCCTGCGCCTCGTGGCCGAGGCCGATATGGGTGCGGCAGGCGATCATCGAGGGGCGCGGGTCGGCCTTGGCCGCCGTCATCGCCGCGTCCACGGCGGCCGGATCGTGACCATCCACCTCCTGCACATGCCAGCCTGCGGCGGTGAAGCGGCCGATCTGGTCGGTGATGTCGGCGATCGACACCTTGCCGTCGATGGTGATGCCGTTGTTGTCCCACAGCACGATGAGCCGCCCGAGCTTCTGCCGCCCGGCTAGGGCGATGGCCTCATGGCTCACACCCTCCATCAGGCAGCCGTCCCCGGCCATGACCCAGGTATGATGGTCCATGACTTTCGCGCCGAACCGTGCGCGCAGATGTTCCTCGGCGATGGCGAAGCCCACCGAATTGGCGATGCCCTGTCCCAGCGGGCCGGTCGTGGTCTCGACTCCCGAGACATGGCCGTATTCGGGATGGCCTGCGGTGATCGCACCCCATTGGCGGAAGTTCTTCAACTGCTCGAGTGTGACATCCTCGTAGCCCGTCAGATGCAGGAGCGAATAGATCAGCATCGAGCCATGACCGGCCGACAGGATGAACCTGTCACGGTCGGGCCAGTGCGGTGCGGCGGGATCGAAGCGGAGATGCCTGTCGAACAGGACGGTCGCGACATCGGCCATGCCCATCGGCATGCCAGAATGGCCGGAATTGGCGGCGGCGACTGCATCGAGCGTGAGCGCCCGGATCGCGGCGGCAAGACGCCAGTATTCGGGATTGCGGGCGGCGAGGGCGGAAATATCCATCACGGTCATCTTTCGGGCATCCTTCGGGCAGCGGCAGGCGCAAGTGTGTCTAGCAGCCCCCCGAGCGGTTGCAAGCAACAGGCGGGCGCCGGGGCCGTCGTCATCGCTCCTTTCGTCAGTGCGGACGCAGTGAGGCAACCCGGTTGCCCGGCGGTTCTGGTTTGCCGCGTCGCCTGCGGCTCCTCGCAATGACGACCACCCGCGAATTGCCGCGCCCGGTCGCATGGCCTACGCTTTGACGAAAGGGCTGGCGATTCGCGGGTGGGCCTTTCTATCCGCGGATGCAGGGAACGGGACGGGCGCGGATGGTCGAGGCAGGCGAATACGAAGAGCGTATCTCGAAGGCGCTTGCGCGGATCGCGGCGGCGGTCGAGCGCCAGCGTGCATTGCCACCGCCCGAGCTTCCGCCCGATATAGAGAGCCGCGGCGATGAGGGCGAACTCGCCGCCTTGCAAGCCGAATGCGCCCGGCTGCAGGAAGAGTCGCAAGGCCTGACGCGCGACAATGCCCGTCTCGCCGCCGAACGCGAGGCAGCGCGGGCGCGGCTTGCCGACATGGAGGAGGCGCTGCAATCCCTGCGTGCCACCCAGGCGGGGCTGGCCGAGACCGTGGCCGAGCTGCGCGCGGCGCTCGCCGGGCAGGTGGACGTCCAGGCGGGCGGGCCGGGGCTCGTGAACCGGGCCATGCGGGCCGAAATCGAGGCGGCCGCCGCGCAGCGCCAGGCCGATGCGGCCGAGATCGACGCCATCATCGGCGAACTTGCGCCGCTCGTTTCGCAGGAGGAGCGCGATGCCCCAGGTTGAGGTCATGGTCGGCGGACGCGCCTTCGAGGTCGCCTGCGAAGCAGGCGAGGAGCCCTATCTGCGCAGCGCCGCCGCGCTTCTCGACGCCGAGGCGGTTGCGCTGTCGGCCCAGATCGGGCGCATGCCCGAGGTGAAGATGCTGCTCATGGCCGGGCTGATGCTGGGTGACAAGGCGGCGGGCCTCGAGGAGCGGCTGCGCATCGCCGAATCCCGGCTCGCGGAACTGGCCCGCATGGTCGAGGAACTCGAGAATGCACCGCCCAGGGTAGTGCGCGAGACGGTCGAGGTCCGTGTCGAAGTCCCCGTGGAGGTCGAGCGCGAGATCGAGAAGATCGTCGAGGTTCCCGTCGCGGCCGAGGGTGCCGCGCTGCCCGAGGCGCATCTCGTGCGGCTCGCCGAACTCGCCGCCGATGCCGAAACGCTCGCTGACGAGATCGAACGCAACTGAATCCGGGGGCCGCAGCCCTTTCAGGGCTCCGGATCCATCACTCCCTTCGTCATTGCGAGCGCCAGCGAAACAAGGCAGTCCTCACGCTTCTGGCTTGCCGCGTCGGCTGACGCCTCCTCGCAATGACGGGTGTGCGGGATCCTGCGGTCTGAATGCCGTCCGTGACCCTGTCCGAGGCCGTCACATCCGTTCAGGGGACGATATGAACCCCGCGGCAACATGCGCTCGGCGTTCCGGCAGTCCTGGGGGCGAGGTTGCAACCCGATGATCCCCGGCCTATCGGGTGGCCGTTTATGTCAAGGAGATCCCCATGCCTTTCGATTTCTTCGGCGACCGCAAGAAAGCGGTCATTTCCATGGCCCATATCGGCGCGTTGCCGGGCACGCCGCTTTACGATGCCGACGGGGGCATGCAGAAGCTGATCGACGATGTGGCGCGCGATGTCGAAGCGCTGCAGTCGGGCGGCGTCGATGCCATCATGTTCGGCAATGAAAACGATCGCCCCTATGTGTTCGACGGGCCGAAGGCCAATGTCGCGGCGATGACGGCGGTGGTGGCGGCGATCAAGCCGATGCTGAAGGTGCCCTTCGGCGTGAACTATCTCTGGGATCCGGTCGCCTCGGTCGCCATCGGTGCGGCCACGGGTGCGAATTTCGTGCGCGAGATCTTCACCGGCGTCTTCGCTTCGGACATGGGCGTCTGGGCTCCGAAATGTGCCGAGGCTGTGAAGCTGCGCCGCGATCTGGGCCGCCAGGACATGAAGCTGCTGTTCAATATCAATGCTGAATTCGCCCATTCGCTCGACCAGCGGCCGATCGAGCTTCGTGCGAAAAGCGCGCTCTTCTCCTCGCTCGCCGATGCGATCCTCGTCTCGGGGCCGATCACCGGCCAGGCGGCGGATGTCTCGAACCTGCGCGTCGTGCGCGAATCGCTGCCTGACGTGAAGCTTTTTGCCAATACCGGCGTGAACATCGACACGGTCGAGGGTATCTTCAAATATGCCGACGGCTGCGTGATCGGCACCCATTTCAAGGTGGACGGAGTCACCTGGAACGCCGTGGACCCCGCACGGGTCAAGCGGTTCATGGACAAGGTCGCGACCCTGCGCTGAGGCCGGAATGTCGTTCTTCCTCGGGCTCGATATCGGCACGACCTCGACCATCGGGATCGTGATCGCGCCCGGGGGCAGGGTGGAGGCTCTGGCGTCGCGCCCCGTCACCTTCTCGGCCCCGCATCCCGGCTGGGCCGAGGAAGATCCCGCCGAATGGTGGGCGAATGTGCGTGCGCTTCTGGCGGGATTCGCGGCGGACGGGCTGGACCTGCACCGGATCACGGGCATCTGCGTCACCGGCATGCTGCCCGCAATGGTGCTGCTGGACAGCGACGGACGGCTCATCCGGCCCTCGATCCAGCAGAGCGATGCGCGCTGCGGGGCGGAAGTGGCCGCGATGCGCGCGGAACTGGACGAAGCCGCCTTCCTCGCCCGTGCCGGCAATGGCGTGAACCAGCAACTTGTCGCGCCGCGCCTGCGCTGGCTCGAACGGCACGAGCCCGAGGCACTGGCACGTGTGGCCACAGTCTTCGGCTCATATGATTACATCAACTGGAAGCTGACCGGCACGCGGCGGATCGAGCAGAACTGGGCGCTCGAAGCCGGTTTCGTCGATCTGGCGACGGGCGAGGTGGCCGACGATCTTGTCGCGCTCGCCCCCGTGCCGCGTGATGCGGTGCCGCCGCGCAGCCGCTCGCATGAGGTGATGGGGGTGGTCAGTGAGGGGGCCGCCGCCGAGACCGGCCTGGCCCCGGGGACCAGGGTGATGGGCGGGGCGGCCGATCTCATCGCCTCGGCCCTTGCGGCGGGGATGGCCGCGCCGGGCGACGTGTTGCTGAAGTTCGGCGGTTCGGTCGATGTGCTGGCCGTGGCCACGCATCCTGCCCCCGATGCGCGGATGTATCTGGATCATCACCTGATCCCGGGCCTCTGGGTGCCCAACGGCTGCATGTCGACCGGGGGCTCGGCGCTCAACTGGTTCGTGCGGACATTCGCGGGCGGCGAGGCAGGGGCGGCGGCCGCGGCCGGGCTTACCGTGCACCAGCATCTCGACCGGCTCGCGGAGCCCGTGCCCGCCGGGGCCGAGGGACTGTCGGTCCTGCCCTATTTCCTGGGCGAGAAGACCCCGATCCACGATCCCGACGCGCGCGGCTTCTTCGCGGGGATCACGCTGTCGCATGGGCTCGGGCATTTCTGGCGCGCGCTGCTCGAGTCCTACGCTTACGCCATTGCCCATCACCTCGAAGTGCTGCGCGACATGGGCCATGCGCCGGAGCGCTATCTCGTCTCGGACGGGGGCGCGCAGTCGCGTCTCTGGATGCAGATCGTCTCGGATGTCCTGCAGGCACCGCTGCAGATGCTCGACGGCCACCCAGGCTCCTGTCTCGGGGCCGCCTGGGTCGCGGCAATGGGCACGGGTGCGGCGGATGACTGGGCGGGGATCGGCGCCTTCGTCAGCCGGGGCAGGGTGGTCACGCCCGACTCCGCGAACGCTGCCACCCATGCCGAAGGCTACCGCAGGTTCCGCGCACTCTATCCGGGGCCGGTCGCCGCCGGTTGATCATCGGTCCCGGTCCCCATTCTTGCGATTGCGCGGAACCGCAGGCGATGCGGTGACACGGAATGCGGACCTCACCCCTTTCCCGCCGCTGCCTCCAGTTCCGCCTCGAGCCGTGCCTCTTCCTCGACCTTTGGTGTCGAGAAACGGGCGAGCAGGAGATAGGCCACGGGGGTGAGAAAGAGGGTCGAGATCGCGGCGAAGGAGAGACCGCCGACGATCACCCAGCCAAGCGCGGCGCGCGCCTCGGAGCCCGCGCCCGTGGCCACCACCAGCGGCACGCCGCCGATGATCGTGGCGATCATCGTCATCATCACCGGGCGCAGGCGGATGTTCGACGCCTCCTCGATGGCTTCGCGGACCGCAAGACCCCGGTCGCGCAACTGGTTGGCGAATTCGACGATCAGGATTCCGTTCTTGGCCATGATCCCCACGACCAGCACCAGCCCGATCTGGCTGAAGATGTTGAGACTGCCGCCCGTCAGCAGGATCGCGTAAAGCCCGGCGGCGATCCCGAAAGGCACCGTGGTCATGACGATGATCGCGCTCCAGAAACTCTCGAACTGGGCGGCGAGGACGAGAAGGACGATCACCAGCGCGAAGCCGAAGGTGACGAACAGCGCATTGGTCGCGTCACCAAGGGTCCTGGCCTCGGCCATGGGCATGAGCGCGGCGCCCTCGGGCAGGAGCGGCTCGGCGATCTCCTGCAGCCCGGCCCAGGCGTCGCCGAGCGCGAGTCCGTCCTCAAGGCTGGCCGAGACGGTGACGGCCCGGCGCTGGCCCTCGCGACGCAGCGAGGGCGGCACCGCTTCCTCCTGCAGGGTCGCGATGGTGGCCATCGGCACGTAGCGGCCGTCGCCCGCGCGCAGGAACAGGGTCTCGAGGTCGCGAGGGTCGTTGACCGGATGCGTCGTCGAGACGATCCGCACCTGATAGGACGTGTCGTCGATGAAGACATTGCCGACCTGCGTGCCGTCGATCATGGCCTGCATCGTGGTCGCAAGCCCGCCCACGTCGATCCCGAGCGCATCGGCGCGGCTGCGATCGATGCTGAGCGTCATCTGCGGTTGGGTCGTGTCGAAATCGACGCTGACGCGGCCATAGCCGCCATGCTCGGACAATGCGTTGCCGATGTCCTGCGCCGTGTCGGCCAGCATCCCGTAATCCGAGCCCGTTACTGCGAATTGCAGGCCCGAACCGCCACCGCGGATGCCCAGGCTGTTGCCCTGCCGGATGAAGGCCCGCACGCCGGGCACGGTGGCCATGAGGCCGGTGATCTCGGCGGCGACCTCGGCCTGGGTCCGGGCGCGCTCCTCCCAGGGGGCGAGCGACAGGGTCATGAACCCGCCGGTGCCCCAGCCGGAAATGACGAAGAGCGACGTCGCCTCGCCGCTTTCGAGATAGGGCTCGAGCATGGATTCGACCTGCCCCAGACGCGTGCGCACGAAATCGAGGCTGACGGTCGAGGGGGCCGATACCGAGATGCTGATCATCGAACGGTCTTCGGGCGGGGTGATCTCCTGCGGCAGGCGCTCGTAGACGAAGATCGCGGAGCCCGCGAAAAGCGTGGCGATCAGCAGCACGACGACGGGATTGTGCAGGGCGACGCGCAGGAGCACACGGTAGAGATGCCCGACCGCGCGGCCGAAGGCCCCGACCGGCCTGCCGTGCCCGCCGCCACCCTCACGCAGGAGCCGCGACGCCACCATCGGCCCGAGCGAGAGCGCCACGATCGAGGACAGCAGGACCGCGACCGCCAGGGTGAAGCCGAACTCACGGAAAAGCTGGCCGGTCTGGCCCTCGAGGAAGGACAGCGGCACGAAGACCGCTACCAGCGTCAGCGTGGTTGCGACGACCGCGAAGAACACTTCCTGCGTGCCCAGCACCGCCGCCGCGCGCGGCCCCGCCCCCATATGCTTGTGCCGGACGATGTTCTCGAGCACGACGATGGCGTCATCGACCACCAGCCCGGTGGCCAGCACCAGTGCCAGCAGCGTGATGATGTTGAGCGAGAAGCCCAGCAGATACATCCCCGCGACCGCCCCCAGAAGTGCCACCGGAATCGCGAGCGCGGGCACCACCACCGCCCGCCAGTCGAGAAGGAACAGGTAGATGATGACGATCACCGCGATCAGGGCGACGATCAGAGCGGTCTGGACCTCGGCCAGCGCCCCTTCGATGAAGACGGCATCATCGCTCGAGATTTTCACGGCCACGCCCGGAGGCAGCGTCTGGTTCAGTATCTCGACGGCGTCGTGAACGGCGGCGGAAATCGCGATCGTGTTCGACTGCGCCTGCCGCACGATGCCGAGGCCGATGGCGGGGCGGCCGTCGGCGCGGATTGCTGATGTGCTCGCGGCGGCGTCAAAGACCACGCTGGCCACATCGCCCAGAAGCACGCGGTCGCGAAGCGGCAGGCGCTCGAAATCCTCGGGGCTGGTCACTTCCGACAGTGCCCGGACCGAGATGTTCTGATTGGGCGCGTTGAGCGAACCCGCCGGGGCGTCGAGCGCGATGGTCGTCACGGCATTTCTGACATCGGCCACGGTCAGGCCGTGGCTGGCGAGCTTCACCGGGTCCACGTCGATCTCGAAGCTCGATTGCCGCGTGCCGTAGACCTGCACCTCGGCCACGCCGTCGATGGCACCGAGACGTTCGGCGACGATATCCTCGACCAGTTCGCTCAGCTCCGCCACGGACATCGTGTCGGAGGTGACGGCAAGCTGCATCACCGCCTGCGCGTCGCTGTCCTGCTTGCGGATCACCGGATCGTCGGCTCCGTCGGGCAGGCTGCGGGTGACGCGGCCGAGGGCGTCGCGCACGTCGGACGTGGCAATGTCGAGGTCGGTCGACTGGCTGAATTCCAGCGTGACCCGGCTGCGCCCGACCGAGGAACTCGAGGAAATCCCCGTCACGCCCTGAATCCGCGCCACCGCCCCCTCGATCACGGCGGTCACCTCGCGGTCCACGGTTTCAGCGGCGGCCCCTGCGAAGTTGGTGGAGACGGACAGGACCGGCCGCTCGACGCTGGGCAGTTCACGCACTTCGATGGCCAGAAAGGCCGCGAGCCCCGCAACCATGATCAGCGCGTTGATGACCACTGCCATGACCGGGCGGCGCACGAACAGTCGGCTGAGCGCCCCGCCATGCTCGTTCTTGCGGGTGATCGACATGGTCGCCTCTACCCCTCGGCCCCGGGCGCGCTTTCGGTGCCCGGACCTTCGAGAACATTGACGGGATCGCCTTCGCCAAGCTGCAGGATGCCCTCGGTGATCACGGCATCGCCGGGGGCGAGATCGGCCCGGACCAGCACGCCGTCGCTGTAGCGCTGCACGATATCGGCCAGGACGCGGGTGGCGCGGCCATCCTCGTATTTCCAGATATACGAGCCTTCCGCTGACCACAGGATCGCCAGGGGGTTGACGGCCGGATACTCCTCGCCCGGGAAGTCGAGTTCGACGGCAAAGCTCATCCCCGCGCGCAGGACGTTGCCCTCGTTGGGGATTTCCGCCTGTGCCTGCAGGGTGCGGCTGGCCGGGTCGATGCGGTTGTCGATGACCGAGACCTTGCCCTGGAAGTTGCGGCCCGGCAGGGCGATGGCGCTCACGGTCACATCCATGCCGGAGCGGATCTGGGTCGCGTAACGTTCCGGAAGCCAGAAATCGACGAGGATCGAGGACGTGTCATCGACTGTGGTGATTGCGGTCTGCGACGCCACGTGATTGCCCGGCGTGACCTGGATGAGGCCGACCGAACCGGCGATGGGACTGGTGATGGTGCGCCGCCCGAGTGCGAGTTCGGCATTGCGCAGGGCGAGGAGTGCGTTGGCATGGGCAAGTTCCGCCTCGGCCAGCGCGCTTCCGGCCACGACGTTGGAACTGGCCAGGCCCTGCACGCGCTGCAGGGTCCGTTCCGCATCCTCGACCGCAAGGCGGGCCCGGTCGGCTTCGATCTCCTCGGCTGCGGCGTCGAAACGGGCAATGGTGTCGCCGGCCTCGATCATCTGGCCGGGGCGGACCGTCACTTCGGCCAGAGTGCCCGCGCCTGTCGCGGTAATGGTGACCGAACGAACCGGCGTGCCTTCGCCCACGGTGGTGAGCCGGTTGTTGATCCTGGCCATGGTCACGGGCGAGGTGATGACATTGGTGACCCGCCCGCCGCCTCCAGGTCCGGTCCGGCCCGGCGTTGTCGGCACCCCCTCGGCCTGCGGCGCGGGGCCGAAGGGCAATTCGATCCCGGCACGTTCCAGCACTTCGGGCGCGCCGGGGACAAGATAGAGCCATGCCAGCCCGGCAAGGGCGAGGACGACGAGAGAGGCCAGGAATTGCCGGATCAAGCCGGTGTCTCCGGTTCGTTTCATCACTGCGCGACAGCAGCCCGCCCGGTCAATGGTCGCGCATCGCGGCTGGCGGGTCAACGTGACGGGCGATCCGCGCACGGATTGGTGTTCGGCCCGGTCGCTCTCAGGCCCGCGCCTCCCACGAGACGCCCGGGATTGCCTCGACGAGGCTGCGGGTATAGTCCTCGCGCGGCTGGCGGAAGATGCGGGCGGGGGGGCCTGTCTCGACCACGCGGCCCTGATGCATGACGATGACCTCGTCGCAGATCTGGCTGGCGACCCGCAGGTCATGGGTGATGAAGATCATGGCCAGATGCCGCTCCTGCTGGATCTGGGCCAGAAGCTGCAGGATCTGCGCCTGGATCGAGACAT
>CAYUBT010000061.1:0-1557 GCA_964443055.1 uncultured Rubellimicrobium sp.
GGCCTCCAGATCATCCACCGCCAGATCGCCACGCATCAGCGCCTGTTCAAGATCGAAGCGGATCAGGACGTGCAGATTGTATTGCACCTCGTCGGCCTCGGTGCGGATATAGCCGCGGCCCACGCGGTTCACGGCGCGGAAGAAGTCGTCCTCCGACGCAATCCCGAAATCGCCGAACAGGTCGCGCATCCGGGCATAGAGCCAGCCGGTGAAGGCGCGCGAGCGGCCGATCTGGTTCTCGAAGATGCGGCTCTGGCTTTCATGCACGCCCATCGACGCCCCCTGCCCCGCGGCCGTGAGCAGATGCACCCGGTCGATTCCCTGTTCATAGACCGCATGGCCCACTTCGTGAATCGTCGAATAGATGCAATTGAACGGATCAGCCGGATCGGTGCGGGTGGTGATCCGCACATCGAGGCCGGAGCCGGACGAGAAAGGGTGCACCGCCTTGTCGATCCGACCGCGCGCATCATCATAGCCGAAGGCCCGCGCGAGTTCCTGCGCCAGCACGATCTGCAGATTCTCCGGAAAACTGCCGGTCACCACAGGCGCGGGCGGCGCGGCCAGCGCGCGCTCCCGCAGGGCGACGAGGCGGGGACGCAGCGCGCCGAACATCCGGGCGAGGCTTTCCGACGTGGCTCCCGGTTCGTAGTCGCGCAGCAGCGCGTCATAGGGGTCGGTGCCCTGGGCCAGTGCCGCACCTTCCTCGCGCCGCAGCCGCACCACATCGGCAAGGATCGGCAGAAAGGCGGCGACATCCTCGTCCGCGCGGGCCTGTGCCCAGATGCCCTGCGCCAGCGAGGTGACGCGCGCCAGTTCGCTCGCCAGAGGCTCGGGCACGCGGATCGCGCGTTCGTGCTGGCGGCGGATCAGGCGCAGATTCGCGCGGCTCACCTCGTCCATGGCGATGGCACCGTCGAGCCATTCGCCGACGCGCGGATCAGCCCGCCGCGCGTGGAGGACGGATTCGATCGCCGCCATCTCTTCGGCGCGCTGCGGGGCCGCGTCCCTCGGCATGACGGTCTCCTGGTCCCAGGCCAGTCGGCCCGCAACCTGCGCCAGCGCCTCGGTCCGGCGCTGGAACGCCATCAGGTCATCATATGCGGTCATCTCAGCCTCTCACGGAACGGGCGAGGGGATAGCGCGCCAGCAGCCAGGCACGCAGGATCAGCACCCACAGGATGACAGCCCCGACCTGATGGGTGATCGCCGCCCAGAGCGTGGCCGAGGTCAGCACCGCAATCACGCCGAGGACGACCTGCACGAGCAGCATCGCCATGAACAGGCCGAAGGCCCTGCGCGTGTCGACATGGGGCGAGCCGCGCGCGCGCCACCAGAGCACCGCGCCGGCCACGAAGACCAGATAGCCAGCCATCCGGTGGATGAACTGCACGAGCCCCGCATTCTCGAAGAAGTTCCGCCAGACGGGTGTGAGGTCGAAAGGAAATGGCGGCAGGAACCCTCCGCCCATGCCGGGCCAGGTCGGGAAGGCCCGACCCGCGTCGATCCCGGCCACCAGCGCACCGAGCAGGATCTGGATGAACAGCAGCGCCGTCA
>CAYUBT010000061.1:1567-14231 GCA_964443055.1 uncultured Rubellimicrobium sp.
GAGCGGTGCCTCCTGCGCGCGCCGCGCCTGCAGGCGTTCGGCCTCGCTGCGCTGCAACAATATCGCATCCCAGGCCAGCAGGCCGAGGATCAGGAAAGCCACGCCCAGATGGGTTGCCAGCCGGTAGGAGGCGACGGCGATCATCCCCTCCTGCAGGCCGGAATGGACCATCCACCAGCCGATGGCTCCCTGCACGCCGATGAGCACACCGGGCCAGAACAGCCGCCAGGTCCAGCCTGCGGGAATGCGCCGCGCGGCCAGAAGGCCGATCCAGCCCGCCGCCCAGACCAGACCGATGAGGCGGCCAAGCTGGCGATGGCCCCATTCCCACCAGTAGATGAACCTGAACTCGGCCATCCCCATGCCGCGATTGAGGTTTTCATATTGCGGGCTGGCGCGATAGAGATCGTATTCGGCCTGCCAGTCCTCGGCGTTCAGGGGCGGCAGCGCCCCGGAGACCGGATTCCATTCGGTGATCGACAGGCCCGAGCCGGTCAGCCGCGTGAGCCCGCCCACGGCGATCATGACGGCGACCAGGGCGAACAGGATCCACAGCCAGACCCGGATCGCCCGGCGCCCGTCGCGGCGGCCCCGGTCGATGCCGCCGGGCTGGGCGGCGATACGTTCGCCGCTGCTCACTTCCTCGAAGATCGCCCGCCTTCCGGCCTCGCCGCGTCCAACCATATCCGTCCCCGTGCAGTCCGGGCGCGAGCCTATGGCGCACCCCCGCCAGCTTCAAGCACCGCCGCAATGCCGCAGTGACGCAGGAGACGGCAAGTGCGGGCTGGCGCGCCACGGTCAGAAGAGCCGGAGGCGTGAGGAGCGGGCTGCTTCGCTATCCTCGCAATAACGGTGGTGGCGGCCCCCTTCCCCACCGTCATTGCGAGGAGCCGGAGGCGACGCGGCAACCCGGAAGCGTGGGGGAATCTGGTTTCCTTCGCTGACGCTCGCAATGACGCAGGAAGCGACGGATTCTGCGTGCCGGACGGTGCCGCGCCTGCCATGGACAGTGCCGTATTCCTCTGTTAGAAACGCGGCTCCTGCAAGACCGCACTCCAACCCAGAAAGGTGGTGAAAACCACGATGCAGGTCAGTGTTCGCGACAACAACGTCGATCAGGCGCTCCGTGCCCTGAAGAAGAAGTTGCAACGCGAGGGCGTGTTCCGCGAGATGAAGCTCCGGCAGCATTTCGAGAAGCCGTCCGAGAAGAAAGCGCGTGAGCGGGCCGAGGCGATCCGTCGCCAGCGCAAGCTCGCTCGCAAGAAGCTCCAGCGCGAGGGGTTGCTCTAACCCCCCGCCAAGGCGCAGACCGGCCCCCGGAGGAGCTTTCCCCGGGGGTCTTTTCGTCTCAGGTCAGCCGCTGCACGATCACCAGCGGGATGATCGAGGCCACACCCATCACCGCCAGCCCGGCCACGACGAACAGCCCGTCGCGCACCAGAATCGCCACGGCGAAAAGCGTGATCGCCACGCCGAGGACCGTGGACGAGAGCGGAACAAGTTCCAGAAACGGCATCATCAGCCCCGACACGAGGCAGCCGAGCAGCGGAATCAGCCGCAGCGGCCAGACGAACAGGACGGTCAGCCGCTGCCGCGTCTGCCGGTCGAGCCAGGCAGCCGGACGGGCAAGCCAGGCGGTCGCGCGGGCCAGCGTGTCGCCCGCAAGCGATTGCCGCCGCAGGACCTTCGGCAACCAGAGCTGGTGTCGTCCGCTCAGCATCTGCACCGCGACAAGGGCGACGCTGAGCCCCATCACCGTCGGCAGGAAGAAGATCGCCGACAGCGGCGAGACGACGATGAGCGCGGGCAGGACCAGCGCGGGCAGGAAGGAGGCCTCGCCGAAGGCGTCGAGAATGTCGTGAACCGAGACCCGCTCGCGCGCGGACAGGCCCCTGAGCGCGGCGAGAATGTCCTGCAGCGGTGCGCTCGCCGCACCGCTGGCCGCCGATATTCCCCCCGCATTTTCCATGGCCTGTCCCCGGACCCCTCCTCATCTGCGCCGCAACCGGGGTGAATTGCAACTGGCAGAAAGGAATGGCGCTCAAAGCGGCAGGGCAGTGCTCTCGCGCACGGTACGCAGCACGAAGGAGGACTGCATCCCCCGCACTCCCGGCAGGGCCGAGAGGGCGCGGCGGTGAATCCGGGCAAAATCATCGGTATCCGCAGCGGCGACCTTCAGCAGATAGTCGGCCGATCCGGCCATGAGATGACATTCGAGCACCTCCGGCACGCGCGCCACCGCACGTTCGAAGGCGTCGAGCAGTTCTTCGGCCTGCCCGGTCAGCGTGATCTCGACGAAAACCGTGGTCCCGCGGCCCAGGCGTCGCGCATCGAGCAGGGCCACATAGGCCGAGATCAGCCCCTCCTCCTCGAGTCTCTGCACCCGGCGGTGACAGGCCGAGGGCGACAGATTCACCCGCTCGGCGAGATCGGCGTTCGAGATGCGACCTTCGGCCTGCAGGACCGCGAGAATGCGGCGGTCGGTCTCATCGGGCGTGAACATCGGATGTCATCCCCTGCTGCGCCTCGGAAAGGAGGCTCCCGTGAATCGGCAGCGGGGCAAGATGTTGCCCCCGCCCTCAACCACCCTCGCGCTCGGCCGCCCGGGCCCGCGCGGCCGCGACATTTCTGTTGTGCTCGGCCTGGGTCACCGCGAAGGCATGGCCGCCGGTGCCGTCATTCGTGGCGACGAAGAACATGTACTCCGTCGTGGCCGGATGCAGCGCCGCGTGAATCGCCGAACGCGCGGGCAGGGCGATCGGTCCCGGCGGCAGGCCCCGGATCACATAGGTATTGTATTCCACCGAACCGTGCTCGCGCCTCTCGGTCGTCCCGTCAATGTCCGACTGGCGAATCGGCCGGTCGAACAGCCCTACCCCCCGCGTGATCCCATAGATGATCGTCGGATCGAACTGCAACTGCCAGCCAGCGCGGATGCGGTTGACAAGGACGCTGGAGACGATCGGCCGTTCTTCGGCGAGGCCGGTCTCCTTCTCGATGATCGAGGCAAGCGTCAGCGCCTCCTCCATCGAGGCGATGGGCAGGCCGCTCTCGCGGTTGGTCCATTCCTCGGTGAGGATCCGCTCCTGGGCCGAGCGCATCCGCGCGATCAGCGCGGCGATGTCGTCGCCGGGGCTCACCTGGTAGCTGTCGGGGGCGAGCATCCCCTCGGGCGGCACCTCCTCGACCTCGCCCGACAGCGCCTCGAAGCCCCGTAGCCCGTCCACGACCTGCCACGATGTCACGCCGGGCACCACGACCACGGTATATTGCGTGTCGGCGTCCTCGCGCAGCCGGGCGTATTCGGGCGGGGCCTCGCTCTCGGCCGGATCGAAACGCGCCAGTTCCACGAATTGCGTCGTCGCGGGGTCAAGCTCACGCAACTGCACCGTATTGCGGGTGACCCCGATCGTATATTGAATCTGCGCGCCGCAGGTCGAGGCACCGCCGCGCGTGATGATATCTGCGATCCGCTCCATTGAGGCAGAGGCGGGAACGAGGAAGCTCCCTGCCTTGAGCTGTCCGTCGAGCCCCGCATAGGAGATCCCGGCACGAAAGACCCCGACCGACGAGAGCGCACCCTGTGCGGCCAGATCGTCGGCAACGGCGCGCATGCTCGCGCCTTGCGGCACGCGCAGGCAGATCGCCGCGTCGAGCGGTCCGTCGGCGCGATATTCGCGCAGGCCCCAGCCGATGGCACCGCCGACGAGGAACAGCGCCACGACCAGAAGCGTAAGCGTATTCGACGCCAGCGACCGCCACATCAGGCAGGCTTTCCGAAGATCACGCTGACGTTCGTGCCGCCGAAGCCGAAGGAATTGGAGAGCGCCACCTCGACCGTGCGCCTGCGCGGGGCATTGGGCGCAAGGTCGACGGGGGTTTCGACCGCCGGATTGTCGAGATTGATCGTCGGCGGGCAGACCTGGTCACGGATGGCGAGGATCGAGAAGATCGCCTCGATGGCCCCGGCCGCGCCCAGCAGATGCCCCGTCGCCCCCTTGGTCGAGGACATGGTGACATTGGCTGCGTGGCTGCCCAGCAGCCGCTCGACCGCCGCCAGTTCGATCACATCGGCCATGGTCGATATGCCGTGCGCGTTGATATAGTCAATATCCGCAGGCTCGAGCCCGGCATCATCGAGCGCCGCACGCATGCAGCGCTCGGCCCCGTCGCCATCCTCGGAGGGCGCGGTGATGTGGAAGGCATCGCCCGAAAGGCCGTAACCCAGAACCTCGGCATAGACCCGCGCGCCACGTGCCATGGCATGTTCGTATTCCTCGAGGACAACGATCCCTGCCCCCTCGCCCATGACAAAACCGTCACGATCCACGTCATAGGGCCGCGAGGCGCGGGCCGGATCGTCGCCCCCCCGGGTCGAGAGCGCCTTGCAGGCGTTGAACCCGGCGATTCCGATCTCGCAGATCGCGGCTTCGGCACCGCCCGCAACCATGATGTCGGCCGAGCCGTATTTGATCAGCCGCGCCGCATCGCCGATGGCATGGGCCCCGGTCGAACAGGCGGTGACGACCGAATGATTCGGCCCCTTGAACCCGTGGCGGATCGCCACCTGACCCGAGATGAGATTGATCAGCGCCCCGGGCACGAAGAAGGGCGAGACGCGGCGCGGCCCCTTCTCCTGCATGAGCAGCGCGGTGTTGGCGATGGAGTTGAGCCCGCCGATCCCCGAACCGATCATCACCCCGGTGCGCAGCTTCGCGGCCTCGGGCAGATCGGCGATCCCCGCATCCTCGACCGCCTGCTGGGCGGCGGCGACGCCGAAGACGATGAAATGATCGACCTTGCGCTGGTCCTTGGGCTCGAGATAGCGGTCGGCATTGAATGTCCCGTCGCCGCCCTCGCCACGCGGCACTTCGCAGGCATATTTGGTGACGACATTGACCGGATCGAACTGTCTGATCGGCCCGCCACCCGATTGTCCGGCCAGAAGGCGCTCCCAGCTCGGCTCGACCCCGTCGGCCAAAGGTGTGACTAGGCCCAGCCCGGTGACGACGACACGACGCATGCGCAACCCCCTCGCTTGTTCTCGCGGGTGATACATGCGCCCTGCCCGCCACGCAACAAGCCGCGCCCCCTGCAAGCGAGAATGGCAGGTTTGCCCGGTCGGACATGCAACGGGGGTGGTTGATCCGCCGGGGCTCAGCTCCCCGCCTGTTGCGCCTCGGCCAGGGCCGGAAGGAAGCGCTGCTGGTAGTCGCTGCCGATCAGCGGTCCGACGAAGCGGAAGAGCACCGTGCCGTTGCCGTCGATGATGAAGGTCTCGGGCGGCGCGGTTACGCCCCAGTCGATCGAGACCCGGCCCGAGGGGTCGAAGCCGTGCCCGAGGAACGGATCGCCCGCGCCCTGGAGGTAACGGGTTGCCGTATCGGCCTGGTCGCGGAAATTCACGCCCGCGACGCGGTAACCCCCATCGGCCAGCGCGGTGAGTGTCGGATGTTCGGCGCGGCAGGGCGGACACCAGCTTGCCCAGAAGTTCACGATGGTGATCTCGCCCGCGCGCAGGTCTTCGGGCGTAAGCAGCGCGCGGCCCGGCAGCCCGTCCTCCGGCACGCGCGGGGCATCCTGCCCGATCAGGGTCGAGGGCAGTTCGTTGCCGCGCCCGATGGACATCTGCCAGGCCGCAAGCGCGACGAGACCGACGAAGATCGCCCAGGGCAGCAGGAAGAGGATGCGCCTGTTCACGACCCGCCCCGCTCGATCCGCTCGAGTTCGTCGCGGATGCGACGGAACCGCACGACGCTCTGCCAGACCAGCGCGGTGATGAGCACGATCCCGATGGCCCAGGACGACAGGACGACTCCGGCATATTGGTCAAGCATCACGCCACCACCTCCTGCCGTTCCGCCCGGGCCACCAGCGCCGCGATGCGCCGCGTGCGGATTTCCGTGATCGTGCGCATCAGCACCAGCGCCACGAACAGCACCACGAATCCGGTCATCGTGATCACCAGCGGGAACCAGTAGACGTCATGGACATTCTCCTGCCGGTCGAGCGACAGCGACGCCCCCTGATGCAGCCCCTGCGCCCAGAAGAACACAGCATAGCGCGACAGGATCGCAAAGACCGAACCGACGATGCAGATGGCCGAGGTGAGATCGGCCGCCGTCTCGGGCTCGGCGACCGCACCCCAGAGGGCGACATAGCCCAGGTAGAACAGGAACAGGATCAGGAACGAGGTCAGCCTCGGCTCCCAGGCCCACCAGGTGCCCCACATCGGCTGACCCCAGATCGCACCGGTAGCCAGCGCGATCACTGTCATGACCAGGCCCACCGGCGCGGCGGCGCGGGCGGCAAGGGCGCTCACATGATGGCGGCGGATCAGCCAGACAAGCGAGGTGACCAGCATCATCGCCCAGGCATTGATGGCGATGAAGGCCGAGGGGACATGGATATAGAGGATCTTGACCGTCGAGCCGAAATTGACCGCCTCGGGCGTGAAGAAGAAGCCCCAGATCAGGCCCGTGGCAAGCAGCACGCCCGACAGCGCCATCAGCGGCCAGACCCACGGCCCGAAGGTCGTGATGAACTTGCGCGGATTGGCGTATTCCCAGATCGACATGTGGCACCTCTTACCCCGCCCTGTGGCGGGGCCGCAATGGCCGCTCACCGCAGATTGACACGCAGCACCATGGCAGTGACGAAGGGCAGGAGCGCGAGTGCCGCAAGGGTGATCCCCGCGAGCATCAGGAGGGGCGCAAGCACCGCCTCTCCCGCCGCACCGCGCCGCGCCACTTCGGCCCCGAAGATCAGCGTGGGCATGTAGAGCGGCAGGACCAGCAGCGACAGCAGCAGCCCGCCCCGACGCACGCCCAATGTCACCGCCGCGCCGAATGTGCCGATCACCGACAGCGCGGGCGTGCCGAGCGCCAGCCCGAGCAGGAGCCAGGGCCAGGCAGGCGCGGCCAGGTCGAGCAGCAGGCCCAGCACCGGCGCGGCCAGCGTGATCGGCAGGCCGGTGGTGAGCCAATGTGCCGCAGCCTTGGCAAGCGCGATCCCCTCGCCCGGCAGCGGCGAGGTCACGAGCAGCGGCAGGGAACCGTCCTCATGGTCCAGCGCGAAGATGCGGTCGAGCGACAGCAGCACCGCCAGCAGCGCCCCGACCCAGAGGATTCCCGGTGCCACCGGCTGCAAAAGCGCCCGGTCCGGCCCGATGCCGAAGGGCACCAAAGTGACGATGATGAGCAGGAAGGCGAGGCCGAGACCGAAGCCGCCGCCCGCGCGCAGGGCAAGACGCAGGTCACGCAGGATCAGCGCCCTCACAGGAACGCCTCATGCGCCCCGCCCGGCGCGTCGGCCGACGCGCGGAACGGGACGAGATCGAGTGCGGGTGCCTCGAGCCCGAGGTCGATATGCGTGGCGATCACGGCGATCCCGCCCCGCGCCAGATGCGCCTCGCCCAGCCAGCGGACGAAGCGGGTGACCGAGGCCGAATCAAGCGAGACCGTGGGTTCGTCCAGCAGCAGCACCCGCCGCCCGGCGACCGCCAGCCGCGCAAGACCGAGGCGGCGGCGCTGGCCTGCAGACAGAAGCCCGGCAAGCCGGTCCCGCAGCGGTGACAGGCCGAACAGGGCGAAGACGGATGCGTCCAGCACCCGGCCATGCACCCCGGCCCAGAATTCCAGATTCTCGCGTACGGTCAGTTGCGCCTTCACCCCGTCGGCATGGCTGGCATAGGCGGCATCCTCGCCCGCGCCCTCCACCCTGCCCCGCACCTGTGGCTGCAATCCGGCCAGAGTGCGCAGAAGCGAAGTCTTGCCGATCCCGTTCGGGCCCCGCAGCACCAGCGCCGCGCCGGGTTTCACGGTGAACTCCAGCCCCTGCAGCAGCACCACGCCACCGCGCTGGACCGCCAGATTGCTGACGACAAGCGCCGCCACGGTGCCTAGACCGGGAGAAGGGCGAGCGCGGTGCGGCGTCCTTCGTCCATCAGCACGACCTGGCTGCGGCAGGCCGCGCCGGTCGCCATCGGCTCATGGACGAGATCCGCCTCGTCCAGCGCCGCGCGCAGGCCGGGCGGCAAGGGCCGCATCCCGGCTCCGGTGCCGATCACGAGAATGTCCACCGCCCCGGCCAGCGCGACGAGCGGCGCGACATCCTCGAACCCGCCCCAGGGCGCGACGCCCCGCTCGCTCACCAGCACCGCCTCGCGCCAGATCCGCCCGCCCACGCGAAAGAAGCCGGGGCCGTAGCCCTCAACTGTCACGCGCCCCGGGGGGCTGACCTCGCGCATCTCCATCGCCTAATGTCCGACATGGGCGTAGGGGTCGTGCTTGCTCGCCGCGCGGTCCTTCTTCTCGGGCTTGTCGCGGTTCAGGCCGATCTTCCAGACGACGATCGTCGCCACGTAGATCGTCGAATAGACGCCGACCGCCACGCCGATGATCATGGCCAGAACGAAGCCCCGGATCACGTCGCCCCCCCAGACCAGGAGTGCGAGCAGCGCGAGCAGCGTCGTGGTCGAGGTCATGACCGTGCGCGACAGGGTCTCGTTCAGGGTCAGGTTCAGCATGTCGTAGAAAGTCATCTGCTTGAACTTCATCAGGTTCTCGCGAACCCGGTCGAAGATGACCACGGTATCGTTCACCGAATAGCCGATGACGGTCAGGATCGCTGCAACGGTGGTCAGGTCGAACTTCAACTGGAACAGGGACCAGACCCCGAGCACCACCACCGCATCATGCACCAGCGAGACCACGGCACCCACCGCAAACTGCCATTCGAACCGCATCCAGAGATAGATCAGGATTCCGGCGGAGGCGGCGACCACCGCGAAGAATGCGCTCAGGAACAGCTCGCCCGAGACCTTGCCGCTGACCGAATCGGTCTGGGTGAAGGTGAGTTCCGGGTCCACATCCTGCAGGGCGCGCTGCAATTCGCCGATCTCGGCAGGGTTCAGCCCCGGTTCCTCGCCACCCTTGGAGGCACGGATCTGCACGACATGCTGATCGGGCCCGAAATTGGGATCGAACACCTCAGTGAGCGTCACATCGGTCAGGTCGCGCGCCTCGAGCACCGCGCGCAGGGCGGTCAGGTCGGGTGGCGCGGTCGATTCGGCACGGATCGAGGTGCCGCCCGAGAAGTCGATGCCCAGGTTGAACCCCTGCAGCCCCATCGAAAGGAACGCCACGACGGTGATCAGGATCGAGAGCCCCGCCGGAATCTGCCAGCCCCGGAAGAAGTTGATCCGCGTGATGGTGGGAACGAGTTTCAGACGAAACGCCATGGTTCTTCCCTCACAGCACGATGGATTGCGGCTTGCGCCAGTTCAGCCAGGCCGCCGTCAGCACCCGTGACACGAAGACCGCAGTGAAGACGGTGGTGAAGATACCGATTCCCAGCGTGACCGCAAAGCCCCGGATCGGCCCCGAGCCGAGCGTGAACATGATCCCCGCCGAGATGAGCGTAGTCAGGTTCGCGTCCCAGATTGCCGAAGAGGCAAGCTGATACCCCAGGCTCATTGCTCGCCCGGGTGGATGGCCGTCGCGCAGCTCCTCGCGCGCGCGCTCGTAGATGAGGACGTTGGCGTCCACCGCCATGCCCATCGTCAGCACGATTCCGGCGATCCCCGGCAGGGTCAGTGTCGCGCCGATCATCGACATGAGCGCGATGAGCAGCACCACGTTCATGACCAGCGCGAGATTGGCGATCATGCCGAAGATCACGCCATAGGACAGGATCACGTAGGCCACAACCAGCGCGAAGCCGATGATCCCGGCCAATTTGCCTGCGTCGATACTGTCCTGCCCCAGTTCCGGGCCGATGGTGCGCTGTTCGACGAAGTTCAGTTCGGCCGGCAGCGCGCCCGCGCGCAGCACGATGGCAAGCTCCGTGGTTTCCTGGATCGTGAACTGCCCGGTGATGATCCCCGAGCCTCCGGGAATGGCCGAATTGATCACCGGCGCGGACACGACCTGATCGTCAAGGACGATGGCGAAAGGCGAGCCGATGTTGCTGGCGGTATAATCGCCGAAGATGCGCGCCCCGTGCGGGTTGAAGCGGAAACTGACCGCCGGGCGGCTGTTCTGGTCGAAGGTGGGCTGTGCATCGACGAGATCCTCCCCCCCGACGACCGGGCTTCGCTCGACCACATACCAGACGCCGGATTCGTCCTGCGAAGGAAGGATGATATTGCCGGGGCCGGGCGGATCATCAGGATTCGTGGTGCGGCCGACGACCGAATGGAAGGTCAGCTGCGCCGTCTGGCCGATGAGGCTGATCACTTCCTCCGCCGAACCCACGCCCGGCACCTGGATGAGGATTCGGTCCGAACCCTCGCGCACGATATTGGGCTCGCGTGTCCCGGCCTCGTCGATGCGGCGGCGCACGATTTCAAGAGCCTGCGAAACGGTCCGGTCATCCGACGCTGCGCGCTCGGCTTCGGACAGCGAGACGATCAGGACCTGACCATCGACGCGCACGTCCAGGTCGCGCGCCCCCACCGCCGTGAGCGAGGCCACAGGCTGCGCCAGCCCCCGCACGAGTTCCAGTGCGCGCGAGACGCCGTCGGCACGGGCGATGCGGACGCGGAGCTGATCCTCGGGCCCGCTTTCCTCACGCTGGATCGGGCCCACGACATCACGCTCGCTGACGAGCAGGTCGCGGACCTCGGGCCAGAGTCCTTCCATCCTCTGGGCGTAGACATCCTCGACCTGGACCTCGGCAAGAAGATGGGCCCCGCCGCGCAGGTCGAGCCCGAGATTCACGAGGCGGCTCGGCAGGAACGACGGCCATTCGGCGGCCTCGGCGCGCAACTCGTCGTTGCTGATGCCCTGGGCGATCTCGGCGCGCGCGTCGTTTGACGTCTCGACACGCTGGTAGAAGGCATTCGGAGCCGCGATCACGAGCCCCGCCAGACAGATCAGCCAGATCGTCAGGCGTTGCCAGAGCTGGATCTGCATCTGGTTACGCCTGGGCCGGTTCGGTCTTGTTCAGGACGGTGGTGATCGTGCCGCGCACGACGCGGATGGTCATGCCCGGGGCGATCTCGACCTCGACCTCGTTCTCGCCCTCCTTCACCTTGGTCACCTTGCCGATGATGCCGCCGCCGGTGACGATCTGGTCGCCGCGACGCAGCGCCGAGAGCATCGCCTGATGTTCGCGCTGCTTCTTCTGCTGCGGGCGGATGAGGAGGAAATACATGATCGCGAAAATGGCGATCAGCGGGAAGAGCTGAAGGATATCCATGGGTCTCTCTCGTCTGGGACCGGCTCGCCCGGCGAAGATCGCCGCCTTGTAAATGTGCCTCCCGGGGATGGCAACCGGGGCACAGGTCCAAAAGCGAGGCAACCTGCGCGTCGCATCTGTCAGCGGGCAGATTGCCGCAGCGGCTGGCCGCCCCGCAATGACGGAACCGCATGCGACGGGCCTTCCGCAAGCCCCGGCAATCCGCCCTTCTTGCCGGTTCCCCCCCCGCCGGATTTGCGGCATATGGAACGCGAGCAATCCAGCCGCCCGAGGACGACATGCACGACATCCGCGCCATTCGCGACAATCCCGACGCTTTCGATGCCGCCCTTGCACGGCGCGGGCTCGACGGGCAATCCGCGCGGATTCTCGCCATCGACGAATCCCGCCGCGCGCTGATCCATCAGGCGGAAACAGCCACCGCCGGACAGAACCGCATGAGCCGCGAGGTGGGCGCGGCCAGGGCCGCGGGCGACGAGGCGGAATTTGAACGTCTGCGCGCGGATCTTGCCGGGGCGAAGGCCGAGATCGCCCGGTTGAACGAGCTTGCCCGGGCCGAGGACCAGCGGTTGAACGACCTGCTCGCCACCCTGCCGAATCTGCCTTACCCGGATGTTCCCGACGGCGCGGACGAGAACGACAATGTCGAGATCCGCCGCTGGGGCAGCCCCCGCGAGTTCACCTTCGAGCCGCTGGAACACTACCTGCTGCCCGCCGCGCGGGACATGGATTTCGCCACCGCCGCGAAACTCTCGGGCGCGCGTTTCTCCGTCTTGAAGGGGGCCATGGCGCGGCTGCACCGGGCGCTCGCGCAGTTCATGCTCGATCTGCACACGGGCGAGCACGGGATGGAGGAGGCGATCACCCCGGTCCTCGTCCGCCCCGAGGCGATGTTCGGCACCGGCCAGTTGCCCAAGTTCGGCGAGGACTCATACCAGACGACCAACGGCTGGTGGCTCATCCCCACCGCCGAGGTGACACTGACGAATTTCGCGAGCGACGAGATCATCGACGCCACCGCCCTGCCCCGTCGCCATGTCGCCCATACGGTCTGCTTCCGTTCCGAAGCGGGCTCGGCCGGGCGCGACACCACGGGCATGCTGCGCCAGCACCAGTTCGAGAAGGTCGAGATGGTCGCCGTCACCACACCCGACCAGTCCGAGGCCGAACATGCGCGCATGACCCGCTCGGCCGAGACCGTGCTCGAACGGCTGGGCCTGCCCTATCGCACCATGATTCTCTGCGCGGGCGACATGGGCGCGGGCGCGCGGCGGACCCATGACATCGAGGTCTGGCTGCCCGGCCAGAACCGCTATCGCGAGATTTCCTCGGTCTCGACCTGCGGTGACTGGCAGGCGCGGCGCATGAATGCACGGTTCCGGCCCGAAGGCGGCGGCAAGCCGGAATTCGTCCATACGCTGAACGGATCAGGTCTTGCGGTCGGGCGCACGCTGATCGCGGT
>CAYUBT010000062.1:0-14048 GCA_964443055.1 uncultured Rubellimicrobium sp.
CCCGACACCGTGGGCTACACCGCGCCGCGCGAGAGCGCGGCGCTGATCACCATGCTGCTCGAACGGGTGCCCGGCGCGGACGAGATCGTCTTTGCGACCCACTGCCACAACGACCTCGGCATGGCGACGGCCAACACGCTCGCCGCGGTCGAGGCGGGGGCGCGGCAGATCGAATGCACGATCAACGGGCTGGGCGAACGCGCCGGCAATACCGCGTTGGAAGAAGTCGTGATGGCGATGCGCGTGCGCAACGACATCATGCCCTACAAAACCCGGATCGACACGACCAAGATCATGAACATCTCGCGCCGGGTCGCCACGGTCTCGGGCTTTCCAGTGCAGTTCAACAAGGCCATCGTCGGCAAGAACGCCTTTCTGCACGAATCGGGCATTCATCAGGACGGGGTGCTCAAGAACGTCCAGACCTTCGAGATCATGCGCCCCGAGGACATCGGTCTGCAGGCGACCAATATCGTCATGGGCAAGCATTCCGGCCGCGCGGCCCTGCGCAACAAGATGAAGGAACTGGGGATCGATCTGGCCGACAACCAGCTCAACGACCTGTTCGTGCGATTCAAGGCGCTCGCCGACCGCAAGAAGGAAGTCTATGACGACGACCTCATCGCGCTGGTGCAGGATGCCGATACGCACGAGGCGCACGACACGCTGCAACTGCGCCGCCTGCGGGTGGTCAGCGGCACTGACGGCCCCGCCGAAGCGGAGCTGACGCTCACCATCGAGGGTGAGGAAAAGAGCATCACCCTGAAAGGGGACGGACCGGTCGATGCCGCCTTCAATGCGGTGAAGACACTCTATCCGCATGGTGCCCGGCTCGACCTCTATCAGGTGAGCGCGGTGACCGAAGGCACCGACGCGCAGGCGACCGTCAGCGTGCGCATCTCGGAATCGGGACGTATCGCTACCGGGCAGGCCGCCGATACCGATACGGTGGTTGCAAGCGTGCGCGCCTATGTCAACGCGATCAACCGCCTGATCGAGCGGCGCAAGAAATCCGCGCCGGGCGATGACGTGAAACAGGTGGATTACCGCGATCCTGCCGAATAAGCCCCGTCCCTGCCCCTTCCGGCTGGCGGAAACGTGCCTGCCGGAAGGGCCGCGGGGGCTTTCGCCAACCGCACCTTGGCCCTATATGGCAGCAGACCGTCTCCTTTCTGCCAGGGACGGGCCAGTTCGCGGCAGATACGGAACATGAGCATGCTCGGCTTTGGCGGCCTTATCTCGTCGGACATGGCAATCGACCTCGGCACGGCGAACACGCTCGTCTATGTCCGGGGACGCGGGGTCGTCCTCTCGGAACCTTCGGTCGTCGCCTACCACGTGAAGGACGGCGTGAAGAAGGTTCTCGCCGTAGGCGAGGATGCCAAGCTGATGCTCGGCCGCACCCCCGGCACGATCGAGGCGATCCGGCCGATGCGCGAGGGCGTCATCGCCGATTTCGACAGCGCCGAGGAAATGATCAAGCATTTCATCCGCAAGGTCGCAAAACGGGCGGTGATCTCGAAACCGAAGATCATCGTCTGCGTGCCCCATGGCGCAACCCCGGTTGAAAAGCGGGCGATCCGCCAGTCGGTCCTGTCCGCGGGCGCGCGGCGCGCCGGGCTGATCGCCGAACCGATCGCGGCGGCCATCGGCGCGGGGATGCCGATCACCGATCCCACGGGCAGCATGGTCGTGGACATCGGCGGCGGCACCACCGAAGTGGCGGTGCTGTCGCTCGGCGACATCGTCTATGCGCGTTCGGTGCGCGTGGGCGGCGACCGGATGGACGAGGCCATCATCAACTACCTGCGCCGACAGCATAACCTGCTGATCGGCGAATCGACCGCCGAAAGGATCAAGACCCAGATCGGCACCGCGCGGATGCCCGACGACGGGCGCGGCCAGTCGATGCTGATTCGGGGCCGCGACCTTCTCAACGGTGTCCCGAAGGAAAGCGAGATCAGCCAGGCGCAGGTCGCGGAGGCGCTGGCCGAGCCGGTGCAGCAGATCTGCGAAGCGGTGATGGTCGCGCTCGAGACCACGCCGCCCGACCTTGCCGCCGATATCGTGGACCGGGGCGTGATGCTGACCGGGGGCGGCGCGCTGCTGGGCCAACTCGATCTCGCCTTGCGGGAACAGACCGGGCTAGGCATTTCGGTGGCGGACGAATCGCTCAACTGCGTGGCGATCGGCACGGGCAAGGCGCTAGAATACGAAAAGCAGCTTCGTCACGTCATCGACTACGATAGCTGACCCGTCCGGGAGGGGTGACCCTTGGCGCGCAACGGATCAGTCGAGAACTACACCGGCCCCGTCCGTCGCCTCGTGATCGGGCTGATCCTGCTGGTCTGCATCATCTCGCTGCTGGTCTGGCGGATCGACAATCCCCGGATGGAGCGCCTGCGCGCCGCCGTGACCGACCGGGTCGTGCCGCCGATGGCCTGGGTGATGAGGCCGGTCACCGCGGCCGTCACGCTCGCCTATGATTTCCAGAGCTATACCCAGCTCCACGAACAGAATCAGGAGCTGCGGCGCGAATTGCAGCAGATGCGCGCCTGGCGCGAGGCGGCGCTGCAACTCGACCAGGAGAACGCCCGGCTGCTCGAACTGAACAATGTGCGGATCGACCCGGCGCTCACCTGGATCACCGGCGTGGTGATGGCGGATTCCGGTTCACCCTTCCGGCAGTCGGTGCTGCTGAACGTGGGCGAACGCGACGGCATCCGCGACGGCTGGGCGGCGGTGGACGGGCTGGGGCTGGTCGGGCGCATTGCCGGGGTGGGTAGTCGCACCTCGCGCGTGCTTCTGCTGACCGACACCTCGTCGCGTATCGCCGTGACGGTCCGCCCCTCGGGGCAAAAGGCGATCCTGACCGGGGACAATACCTTTTATCCCTTGCTCGACTTCATCGAGAACGCCGATTCGGTCCGCCCGGGCGATCAGGTGATCACCTCGGGCGACGGAGGGCTGTTCCCGCCGGACCTCCTTGTCGGCACGGTCGCGCTTGGTGCCGACCAGCGGTTGCGGCTGCGGCTCGTGGCGGATTATCAGAGGCTCGAATTCCTGCGCGTGCTGCGGTCGGGCGAGCGCGAGGAAATCGCCGAGACCGGAGAGCTTCTCGTGCCGCCGGGGGGCGTGGTCCTGCCCGAGGAGGACCGCGTCATCCTGCGCGAGAGCGGCCTTCCCGCCCCTCCGAGCCGCCCCGCCGCCGGGGAGGACAGCAATGGCTGAACTCATGGTCCGCCGCCCCTGGCCGGGACGGATCGCCTGGATCGCGCTGTTCCTTGTCCTGACGATGATCGCGCTCCTTCCGCTCGGGGCGACACCGCCGGTCTGGGCCGGTCCCGATCTGCTGCTGGTGATCACGCTTCTGTGGGTCATGCGCAGGCCGGAACTGGTGCCCATGCCGGTGATTGCCATATCATGGTTCCTCACCGACCTGTTGCTGCAGAGGCCGCCGGGGATCATGACCGCTCTTGTCCTGCTCGTCACGGAATCGCTGCGCAGGCGCAATGCCGCCTTGCGGGGGCTGCCACCGGTCCTCGAATGGATCGCGGCCAGCGCGGCGATCATCGCCGTGACGCTGGCCTACCGCATCGTTCTGGCGCTCCTTCTCACCTCGCAGGCACCCCTGGGGCTGTCGCTCATGCAGATGGCGATGACGATGCTGGCCTGGCCCGTGGCAGCGGTGATCGCGCATTTCGTCTTCGGCATCGCCCGCCCCGCTCCGGGCGAGATGGATGCACTGGGCAAGCCGATATGAAACTGACCTTCCGCTCCTCGAACCGCCAGAACCGGGACCCGGGCGAGGCTCCCCGCCGCCTGACCCGGCGCGGGCTGATGATCGGCGGGATGCAGGCCGCGACCGGCGGCGTCATCCTGTGGCGGATGCACCGGCTGCAGGTCGATCAGGCCGACGAATTCCGCCTTCTCGCCGAGGAAAACCGCGTCAACATGCGCCTCATCGCCCCGGCACGCGGGCTGATCCACGACATCAACGGCATCCCGCTGGCGGTGAACGAGCAGAACTACCGCATCACCCTCGTGCGCGAGGAGGCGGGCGACGTGGAAGAGGCGCTTGCGCGGCTTGGCCATGTCGTTGCGCTGCCGCGCGATGTGATCGAGCGCACCATCGAGGAAAGCGCGCGCTCCTCGCCCTTCGTGCCGATCACCGTGATGGAGCGCGTTCCCTGGGAGGACGTGGCCCGCGTCACGATGAACGCACCCGCCCTGCCCGGGATCACCGCCGAGGTGGGCCTGTCGCGCCATTACCCGCGCGGCGCGGATACGGCGCATATCGTCGGCTATGTCGGCCCGGTCAGCGATTTCGACCTCGGCCAGATGGAGAACCCCGACCCGCTCATGCGCATCCCGCGCTTTCCCATCGGCAAGACCGGGGTCGAGGCGCGGCTCGAGGATGACCTCCGGGGCGAGGCGGGAACGCGCCGGATCGAGGTGAATGCCGTGGGCCGCGTGATGCGCGAACTCGACCGGGTCGAGGGGGTCGCGGGCAAGGACGTGCAACTCACCATCGACGCGAAGCTGCAGGCCTATGTCGAAGCGCGGCTCGAGACCGAACGCTCGGCCTCGCTCGTCGTCCTCGACTGCCAGACCGGAGACATCCGCGCCATCGGCAACACGCCGACCTTCGACCCCAACCTCTTCGTGCGCGGGATTTCCCTGGCCGACTGGACTGCGCTGAACGAGAATCCCTATCGCCCCCTTGCCGCGAAGGCGGTGCAGGGCACCTACCCGCCCGGCTCGACCTTCAAGATGATCACCGCCCTTGCGGCGCTGGATGCGGGCGTGCTGCAGCCCGACGAGACGATCCGCTGCAACGGCTACACCGACATCTCGGGCACCCGCTTTCACTGCTGGCGCAGCGGCGGGCATGGCAATGTGAACCTGAACACGAGCCTGCAGCAGAGCTGCGACTGCTATTACTACGAGGCCGGGCAGCGCGCGACCATCGACAACATCGCCGCCATGGCCCGCAGGCTCGGGCTCGGGACGCGCCATGACATCGCGATGTCGGCGGTGGCCCAGGGCCTCGCCCCCGACCGCGAGTGGAAACGCGCGGTTCACGACGAGAGCTGGCGGGTGGGCGATACGGTCAACGCCTCGATCGGGCAGGGCTATGTCCTGGCCTCGCCGTTGCAGCTTGCGGTGATGACGGCGCGGCTCGCGACGGGGCTCGAGATCAACCCGCGCCTCATCCATCGCATCGACGGGATCGAGCAGCCCTCCGGCCGGGGCGAGAGCCTCGGGATCAACGAGAACCATCTCATCCGTATCCGCCAGGGGATGTATGACGTGCTCAATTCGGACCGGGGCACCGCGCGCGACAGCCGGATCGTTGCCGACGGCATCCGCATGGCGGGCAAGACCGGCACGAGCCAGGTACGCCGCATCACGCCCGAGGAGCGCGCGCGTGGCGTCATCTCGAATTCGCAACTGCCCTGGGACCGGCGCGATCACGCGCTCTGGGTCAGCTATGCGCCCTTCGACAATCCTCGTTTCGCGGTCGCCGTCATCGTCGAACATGGCGAAGGCGGCGGCACGACCGCCGCGCCTATCGGCCGCGACGTGACCCTTCAGGCGCTTTTCGACGGCGAGCCGCCGCTCGACGCCTATCCGTCGCACTGGCGCGCCCGCATCCACAGCCAGCAGGAGAGCATCCGCGCCCGTCTCGCCGGCCTCTCCGGCCCGGAAGAGGACCGGGCATGAGCCTCACCTATCTCGAGTCGCAGGCGGGCTTCGTGCCTGCGGGGCCACGCAAGCTGCTCTACATCAACTGGCCGCTTGCGCTGCTTCTGGCGGCGGTCTGCGGCGTCGGCGTGCTGATGCTCTACTCCATCGCGGGCGGCAATGCGGACATCTGGGCAAGCGCGCAGGGCAAGCGGGCGCTGGCGGGTCTGGCCGGAATGCTGGTCATGGGCTTCGTGCCCATCATCTTCTGGAGGGCGCTTTCGGTCCCGGCCTATCTGGTCTGCGTCGCGCTGCTGATCATGGCCGATCTCATGGGCGAGGTGCATATGGGCGCGCAGCGCTGGCTCGCGCTGGGGCCAATCCAGATCCAGCCCTCGGAGATGGCCAAGGTCGCGCTGGTGATGATGCTGGCCGCCTATTACGACTGGCTGCCCGCGCGGCGCGTGTCGCATCCGTTCTGGGTGCTCCTGCCGGTGGTGCTGACACTGATCCCGACCCTGCTGGTCCTTGCACAGCCGAATCTGGGCACCGCGCTTCTGATGCTGCTCATCGGCGGGGCGGTGATGTTCGCCGCGGGCGTCCACTGGGCCTATTTCGCGGCGGTCATTGGCTCGATCGGCGGCGGTCTGTGGGCGGTGCTCGCTTCGCGCGGGACGGAATGGCAGCTTCTGCATGACTACCAGTTCCGCCGGATCGACACGTTCCTCGACCCGTCGACTGACCCGCTGGGCGCGGGCTACAACATCGCCCAGGCCAAGATCGCGCTCGGCTCGGGCGGCTGGACGGGGCGCGGGTTCATGCAGGGCACGCAGTCGCGGCTGAACTTCCTGCCCGAAAAGCATACCGACTTCATCTTCAACACCCTGGCCGAGGAATTCGGTTTCATCGGGTCGTCGACGCTTCTGGGGCTCTATCTCCTGATCATCGGCTTCTGCCTCGTCTCGGCGCTGACCAACCGCAACCGTTTCGCCTCGCTCGTGACGATCGGCGTCGCCGCAAGCTTCTTCCTGCTCTTCGCCGTCAACATGCTGATGGTCACGGGTCTTGCGCCCGTGGTCGGCATTCCGCTGCCGCTGGTAAGCTGGGGCGGCTCATCCATGATCATGCTGCTGCTGGGCTTCGGCCTCGTGCAGAGCGCCCATGTCCACAAGGTCCGTTGATGCTGAACATCCTTCTCGCCGGGGACAAGCCCCGCCGCCTCTTTCCCGAACCGCTCTCGCACGAACTCGCCCGGCGCGGGATCGCGGCACGCCTTGCCGACGACCACCTGCCTGCCGAGACCGATTACATCGTCCTCGCGCCCAACTCGCCCCTGCAGGATTTCACCCCTTACAGCCGCACCAAGGCGGTGCTCTCGACCTGGATGGGGGCAGAGGCCCTCGTGAACAATCCCACGCTCACACAGCCGCTGGCCCGGATGGTCGATCCGGCCATGACAAGGGGAATGACCGAATATGTCACCGCCCATGTCATGCGCCACCACATGGGCATTGACCGGTATGTGCACGGGCTGCAGGGCGAATGGCGGCAGATTCTTCCACCCCTTGCCCCCGAACGGCCGGTGACGATCCTGGGGATGGGCGAACTGGGCCGCGAGGCGGGGCAAACCCTGGCCACGCTCGGATTCCCGGTCACGGGCTGGAGCCGCTCGCCCCGTGAGGTGCCCGGCCTCACCCGCATGTTCCACGGTGCGGAAGGGCTGCTCCCGGCGCTCGAGGGCGCGCAGATCCTCGTCATCCTCCTGCCGCTGACGCCCGCGACCGAGAACCTGCTCGGCCCGGAGGAATTCGCCCGTCTCGCGCCCGGTGCGGTGATCATCAACCCTGCACGCGGGCCGATCATCGACGACGATGCCCTGCTGGCGGCACTCGATTCGGGGCAGGTCGACCATGCCACGCTCGATGTCTTCCGCGTCGAACCCCTGCCCCCGGATCATCCCTACTGGCACCATCCGCGCGTGACCGTGACCCCGCATGTCGCCGCCGAGACAAGGCCCGAGAGCGCGGCGGCGGTGCTGGCCAAGAATATCGCCCGGGTCGAACGAGGCGAGCCGCTCCTCTATCAGGTGGACCGGAACGCGGGATATTGAGGGGCGCTGTCCCTCGCCGCTCGCGCGGCTCACCCGGGAATATTTGCGGTCCGATGAAAGGGCAGGAGGCGGGTCTTGGCCATCCGCATGCTCCCCCGGATCAGTGTGCGGCTGACCAGTTTGGGCCCTGCCCCGCCTCGACGACGAGCCGCAGATCGAGCTTCACTGCCGGTTCCGCCGCCCCTTCCATCACCTCGCCAGCGATGGCGATGAGCGGGTCGACGGCATCCTCCTCGACCTCGAACAGCAGTTCGTCATGGACCTGCAGCAGCATCCGCGCAGGCAGATGGGCGATGGCGTCATCCATGCGGATCATGGCCCGGCGGATGATGTCGGCGGCCGTTCCCTGGATCGGCGCATTGATCGCGGCGCGGCGGGCAAAACCTGCACTCGGGCCTTTCGAATTGATCTCGGAAGTATGGATGCGCCGCCCGAACATGGTCTGGACATGGCCGTGTTCCTTCGCAAAGGCGATGGTCGCGTCCATATAGTCGCGGATACCGGGGAAACGCTCGAAATAGCGGTCGATGAAGCCCTGGGCCTGGTCGCGCGGGATCCGCAGGTTGCGGGCGAGCCCCCAGGCGGAAATGCCGTAGATCACCCCGAAGTTGATCGCCTTGGCCTGACGGCGGATATCGGGCGTCATCTGGTCGAGTGGCACACCGAACATTTCCGAGGCGGTGGCAGCATGGATATCCTGTCCGTCGCGGAACGCCTCACGCAGGGCCTCGATTTCTGCAATCTGGGCAAGGATGCGCAGTTCGATCTGGCTGTAGTCGAGGCTGACCAGAACCTTGCCCGGACCGGCGAGGAAAGCCTCGCGGATGCGGCGGCCCTCTTCGGTGCGCACGGGAATATTCTGCAGGTTCGGATCAGTCGACGCGAGCCGTCCGGTATTGGCCCCGGCGATGGAATAGGAGGTATGGACCCGGCCCGTCTCCGGATTGATCGCGGCCTGAAGGGCGTCGGTATAGGTCGATTTCAGCTTCTGCAACTGGCGGTAATCGAGGACGCGGGCGGGCAGTTCATGCTCTGTCGCGAGATCCTCGAGCACATCGGCAGGCGTGGACCATTGCCCCGTCTTCGTGCGCGTCCCGCCCGGAAGCTCCATCCGTTCGAACAGGATCGCGCCCACCTGCGCGGGCGACTGGACATTGAAACTCTCGCCCGCCAGTTCGTGAATCTCGGCCTCGAGCCCCGCCATCTTCTGGGCAAAGACATTGGACATCCGCGCCAGTACGTCACGGTCGACGAGGATGCCGGCCATCTCCATGCGCTTGAGGACGGGCACCAGCGGCCGTTCGAGCGTCTCGTAGACGGTCATCACCCGACCCCGGGCAAGTGCGGGCCGGAACTGCTGCCAGAGGCGCAGGGTGATGTCCGCATCCTCGGCCCCGTAGCGCACCGCGTTCTCGAGGGAGACGAGATCGAAGGTGATCGCATTCCGGCCCGTTCCGATCACCTCGCGGATCGGGATCGGGAGATGCGCAAGGTAGCGCTCGGAGAGGACGTCCATACCATGGTTATGCTCGCCCGCATGGAGCGCATAGCTCATGAGCATCGTGTCGTCGCAGGGGCCGACCTCGATCCCGTGGCGCGACAGGATCTTGGCGTCGTATTTCACGTTCTGGCCGATCTTGAGGATCGAGTCGTCCTCGAAAACGGGCTTCAGCGCCGCGAGCACCTCATCAAGCGGCAACTGGCCCGGGACAAGCTGGCCGTTGCCGAACAGATCGCCCGAGGCACGATGGCCGACCGGAATGTAGCAGGCCCGGCCGGGCGCAAGTGCAAGCGCGATGCCGACAAGTTCGGCCTGCATCTCGTTCAGGCTGGTTGTTTCGGTGTCGAAGGCCACATGGCCCTGCGCCCGGATCGCCTCGATCCAGCGGTCGAGGGCCTGACGGTCGGTCACCGCCTCATAGGAATCCGCATCGAAGGGCGTCACCGCTTCGGCTGCAGTCTCCCCATCTTCCGGCTTCGGCTCGGGCACGGCGGGGGCTTCGACCCCAAGCCTGTCGGCCACGCGCTTGGCAAGATTGCGGAACTCCATCCGGGCAAAGAAATCGAACAGAGGTTCGGGCTCGATCTCGCGCACCTCGAGATCGTCGAGCGTGAAATCGAGCGGCACCCGGTCGTCAAGCGTCACCAGCCTGCGCGACATGAGGATCTGATCGACCATCGTCGTCAGCACCTCGCGACGTCTGGGTTGCCGGATTCCGTCGGCCTGCGCGAGCAGCGTGTCGAGATCGCCGTATTCCTGGATGAGCTGCGCCGCCGTCTTCACCCCGATCCCGGGGGCTCCGGGGACATTGTCGGACGTGTCGCCGGCAAGCGCCTGCACATCGATCACCCGTTCGGGCGGGACGCCGAAACGTTCGATCACGTCGTCACGGGCGATACGACGGTTCTTCATCGGGTCGAACATCTCGACCCCGTCGCCCACGAGCTGCATCATGTCCTTGTCGGAGGTGATGATCGTGACCTCACCCCCCGCCTCGCGCGCCTGGCGGGCGAGCGTGGCGATGATGTCGTCGGCCTCATAACCCTCGATCTCGGTACTGGCGACATTGAAGGCGCGCGTCGCCTCGCGCGTCAGGGGAAACTGCGGCACGAGGTCTTCGGGCGCAGGCGGGCGGTTGGCCTTGTAGGCGGGATAGATCTCGTTGCGGAACGTCTTGCCGTTGAAGTCGAAGACCACCGCCAAATGCGTGGGCCCGTCAGCCCCGCGCGCGCCGATCTCGCCCCAGAGCAGGTTGCAGAAGCCCGCAACCGCGCCGATGGGCAGTCCGTCCGCCTTGCGCGTGAGCGGCGGAAGCGCGTGATAGGCGCGGAACACATAGGCCGATCCGTCGATCAGATGCAGATGGCAGCCTTTGCCGAATGCCATGGCCGGAACCTCGCTTCAGCCGTTGTCCTGGGCCGCGCGCGGCCTGCGCGTTGCGCATGATCCGGGAATCATCCGGTCCTAATGCGCCCCGGCCTTTGCCGTTTCGTCAAGAATGTAATGCGCGCCGCAATAGCCGCAGTCGACATGGCCGACCTCGGGGACGATGCGCAGCCAGACGCGGGGATGGCCGAGCGTCCCCTCGACGCCCTGGCAGGCGAAATGGGTCTCGGTCACGACGATCGTCACGGGGGGCGCCATGGTCATTGCGGGCCTCGTCTCCTTCGGTTTCGCCCCGTTCTACCGCCTCCGGGCGGGGCGGCGCAACCACTCGCACCCCTCGTCATTGCGAGCAGCCAGAACGCCCCGCAATGACGGCATCCCCATCTGTCAGACAGGCGCGACCAGCATCGGGCCCAGCGGGCGGCCGCCCAGCAGGTGCAGGTGGAAATGGTCCACCTCCTGGTGCGCGTGGTCGCGCGAATTGGCGATGAAGCGCAGACCCTGTTTCAGGTCGAGCGTCTCGCAGACCTGCGACACTGCCGCCCAGAAGCCGAGCTGTTCCGCGGCGCTCGCATCGCGGGCGAAATGGTCGAGACTCACGTAGGGCCCCTTCGGGATCACCAGCACATGCACCGGTGCCTGCGGCCGGATGTCGTGGAAGGCGAGCGCGTGATCCGTCTCGAGAACCTTGTTGGCGGGGATCTCGCCGCGCAGCATGCGGGCGAAGATGTTGTCGTTGTCGTAGCTGTAGTCCATCGATCAATCCGCAAATAGCTCGGGCATCGCGGCAACGCCGCGCGCGACATCCTCACCCACCGAGAGGAAGGCCGCAAGGGTGCGGGTGTTGTCCAGGGGAGAGGCACCCTCGCTGATCCGGTGCAGGTCGCGCAGGCCGGCGTCGCGGATGCGGTCGCTCTCGAGGGCGATCTCGTGGCGGATCGTCGGGACAAGCTGGGCAAGCGCCTCGGGGGGCGTCTCCTCGCCCGCAAGCCCCACGCGCCGGGCATGGCCCGTCAGATAGGCGTCGGTGAACCGGCACTCGACCTCGAGCACGCGCGTCACCGCACGGTCGGAATCGAAATCCTGCATCAGGTCTAGATTGGCCGTGTCGATGCAGATGATCAGCCGCTCGGTCTGGTAATAGTCGAACAGCATCCGCATGAGCGCGCGGCGGTGCCGGGTGCGTTTGGCAAGCGTCGCCTGGATGCCGCCAAGATCAGGCAGTGCCGTGCTTTCCTCGTTGAAGAGATAGTCGATCGCCGGCAGGCCCGTCGTCTCGCGGATCGCGCCGACAAGGCGCTTGCCCACATGCCATTTCTTGCAGGCGATGATGAGTAGCTCGCGTTCGCGCCCGACCGATGAATCCGTCTCCCAGAAGCGCGGGGCAAAGCGGCGGCCGACCCGGCCACGTCCGGTCAGGAACTGGAAGAGCCTGCGCCCCTCGTCCGAGATGCGGAACTCGCGCCGCCCCGAGGCCCAGAGCGCCCCGAGTCGCGCCTTAAGCTCATGCGCCTCGGGGCTGATCTTGCGTGCGAACAGATAGCCCTGGCTCAGCAGCAGGTCGTAATGGTCATTGTAGAAGGTCGCGGGCATCCCGTAGTCGGTGAACATCAGGAAGGTGAGCGTGCGCGTGCGGATTTCCCGGTCGGGCACGAGATGGCGCACGAGGGTCTGGAAGAAGGTCTCGTCGGGAATCCAGGTCGTGCGGAAGAAGCGCATGACATCGCGGCGTTGTCCGGTGAACTCCACCACCGCCTCGATGGTGCGTCTGCGCAGGCACCACCATTGCGAGCCGATCTGCACCTGAATGTCCGCGGGGATCGCCCGTTTCAGCCCCAGCCTGCGCTGCAGGTCGAGCGAGAGATAGAACAGCCGCTTGTGACGGCGCTCGTTCAGCCAGTGACGATAGATCAGCCGATCCTCGCGCAGGCCGGTCTTGATCCAGTCGCTTTCGAAGAAGTCGAAGCTCTCGATATAGTCCACATCCTCGGCGTCGAGGAACTCACGTGCATAATCGGCCGACTTGATCGCCATGCAGTCGCCCGAGACCATGTAGAAATGCGTGGCGCGCGGGAAGGCGTCGAGCGCGGCGCGCACGGCGAGGAGCGTGGCCTCGACCAGGCTCCATTCACCCCAGCCGCAGCGGATGCGGCGGCGGGCGAAGGTGATGCGCGGGTTGTCGGCCAGGGCGACCCGGATGCGCTCGAAGTCGGCGGCGGGCGCATTGGCATCGAAATGGATCGCGATACCGTCCCCGGCCGCGGTCAGCTGCAGCGCCTGTTCGATGACGGCGTCGGGATCCTTGTGGCACAGGAGGATGAAAGCAATTTCGGCCATGATGTGAAGGGTCTGCCCGAATCCTGTCACTTGTCCATGCTTGTTAGCCCGAACAGCCGTTGATTGAAGCGACTTTCTTTGCTTTGAGACTTCGCACAGCCAGCACAGCGGCCTGAAACGCCCACGGATGAGGCAGCACATGGGTTTTCCCGGCACCTGGATGACCGAGAGCGAGAGCATGATCTACCGGGTCGTGCCGAAATGCGCCTGCTCGACCATCGGGCAGATCATGTATTACTCGGATCACGGCCGCTTCTTCGACGGCGATATCCATGATGCGCGGGACGGGCTGCACAAATGGGTGCAGGAAGAGAGCCAGCCCCTGATCACCGCCGCGGTCGAAGCGCGCAAGACCCCGGTCTTCACCTGCGTGCGCAATCCCTACACGCGGATCCTGTCATCCTTCTTCGACAAGGTCGCGGGCATCCAGCGGAACGGCCGCCGCTACCGGGGCAATCTCGTGCCGATGCTGGTCAAGCGCTATGGCGTGGAGGTGGGCTCGCCCGACGACGGGTTCGAATTCGACCAGATCCGCAGCTTTCGTCGCTTCCTTCTGTTCGCCCGCGACACGATCCGGTTCCGCAGGCCGATGGAGCCGGATATCCACTGGTCAGCGATGTCCGGACATGTCTCGACCTTCATTGCCAATGGCGGTCGCTATGACCGCATCTTCTGGACCGAGCATTTCAACACCGGCATGGGCGATGTCCTGGCCGCTGCCGACACGCCTCACCCGGTCGATCTGACCGCCATCCCCCGCTTCAACGAAAGCGCCGGCCACGGGCCGAAGCGCCTGCATCCGGTCGAGGATTATTTCGACGATCTCTCACGCCATCTGATGTGGGAAGTCTACCGCAAGGACTTCCAGCTTTTCCGCTATGATTTCGACGACCCGTCGAACAAGATGCCCAAGGGAGAGATCGACCTCGAGGAAGTGCACCGGAGGTTGGGGAAGTAGGGGAGCGTGACCTGCTAACGGGCATTGAGGCCTCGGCCTCTCATTGTGGAATCACAACCGAGGCCAAC
>CAYUBT010000063.1:0-13770 GCA_964443055.1 uncultured Rubellimicrobium sp.
ACAGACCAGACCGCCCGCATATCCCTTCAAAAAAACAATCATGTCAAAGAACGAGACCCACAAGCCAAACGGTTCCACCACCCTTCCGGGTGCTGTTCCCGCTCCGCCTCTGGCTCTGTCGCGCCGCGATGTGACTTTATGTCTTCACCGTGACGCCCGCCGCGCGCTGCCGTGACCGACAGCGCCGCTGTGGGGAGGCTTTTACGAAGAGGTGCGGTGGGTTGCAAGCAGATTCTTGGCACCTTGGGCCCGGGGGAGCATATATTTTGTAACACATTGTTACTATTGTGTCCTTTGATTGAACACATCGCCAGAAATGCTCTGTGCCGTCGCCATGACCACCTTTTTCGTGTGTTCCGCCGCGTTGTCCGGCGTCCGGGCTGCGAATCTCTCCATGGACGCCGAGTCCCGCTTCTGGCAGCGTTGCCCCGATGCTGAACGGATATACCGCCCTGCCCCTTGTGCTCCTGCACTACATGATCACCGCGCTGGTGGTCTGGCGGGTGCTCTTGCGCAACAATCTCCTGCCGCCGGTGCGGCTGGCCTGGATCATGGTCGTGGCGATTCTGCCGGTCCTGGGGCCTGTCGCCTATCTGCTGTTCGGCGAGGTCCGCCTCAGCCGCGCCGACCGCCGCCATGCAAGGGATGTCGAACGCAGGCTGCGCGCGGTCTGGAATCCGGACGATGCCCATGCGCCGATTCCGCCCCAGGTCGAGCCGGCCTTCTCCATGGGGCGGGCGACATCGGATTTTCCGCCGGTGGGCGGCAACAGCGCCGTGATCCTGCCCGAGGACGACAGCGCCATGGATGACCTGATCGCGGCGATCGACTCGGCGCGCGATCACGTGCATCTGCTGTTCTATATCTGGTTGCCGGACCGGACGGGCAACCGCATGGCCGAGGCGGCCAGCGCGGCGGCCGCACGTGGCGTGCGGGTGCGGGTTCTGGTCGATCACCTCGGCTCGCGGCAGTTGATCCGCTCGGATCTCTGGGCGCGGATGCAGGCGGCGGGCGTCGTCTGCCGCATCGCGCTGCCGATCGGCAACCCCCTGCTCGAGACTTTCTACAAGCGGCTCGATCTGCGCAATCACCGCAAGATCATGGTCGTCGACAACCGCGTCACCTGGTCGGGCAGTCGCAACTGCGCCGATATGGCCTTTGCGATCAAGCCGCGTTTCGCCCCCTGGATCGACGTGCTGCTGCGGGTCGAGGGGCCGGTGGTGCGGCAGTTCCAGGCGGTGTTCCTTTCGGACTGGATGATCCACTGCGACGAGGACCTGAGCCATCTGCTGGCCGAGGCACCGCCGCCCGTGGCCGGCGGCTTCATCGGCCAGGTCGTCGCCTCGGGGCCGGACCAGAATCTCAACGGCATGGCGGAGACGCTGACGGCCATGCTCTATTCCGCCCATGACCGGGTGACGATCACCACACCCTATTTCCTCCCCGACAGCGCCCTGCACGAAGCCATCTGCGCCACGGCAAGGCGTGGGGTGGCGACGACGCTGATCCTGCCGGAGCGCAACGACAGCCGCATCGTCGCAGCGGCGAGCGAGGGACTCTACCAGACCCTGCTGGCCAGCGGCGTGAGCATCCAGCTCTTCCAGGGCGGGCTGCTGCACGCAAAGATCATCACGGTGGACGGGCATTTCGCGATGATCGGCTCGGCCAATCTCGACCGGCGCTCGTTCGATCTGAACTACGAATGCAATCTCATGCTGCATTCGCATGAGGTGACGGCCCTGCTCGATGCGCGACAGGAGAGTTATCTGGCCCGCGCACGGCCTGTCACACGGGCCGAGGTCCGCGCCTGGTCGGCGCTGCGGCGGATCCGCAACAACGCCATCGCCTTGGCGGCACCAATTCTCTGACCGTCATGCCTGCGGGCCGCGCGAGACAAGCACCTTGTCGATCCGCCTGCCGTCGAGATCGAGCACCTCGACGATCCAGCCGCCGACCATGATCCTGTCGCCCACTCCGGGCAGCACTCCGGCGCGGTCGAGGACAAGGCCGGCGACGGTTTCGAAGCCGCGGTCATCCTCGAGGTTCAGGCCGATGTGATCGGCGAATTCATCGACCGGCATCCAGCCCGAAACGATAAGGCTGCCGTCCTCGCGGGTGACGAGTTTCGGCTCGTCCATCACATCCTCGTCGAAGCCGCCGGTGATGGCACCGAGGATGTCCATGGGCGTGATGATTCCCTCGAAGGTTCCGTATTCGTCGAAGATCAGCAGCATGCTCGCCGGGGTTCCGCGCAGCTGTTCGATGACTTCGAGCGCGGGCAGGGAATCATGCACGACCGGCGCGGGACGCAGGAGGTTGCGCGCATCGAATTCCTCGTCCGGCTCGACGCTCATGATGTCGCGGGCCGCAATCACGCCCACGATCTCGTCCGGGCCACCGTCACGCAGGGGCAGGCGCGAATGGCCCGAATCGCGGAACCGGGCGATGATCTGGTCGCGTGTCTCCTCTGCCTCGGCGATCTCGACATCATGTCGCGGAGTCATGAGCCCTCTGGCCGAACGGTCGGCGATGCGCATGACACCGGCGATCATCGCGGTCTCGGCCTCCTCGATCACCCCGGCCGACTGCGCCTCGGCGATGACGAGTTTGACTTCCTCATCGGTCATGTTGCGATCCGGCGGGCCGGACTGGCCCAGCGCCCGGAGCACCAGGCTGGCGGATCGGTCAAGAATCCAGACGACCGGCGCGGTCACCACCGCGATCACCTGCAGGAGCACGGCGATCTTCACGGCCGAGGCCTCGGGCGCACGCAGGGCGATCTGCTTGGGCACGAGTTCGCCGAAGATCAGCGAGACATAGGTCACGGCGACGACGACCCCGCCGACGCCAAGCGCATTCGCGACTGCCGGGTCCATCCCCAGCGTCAGGAGCCAGGTTGCAAGGCGCAGGCCAAGGGTCGCCCCGGAGAAGGCACCCGCGAGGACGCCGACAAGGGTGATGCCGATCTGGACGCTGGACAGGAACCGTCCCGGCTCTTCGGCGAGGCGCAGGGCGATCTGCGCCCCGCGGCTGCCCGCCTCGGCCATGACCTGCAGTCTTGCGCTGCGTGAGGAGACGATCGCCAGTTCCGACATGGCAAGCACGCCATTGAACAGCGTCAGGACGATGATGATAGCAATTTCGAGAATCATGGCATGGGAGGGGGCACGCGCGTGGGCTCAGAAGCCGAACGCACTGATGACGACATAGGCGACCGCCTTGAAGATCGCATAGACCACTCCAGCCGAGATGACGAGCGCCGCAATCGAGGAAAGCAGGCCGAACACCACCCAAAGCCCGTCACGCTCAAGGATACCGAGCGCGATCAGACACATCGAGAAGGCGGGCAGCATGTTGCCGAGCGGCACCGGCAACGTCAGCACGACGGCGAGGACGAGGCAGACCGCGCCAAGGAAATATTCGGCCGTATGGCCGGACAGCACGCGCCAGCGCGGGCGCAGCAGCCGTTCGGTCCGGGCGAGATAGGGCACGAGCCTGTCGATCAGCTGTGCGAAGCGTTCGCGCGGCAGACCGCGGTCGGCGATGATCTTCGGCAGCCAGGGGTTGCGGCCGAGCATCATCTGGAACGTTATGTAGAGAAGCGGCAGGCCGAGAATCCCCGAGGTGCCGGGAATGGCGGGAAGCGCGTTGGGAAAGGCGAAGATCAGGATCAGCGCGGCGCGCGCCCGCCCCTCGAGGGCCTTCATCAACGAGGCGATGGTGACAAAATCCCTGGTCCCGTCCTCGGCGATCCCGACGAGAATCTCGGAGAGCGTCTTCTTGCGTGGCGGGCGGCCGGTCGCCTCACGCCGCCGGCGGCGCTCGATTCCGTCCTGATGGGTCGAGTCTGTCATGTACGCCCGCATCCTGTCACGCTGGTCACCCTATTGCCTTCGTCCCGTAAGGAAAAGTGAATGTTTCGCCACGGTCGCACAATCGTCATCGCCGCTTGCCTTGCGCCACCATTGGGCCGAACATTGGCGGGGAGGTGACGATGACCCGGCTTTTTCTGCGCCTGTTCCTTGACGGACTCATGCTCGGCCCCGGCAAGATCGAGCTTCTCGAACATATCCGGGATCTGGGCTCCATCGCCGCCGCCGGCCGCGCCATGGGGATGAGCTACAAACGGGCCTGGTCACTGGTCGAGGAAATGAACGCCGGCCTCGCCGATCCCGTGGTGACGAGCGCGCGCGGCGGCGCGGGCGGAGGCGGCGCACAGGTGACGGAGACGGGCGAAGCGATCATCCGCCATTACCACGGCCTCATGCAGAAGGCGTATGGGGCAGGGGCAGAAGACATCGCCGCACTCGAGGCGCTGCTTGCGCCGCAGGACGATATGGTCGGCGGTAAATAGCGCTTGCCGCCAGTAGAGCCAGCCGTTATCTCCATAAGGAAATAACGAGGGAGGTCATCATGTCCCGCTACATGCTCAGGGTCGCGCTTGTCGCAACGGTCGCGCTGCCCCTTCCCGCCGTTGCCGACGAGGTGACGGTGTTTGCCGCCGCATCCATGAAGACCGCACTCGACATCATCGCCGCGGATTTCACCGCCGCGACGGGTGATGACGTCGTCATCAGCTACGCCGGGTCGAACCAGCTGGCCTCGCAGATCATCGAGGGGGCACCCGCCGAAATCTTCATCTCGGCCGCCGTGAACTGGATGGACGCGGTCGACGAAGCGGGGCTTATCCCTGCCGGCAACCGTCTCGATCTTCTGGGCAACAGCCTCGTCCTCGTGGGTGCCGCCGATGCCGCCCCGGTCGAGCTTGGCCCGGACACCGATCTGGCCGGACTGCTGGATGACGGCGTCCTCGCCATGGCGATGGCCGATGCGGTGCCCGCCGGTCAGTATGGCAAGGCGGCACTGCAATCCCTCGGTCTCTGGGAATCGGTTGAAGCCTCCGTCGCCCAGACCGACAACGTGCGTTCGGCGCTCATGCTGGTCGCGGCGGGCGAAGCGCCCTATGGCATCGTCTATGCAACCGATGCCGCTGCCGAGGACGCCGTCTCGATCGTCGCCACCTTCCCGGCCGAAACGCATCCGGCCATCATCTATCCGGCGGCGCTCCTGGCCGAGAGCGAGGCCGCACAGGCCCTGTTCGCCACGCTGCCCTCCGAAAGCGCCGGGGCCGTCTTTGCGACCCATGGCTTCACCGTGCTGCAGGATGACCAGGCCCCCTGATGAGTGAATGGCTTTCGCCAGATGAATGGCAGGCCGTCGCACTCAGCCTGCGCGTTTCGTTCTGGGCAACGCTCATCGGAGTTCCGCCGGGGCTGCTGGTCGCGCATGCACTTGCGCGCTGGCAGTTTCCCGGGCGGCAGCTTCTGAACGGCATCGTCCATCTGCCGCTGATCCTGCCGCCTGTCGTCACCGGCTTCATCCTGCTGCGCACCTTCGGTCGCAACGGGCATTTCGGCCGCTTCTGGACATGGCTCACCGGCGAGCCCTTCACGTTCTTCGCCTTCAACTGGACCGGCGCAGCATTGGCGGCCGGGATCATGGCATTCCCGCTCATGGTGCGCTCGATCCGGCTGTCGATCGAGGCGGTCGACCCAGGGCTCGAGCGGGCTGCGGCCACGCTCGGCGCGGGGAGGCTGCGGGTCTACGCGACGATCACCCTGCCCTTGATCCTGCCGGGGGTCGTGGCGGGCGCAGTCCTGTCCTTCGCCCGCGCGATGGGTGAATTCGGCGCGACGATCACCTTCGTTTCCTCCATTCCCGGCAAGACGCAAACCCTGCCTTCGGCCATCTACGCCTTTCTCCAGGTGCCGGGAGGCGGCGCTTCGGCGGCGCGGCTGGTTTGGGTGGCGGTCATCCTGTCGATGGCAGCACTGGCCCTGTCGGAATGGCTGGCGCGGCGGGCGACGAAGCGGGTGGGCGGGGCATGACGCTTTCGGTTCGCCTGCACCACTCGTTCGGCACGTTCACCCTTGACGTGGCATTCGAGGCCCCTGCCGGGATCACCGCCCTGTTCGGGCGTTCGGGCTCGGGCAAGACGACAGTGGTCAATGCCGTGGCCGGACTCTTGCGCGCGCAGGAGGGGCGGATCACGCTTGGCGATCACGTGCTCGTCGATACTGCGGCGAAAGTCTTTGTCCCGCCGCACCGGCGGCGGATCGGCTATGTCTTTCAGGATGCGCGGCTGTTTCCACATATGAACGTGCGGCAGAACCTGCTCTACGGGGCGCGCTCGAACACCGGGCTCGGGCGGATCGCCGATCTTCTCGGCATCGCCGCCCTGCTCGAACGCCGCCCCGGCGGCCTCTCGGGGGGCGAGCGACAGCGCGTCGCCATAGGCCGCGCCATCCTGTCGGAGCCGGAACTGCTCCTGCTCGACGAACCGCTCGCCTCGCTCGATGGTGAGCGCAAGCGCGAGATCATGCCCTATCTCGAGCGCCTGCGCGACGAGACCGGGCTGCCGATGCTCTATGTCAGCCATTCCGTCGCCGAAATCGCCCGGCTGGCCACGACCCTCGTGCTGATCGACGCGGGCAGGATCACGGCCAGCGGCCCCGCTGCACGCCTTATGGCTGATCCGGCGGTTGCAGGCTCATGGGGCGGGCGCGATCTGGGCGCGGTCGTCAAAGGCACTGTCGAGGCCCAGGACAGCGACGGCCTGACTCGTGTCATGACGGTTGCAGGCCCGCTGTTCCTGCCTCGCGTCAACGTCGATCCCGGCGCGCAACTTCGCCTGCATATCATGGCGCAGGACGTGATGATCGCACTTGAACGGCCCGGACGGATTTCAGCGCTCAATCTGCTGCCGGTACGAGTGGCCAAGATGCAGGACCAGGAGGACAGCACGCTTGTCAGCCTCGCGCTCGGCACGAGTGGTGAGGAGCATCTCATCTCGCGCATCACCCACCGTTCGGCCCGAACTCTGGCGCTGCAGCCGGGAATGGAGGTTCATGCCGTGCTCAAGGCCGTCACCCTGTCGCGCGACGAGGTCGGCCACGGCCCGCCCGCACCCTGACCCTCACGGCCCGCGTTCGAGATCGACCCAGACGAGCCGATGCGGCCCGGCGGCAAGGCCATCGTCGCCCATCAGACCGGCCAGCGGATCATCCGCGCCGGGCCAGAAAACCCCCGAACCCGTCACCCGCCAGGCGGCCGAAGGCAGCACATAGCTCACGCGCAGATTGCCGGGACCGTCCCATTGCGCCGTCGCCCGTTCCGGCGGGCCATGCTGATCGGGGCGCGCCGCCTCGCGCGCACCGTCACTGACGGGGGCCGGATCCTGCAAACGGGAGTCGGCCAGGAAATCCGCCATTGCATCGCGCAATCCGTCACCGTCGAACGGATCGAGATTGGCATTGCCCGCAATGACGAAATCCGGCCCCGGCGGCGCACCGAGAGTGCCGTCGAGCAGCAGGGTCCAGAGACGCAATTCGTCACGGTTGCGTAGCCCGTTCATGTCCTCGGGCCCGTCGAAGACTGGCGGCGTCGCCGACCAGACCAGAAGCTCGACCACCCCGCCCGGTGCCAGCACGGGGACAAGCCAATGCGCGGTCGATGACAACCGCTGCACCGCCTGCGCCTCGGACGACGGGAAAGGTTCACCCTCCACCTGCGGCAGGGTCGCACCGGGAAGATCGCGCCAGAGCAGGGCCGAGAAATCACGAAAGCCGTCCTCATCCACCGGCCAGCGCGACAGGATCGCCAGCCCGGCATGGCCGGCGAAGCGCCCGTAACCCTGCGCATCACGCGGCCCGCCGATGCGACCGTCGCCATTCATGTCGAGCCCGGTCGTCATGCCGGTGTTGGGGCGGCGGCTGAAAAGATGAGGATAGGACGGCCCGGCCGTTGCCAGCCGGTCGCGAAAGGCCGTCAGCGCGACATTGCGCGCATCGTGATCAAACGCGGTCAGGATCAGGATATCAGGCGTGACGGCGGCAATATGGGCGATAATCGCGTCGATCTGCGCATCCTCGCGCAGCAGGTCGCGTAGCAGCAGCCCCGGTCCGGTGCGGCTGAGCGGCGCGGCAAAGACGGCGATCCGCATCGGCTCGGCCATGGCCACCGGCGGCACAAGGCAGAGCAGCACCAGAACAAGGATCAGACATGATGCAACGCGGCCTCGTCGCCGCCCTGGCGCGCACGCTGTGCGGCGACGAGATGCCCCAGCCGCATCAGCGCCATGCCCCGCATCAGCAGGCTTGCCGGAAGGAACGCCCATGCCGCAACCACCCAGATCACCGCCTGCGGCGAGGTGAGGCGTGTAAAATCCACCACCCCCGCCACCAGACTGATTACAGCCGGGATCACGAATGGCAGGAGAAATCCCAAGATAAGGTTAACCTGAGCGTCACGATCCAGCCTGCGCACCAGATCACCGCCCGCAGCGGGATCGAACACGGGCAGGTTGACCCAGACGTTGAACCCTTCGCGCCGCAGCGGCCAGCCGCTGCGCCACATGACCAGCGCGAGGGTGAGCAGCATCGCCAGCGAGATGAGATAGCTCAGCCCGGCGGCGATCCGCACGCGTTGGGCCGTAGCCGGATCGACCATGTCGGACAAGGTCAGCGTCAGCAGCCGCACCGGCGAGTAGGGAAAATCGGCCCAGCCCGCCACCTGCGCGCCGAGATGGCCGAGAAGCCGGGTGAGCGTCGACGGGTCCGCCTCACCCCGAAAGATCAGCGCCAGCGCCGCGACGGTGACGAACAGCGCGACGAAGCGAATACGGTTGAAGGGCGGCGCATCCCTGAACTCGACAACGACAGGCCAGGCGGCTCGATATTCGAGGAAGGTCAGCACTCCGGCCAGGATCGCCATGAACACGACCATCTGGCCGGTATCATCCCCCGACCCTGACAGCATCAGCGCCGGGGTCGCCACCAGTGCCCCCATGAACACCGCGCGCAACAGCGCGCCGGTCAGGCGCATGAACATGCTCTGCCCATCCTCTGTCCGGCGACCTGACTTGTACTCGCAGGTTCCGCCGATCCCTCTCCCGCATGGATGCGGAAGCTGCCTCAATCATGCCATCTTTTTGCCCAGATCAGGCAAAGCAGGCAATGAGAGCGGCGCCCGAACCGGCGGGACGGCACCATTTCGCCCTCAAGTGGTGCGCGTTTGCCACCGGTGCCGGCCGGGGCGTGCCGGGCCAACCGGCCGGAAAGATGCAGGATTTGTGGACAGGTCCAGATATAGTGGGCGGGCATGTCCCCGCCCACAACCCGGTGATCCGGCTCAGACCCAGGGCCGCATCGTGGTGGCCGCCTGCTCGAATGTAGCGATGGCGTTGCCCTTCGCGAGCGTCAGGCTGATATCGTCCAGCCCGTTCAGCAGGCAGTGCTTGCGGAAAGGGTCGATGTCGAAGTGAATCTCCTGCCCGTCGGACAGCGTGATCGTCTGGGCCTCGAGATCGACCGAAATCCGCGCATTCGCGCCCTTCTCGGCATCCTCCATGCACAGGTCGCGCTCGGCCTCGGGCAGGACGATGGGAAGGATGCCGTTCTTGAAGCAGTTGTTGTAGAAGATATCGGCGAAACTGGTGGAAATCACGCAGCGGATACCGAAATCCAGCAATGCCCAGGGCGCATGTTCACGCGAGGAGCCGCAGCCGAAATTGTCCCCCGTCACCAGAATCTGTGCCTCCCGGTATTGCGGCCGGTTCAGCACGAAATCGGGAATTTCCTCACCCTCGGGCGTGTAGCGCATCTCGTCGAAGAGATTTTTGCCCAGCCCGGTCCTCTTGATCGTCTTGAGGAACTGCTTGGGGATGATCATGTCGGTGTCGATATTCACGAGCGGCATCGGCGCGGCGATGCCCGTGAGGGAGGTGAACTTTTCCATCTCTCAAAGATCCGTTTTGCGTTTCAAGATGATCCCCAACGCGAGCAAGGCCACGCCCACCGAGATCAGTTCGACGGCCAGCAGCGTGCCGATCAGGATCGGCGAGGCGATGAGCGGCGCGAAAAGGGCATAGATGCCCAGACCGGCCGAGACGATTCCCGATAGCACCATCAGCCAGAAGGTGCCTCCGTCAAACCGGCGCGCGATCACCAATCGGCCAAGGCCCGAAAGCACCAGCAGGATTCCCGCCAGCAGTGTCAGCGAGACCAGCCCCTGAAACGGATTGGCCAGCATCCAGACACCGAGCACCAGTTCGACCAGGCCAAGGAAGAAAACCCAGCCGCGATGCGGCAGGCTCTTGTCGGAGAACCCGCCCCACATGCCGAGAATGCCGCTGAGGGTGAATCCCCAGCCGACAAGCAACGTGACCGCCAGGCCGCTGATGAGCGGATAAATCAATGCGCCGATGCCGATGGTCAGGGCGACCGCACCCGCTACGACGGTGATGGTCGAGCTTTTCATGTTCGGGCTCCCCCTCGCCTACATCAGCTCGCGCACATCCGTCAGACGGCCGGTGATCCCGGCTGCGACGGCCATGACCGGGCTCATGAGATGGGTGCGGCCACCACGACCCTGCCGCCCCTCGAAATTGCGGTTCGAGGTCGAAGCGCAGCGCTCGCCAGGGGCGAGCTGGTCGGGGTTCATTCCCAGACACATGGAGCAGCCCGCCAACCGCCACTCGAACCCCGCGTCGATGAAGATCTGCGCAAGGCCCTCCTTCTCGGCCTGCATGCGGACAAGGCCGGAACCCGGGACCACCAGCCCCCGCACGCCGGGAGCCAGATGGCGGCCCTTCACAACGGCGGCCGCGGCGCGCATGTCTTCGATCCGGCCGTTGGTGCAGGAGCCAAAGAAAACCGTGTCGATCTTGATATCGGTGAGCTTCATCCCCGGCTCGAGCCCCATGTAATCGAGTGAGCGCCGCGCGGCCTCGACCTTGCCGCCCTCGAAGCTCTCGGGGTCCGGCACCTCGCCGGTGATCGGCAGCACGTCCTCGGGGCTCGTCCCCCAGGTCACGACCGGGGCGATATCCTCGCCGCGGATGGTCACCACCTTGTCCCAATGCGCGTCATCATCGGATTTCAGCGTCCGCCACCATTCGAGCGCGGCGTCCCAGTCTTCACCTTTCGGCGCATGGGGACGGCCCTTCACATAGGCGAAGGTGGTTTCGTCCGGCGCGATGAGTCCGGCCCGCGCGCCCCCCTCGATCGCCATGTTGCAGACGGTCATCCGCCCTTCCATCGACAGGCCGCGGATCGCGTCGCCCATATATTCGATGACATGGCCGTTGCCCCCGGCGGTGCCGGTATGGCCGATCACCGAAAGCGTGATGTCCTTGGCCGTGACGCCGGGCGTGAGCCTGCCCGTGATCTCGACCTTCATGTTCTTCGACTTCTGCTGGATCAGCGTCTGGGTGGCGAGCACATGCTCGACCTCGGAAGTGCCGATCCCGTGCGCCAGCGCGCCGAATGCGCCATGGGTCGCCGTATGGCTGTCGCCGCAGACCACCGTCATGCCCGGCAAGGTCCATCCCTGTTCGGGGCCGACGATATGGACGATCCCCTGCCGCTGGTCGTTCATCGGGTAATAGTTGGTGATCCCGAACTCATGCGCGTTCTGTTCGAGCACATCGACCTGGATGCGGCTTTCCTCGTTCTCGATCCCCTGCGCCCGGTCAGCCGTGGTCGGCACGTTGTGGTCGGGAACGGCGATGGTCTTCTCGGGCGCACGCACCGTGCGGCCTGCGGCGCGCAGGCCCTCGAAGGCCTGGGGCGACGTGACTTCGTGAATCAGGTGGCGGTCGATATAGATCAGGCTGGAGCCGTCCTCGTCCTCATGCACGAGATGGGCATCCCAGATCTTGTCATAGAGCGTCTTGCCGGACATCTGTCCTCTCCGGTTCTCGGAACTGCGAATGAAAATGGAAACGACGGCCGCACGGCGGCCAGATGGGGCGCAGCGTCAAAGTCGCGCGCGCACGCAACGCCGCGCACCATGGAACCGCCACGGCAGGCGCACACGATCATCCATGTCGAAAACCCTTGTCATGACCCTTATCTATACCCGCACAGGGGTCGGGGCAAGCTTCGGCGCTCTCCCTTCCTGACGGCTGCATGCGGTCGATGGCCATTCTTGCGGTGTCGCCAGACCATCCGGCTCGTTTCCGGGAAACTTGCGGACTGGTCTGGTGTTCTGGCCGCACCGGGCGGGGTTCTGCGTGCTGGCATGATGGTTCCTCCGGCCGTCAGGCTGCCGGAAAATCCGGTCGGTGCCTCTCAACCGGGGAAGATGCGGATTGTGCCCCGGCCCGGGTCGTTCAGCCTGCTCCCTGCCAGGGCGGTGCCGGTTCGGCGTCGACCCATTCGGTGTTGCCGCAGTTCTCGCAGGGTTGCGGAGGCCGGTCGTCAGGGTCAGTCATGAACCCGCAATTGTCGCAACAGATCTCGCCGAGGCCTGAGGGCCCGGAAGGCGGTGCGAGTTCCCGGGGCGGGACGATCGCCAGACCGTGTTTCGAAAACATCGCCGCGAAGATCGACAATTGGCCGGACGGTTCGAGATAGACCGCCCGCAAGGAGCCGAGGTTCTCCACGCCCCGCAGGCGCAGCATCTCCATCAGTTCGGCCGAGCCAAGCTGACGCATGCCCATGGCATCGCAGTGCATGACACCATCGCGCAGAAGCTCGACCGGCTCGCCATCGATGAGCATCTTGGCAGTCCTGAATCTGCGGATTACGACGTCGATCAGCTTGTCCAGAATCACCAGAATCGCGACCACCAGCATCGCATGAAACAGGGGCACCTCGGGATAGAACATCACATCCCCCACGGCAGAGCCGAGAGCGATCACCAGCAGGAATTCGACAAGCGAAAGCTGCGCGATGCTCCGTCCACCGATCCAGCGCAACAGGGCCATCGCCCACAGCCAGATGACCAGCACCCGGAAGGTGATTTCCAGATAGAAAGCCGATGGGTCCGAGCCCAGAAACATGCGCTCGAAGTCGAACGGGATGATTGGTTCCATGATTTGATCGCCCGCCTCCAGGGGGAATATGCTGTTTCCAAACGTCTGAAGAGCCCGGTTCGTTGCATCTGCCCGCCGGATTGCTCCGGGGAGTCAAGTGAAATGAGGCAGATCGCTGCTGAAGGTGCGTGACGGCACCGTTCTCGAACGCCACGTCGTGACCGGGTTCCCCGGTCTAGAAGCCGCGCGGCGTTGTCATGACTCACCCGGGTACCGCAGCGCGCATGCATTGCGTGCCAGGGCCCGCTCGGTACCTGTTCGTCATCGTCCAGGCTGCCGACGATAGCATCTGAGCCCCGTGCGTGCCGGACCTTGCCCGGTCCGGGCTCAGGCGAACCACCAGCGCTCGGCGATGCGGCCCGAGTCGAGCGGTCCGATCCAGCCGAATCCCTCGTGACTGAGCCGCATGGTGCAGGCCATGGCGAAGGGCAGATGCGCGGTGATCTTGCCTTCCACGGGTCTTGCTCCGGCAAAAAGCGTCTCGATCCCCGCCCCGTAACAGGCTGCGGTGCCCCCGGCACAGGGCAGGCCGAGCGCGGGATCGACCGCCACCACCGGCCGGAACCCCGGTGCGCCCGGCACGGGCGCAAGACCCGCCGCGCGCGCCGCATGTTCCTCACCCGCCGTGAGCGCATGGCCATGACCCGGCGCAAGCACGACGCGCAGATCACGATTGGCACGCAGACCGGACTCGTCGCCCGGATAGTCGATCGCATCGACATGGCCCGCGATCAGCGCCGCGCGGCGCATGGCCGTTTCGGGCATCGCGCGCAGCACCAGGGCATCGAACCAGCCCGCGCGCCCGTCACGCCAGTGATCATCGACCCGCAGGAGCCGCAGCCTCTCGCCCGGGGAAAACTCGGCAACCCGGTAAAGCCCGCTGCCCGTCCCCT
>CAYUBT010000064.1:0-10269 GCA_964443055.1 uncultured Rubellimicrobium sp.
ATCTTGCAACGCTCTGGTCGCGCGTGCGCCACCGCGACACGCGCCCGCTGCTGCAGACTGCTGACCCCCATGCGACGCTGGCCGCGCTCTATGAGCAGCGCGTGCCGGTCTATGCGCTGGCTGAATTGCACGTGAAGGTCGCGCCCCATTACAGCGTGAACGAGACAGCCGATCGCGCCCTGACGGCGCTGGCCGCACGCGAGGACATCCTGAAGGTCGAGGAGGACGCGCCATGAGAACGGTGCATGTCGACCTGCCGGGCCGGGAATACGAGATCCTGATCGGTGCCGGGCTGATTGCCGAGGCCGGGCGCCACCTTGCCCCGCACCTGCGCCGCCCGCGCGTGGCGGTGCTGACCGAGGAACACGTCGCCGCCCTGCATCTGCCGACACTGGCCGGGGCGCTCGACCGGGCCGGGATCGCGCATGAGGTGCTCGTCCTGCCTGCGGGCGAGGGCACGAAGGGCTGGGACAATCTCATCCGCGCCGTCGAATGGCTGCTGGCCGGAAAGTTCGAGCGCGGTGACCTCGTCATTGCCTTTGGCGGCGGGGTGATCGGCGATCTTGCGGGATTCGCCGCAGCCATTAGCCGGCGCGGCATGCGCTTCGCGCAGATTCCGACCTCGCTTCTGGCGCACGTGGACCGTTACGTGGGCGGCAAGACCGGAATCAAAACCCCGCAGGGCAAGAATCACGACGGGGACTATCATCAGCCGGTGCTGGTCCTTGCCGATATCGGGCTGCTTTCGACCCTGCCCGGACGCGACTTCCGCGCGGGATATGGCGAGGTGATGAAATACGGGGCCCTGGGTGACGAGGCGTTCTTCACCTGGCTCGAGGAGCACGGGCCACGCCTGCGCGAGGACGAGGATGCGCTGATCCATGCCGTCGCCCGCTCCTGCGAGATGAAGGCGGGAATCGTGCAGCGCGACGAATTCGAGACGGGTGAGCGCGCGCTCCTGAACCTCGGCCATACGTTCGGCCATGCGCTCGAGGCGGCGACCGGCTATTCCGACCGGCTGCTCCATGGCGAGGGCGTGGCGCTCGGCTGCGTGCTGGCCTTCGACCTCTCGGCGCGGCTCGGACTCTGTTCGCAAGAGGAACCCTCACGCCTGCGCGCGCATCTGGAGCAGATGGGAATCGCCCCGGACCTTGACGGCATTCCGGGCGAGTTGCCCGGTGCCGAGGGACTCATGGCCCTGATGGCCCAGGACAAGAAGGTTCTTGCCGGACAGATGCGTTTCGTGCTCGCGCGCGGAATCGGCCGGAGCTTCGTGACGGCAGATGTGCCGCAGGAGGAGGTGCGTGCACTTCTGGAAGATGCGCTGGCGGCAAGGGGCGGGCAGGAGGCTTGGCCCCCCGGCGCATAGGCGCCCGCCCCCTGGATATTTTGAAGGAAAGGGAAAGCGGGTCGCTTTCCTCTCTGGTTGCCGGTCAGACGACGGCTGTGACCATGATCTCGACCAGATAGCCGGGGGTCGCGAGCTTTGCCTCGCCGCACCAGCGCGCGGGCGGATTGCCGGGTGCGACCCAGGCGTCCCAGACTTTGTTCATCTCGGCGAAATCGGCCATGTCGGCCAGCCAGATCTGCGTCGTGAGCAGGCGGGTCTTGTCGGTTCCGGCCTCGGCCAGAAGGGCGTCGATGGAGGCAAGCGTATCCTCGGTCTGCTGGCGCACCGACGCGCCTTCGGTGCCGACCTGCCCGGCCAGATAGGCCACGCCGTTGTGAATCACGACCTGCGACATGCGGGGGCCGGGCTTGATGCGGGTGATCTCGCTCATCGTCATCTCCTGTATGAACTGCCCCGGCCCTATCGGAAGGCAGGCATGAAGGAAAGCAGATCAGCCCGCCGTTGACCTGTAGCGCGACACCGCCCTCGTGATGCGTGACCGCGAGGGTGCGCGGCCTGCGAAGCGTTCTCCCAGCGTCACGGGGCCGGCGGTGATGCGGAAATAGTCATAGTCGCCGGGAAGGTCGAAGGCGCAGAGATACTGGAAATGCAGGCGGAAGAACCGCCGCCGCAGCTCCTGCCAGCGTTCGGGCGAGAGCGTCTTGCTGAAGGCGGCCGAGAGGACCAGGGGCCAGCGCTGCCCCTCGGGTGCCACGCCCGAGACCGCTACGGGATCGCAGAGCGCGAAGGTGCAGCCGTCGCCCGGGGCGCTGACATCGACCCAGGTGAGTTCGTCGCGCATCGAGAGAAAGGCGAGGTCCGCGCGCAGGCTGTGCGCGTCGGGCAGGAAGGAGACCATCGGCACCACCTGCCCAAGGCTGAGGAAGGACAGCGCCGGACCCTGCACGGGCACCGGTCCCGAGCGGATCAGATCGGCCAGGATGCTCACCCCCAGATGTGCGCCCGAGGAATGGCCGACGACCAGAACTTCGTCGATATCCTCCTGCAGCGCGGCGGCGATCCGGTCGCGGAAGATGACCAGCCGCTCCTGCATTGCGGGGGGCCAGGCCCCGCGCAGGCTCGCGGTATGGGCATAATCATGCATCAGATACCAGGCGTAGACCTTCCCGTCATGTCGGCGAAACCAGCGCAGGACAAGGATGACTGCGGCCAGGGCAACGGCGAGCGCAGGCAGCCAGCGCAGGGCGGAGGGGGGTAGAAGCCAGCCCCAGAGCGCAAGGACGGCCCATGCCGAGAGCGCCCCCGCCGTCAGCGCCGCGAGCCCCTGCAGAAGCAGCACGGCGACTGGATAGAGCGCGGCGATCACCGGGCCCTTGCGCAGCCGCATCAGCCGGAACAGCGCGCCCGAGCCGATATAGGTCCAGGCGGTGCGCATCAGTTGCAGATAGGTCGCGCCGATGGAGTCGGACATCGATTCGCGCACGATATCCGACCAGGTGAGGACATCGACCTCGGTCTCGACCCGCGCACCCTCCTGCGCGGAGGTCACGCGCCAGCCATAGGCATCGGTGCCGCGCCGCCCCTCGAGCGCGATCTCGTAGCCCGAAATTCCGGCCTGCGCCGCGCCCTCCTTGCGGTAGAGTTCGCGGTAGCGGCGGGGGTGAATCGGGTCATAGCCGGGGATGTAGAACATCCGCCGCCTGCGCACCCGTCCCTGTTCACGCATCGTCATGGCCCCGCCCTGCCACGCTTTCACGGCGGAAATAAGCCAGCATGCGGTCCCAGGCGGCGCAAACCCCGTCATTGCAAGGAGCCGAAGGCACGCGGCAAGCCAGAATGCCGGGCATCCGGGCCGCCTCGCTCACGCTCGCAATGACAGGAGCCGGGCACGAAAGCGCTGGAAAATTCCGGCGCGATGGCTAGAGTCCCCGCCGTGACGATCAGCCGGGTTCAAGATGAAAGCCGTTACCCTCGCCGCTTCTTTCGCTCTCGTCGCCGCAATGGCGCAGGCCGACAGCGTCTCGACCATGAACCGCAGTGCGTTGTTCGCGTCGCAGCTTTCCGTGCTCGACGGCCGCGCGGCCCAGCAATACAACAGTTCCGTGCGCCTGCAGCCGCCCGCGATCGAGGTGCCGCCGCCCCCGGGCAGCGTGCCCGCATGGCGGGGCAGCTATTCGGGTCCGTGGCTCGATGTCGCCCGTTCGGCGGCTCTGCGCCACGGCGTGCCCGAGGATCTGTTCCTGCGGCTCGTGCAGCAGGAGTCGGGCTGGAACACCGGTGCGGTGTCGCACAAGGGAGCGATCGGCCTCGCGCAGCTCATGCCGGGGACCGCGGCTTCGCTGGGCGTCGATGCCGCCGATCCCGAGGCCAATCTCGATGGCGGTGCGCGTTACCTGCGTCGTCAGTTCGACCGTTTCGGAAGCTGGCCGCTTGCGCTCGCAGCATATAATGCCGGGCCCGAGGCGGTGCAGCAATATGGCGGCATCCCCCCCTATGCCGAGACACAGGGCTATGTGCTGGCGATCTGGGGATCGTAAGGACTTCATGCGCTGCATGAAGATGGCAGGCCAGCCGATTGATCAGGGTTGATGATCCTCCAGCGCCCGCGTGATCGCGCAGAAGCCTTCGACCCCGACCCGTTCGGCTCGTTCGGTGGGCGCGATCCCGACCTCCTGCAGGATGTCCTCGATCTGCGGATGCAGGCCGCGCAGGCTTGCCCGCAGCATCTTGCGCCGCTGGCCGAAGGCGGCACCCGTGACGCGTGCGAGCATGTCGGCACCGGCCGGGTAACGCGGTTCGGGAAGGGCGGTCAGATGCACGACCGCCGATGACACTTTGGGCGGCGGCACGAAGGCCGTGGGGGGCAGGTCGAGGACGATCCGCGCGTCCGTGCGCCATTGGGCAAGGATCGAAAGCCGCCCATAGGCGCGTGATCCGGGCTGTGCCACGATCCGCTCTGCCACTTCACGCTGGAACATCAGCGTGAGCGAGGCCCAGAAGGGCGGCCAGCCGGTCGGCGTGAGCCAGCGGACCAGAAGTTCGGTGCCGATATTGTAAGGCAGGTTGGCGCAGATGCGGATCGGCGGGCTCAGGCCGTGGGCGAGCGGGTCCACCTCCAGCGCATCGCCTTCAACCACCTCCAGCCGCCCCGGATAATGTGCCGCGATCTGCGCCAGCGCGGGCAGGCAGCGCGCGTCCTTCTCGATGGCCAGCACGCGCCGCGCACCCTCCATCAGCAGGCCGCGGGTGAGACCGCCAGGGCCGGGGCCGACCTCGATGATGTCGGCATTTGCCAGATCACCCGCTGCCCGGGCGATTCGGGCGGTCAGGTTCAGATCAAGGATGAAGTTCTGGCCAAGCGCCTTCTTTGCGCCGAGTCCATGCGCCGCGATCACCTCGCGCAGGGGCGGCAATCCGTCGGCTGCGCTCATGCCCCCTGCCGCGTCCGTGCCATGGAACCGGCCATGCGGATGGCGGCGATCATGCTTGTCGGATCGGCCCGGCCCTGTCCGGCGATGTCGAAGGCCGTGCCATGGTCGGGCGAGGTGCGGATGAAGGGCAGGCCGAGCGTCACGTTCACGCCGCCTGCGAAATCAACGGTTTTTAGCGGGATCAGCGCCTGGTCGTGATACATGCAGACAGCCACGTCGTAGCGCGTGCGGGCGGCGGGGTGGAACATCGTGTCGGCGGGCAGCGGGCCGGTGATATCGTGCCCTTCGACGCGCAGGGCCTCCAACACGGGACCGATGAGGGTGATCTCCTCCTCCCCCATCCGCCCGCCTTCGCCCGCATGCGGGTTGAGCCCGGCGACGGCGATACGCGGGCGAGGGATGGCAAGATCGCGTTGCAGGCCGCGCGCCGTCAGCGTGATTGTCTCGCGCAGAAGGCCGGGGGTCAGGGCGTCCGGCACGTCCCGCAGCGGGATGTGGATCGTGACGGGCACGACCCGCAGCCCTTCGCCCGCGAGCATCATCGCCACCGGCACGCCGCCCGCCAGATGGGCGAGAAATTCCGTATGGCCGGGAAAAGCGAATCCCGCGCCATCGGCCAGGGCCTTCTTGTGGATCGGCGCGGTGACGAGCGCGCTGGCGCGGCCCTGAAGGCAAAGCTCCACCCCCTCGCGAATCGCGGCGACGACATGGGGCGCATGGCGCCGATCGGGGCGGCCGGGGATAGCCGGTGCGCCGAAGTCGCGGGCGAGAACCGGGAGGATGCCCGGTGGCACGTCATCGGCCTGGTCCGGTGTGGCAATGATCTGATGCGCCACATCAGGGGGCAGGTGGCGCGGGTCGCCGATCAGGGCGAGAGCCACCTCTCCCGCCAGCGCCTGCGCCGCGCGCGCCGTCACTTCCGGTCCGATCCCGGCGGGTTCCCCGCAGGAGACGAGGATCGTCATTCGCCGACGATCACCGCCGCCGCGCGCAGGTCCTGCACCAGCGCATCGGCATGACCCTGCAGCCTTTCGCCACGGATGCTGTTGGCCACATCCTCGCGACTCACGTCCACGGCGGGGACCGGGGTGCGACTGCACAGCATGATGACGCGCACGCCCTGGCTGCCGGGCCCGGCGAGCGTGATGGAAATCTCGTCACGATCAAGCCGCGCGAGTTCGAGCGCCACGTCCTGAGGAATCTGCGCGGGCGCAAGTTCCTGCCGCTCGAGCCGTTCGTGCGGCAGGCCGCGGGCCACGCCGTAAAGATCGTCGCAGGTGTCGACACGTCCCGCGACGCGCGCCGCCTCGTCGCGGTCGGCGGCGTGGAAGATGGCGTAATCGACCCGTGCGATCTCGGCGGGGACATGCGCGCCTTCGCGGACCGCCCGCATCTGGAAGAGGGCGACCGCGCCCTCGATGGGGATGGGCGGCGTCACCTCGCCGGGCGCGAGGCCGAGGATCAGCCCGTGCAGCGCGGGCGGGAGGTTCGCAAGCGGCATCCAGTCGATCCGCCCGCCTGCATCACGCGAGGGCAGGGCCGAATACTGGCGCGCGGCGGCCTCGAACGCGCCCTGCGTAGTATAGCCGGAAATCTGCCGGGCCAGCGCCTCGATCCGCGCTGCCTCGGGCGGAGGTGCGGGGATGATGATCTCGCTCAGGAGCACCTGAATCCCGGAAATCGTGCGGCCCATCCCGTCGAGCGCCAGGTCGATGTCGGCCTCGGAGACGGTGACGCGCGAGTTGAAGCGGGCGCGGACATAGTCGCGCCAGGCGACGTTGACGGCGACGTAATCGCGCATCGTCTCCTGATCGACGCCCATCTGCACCAGCGTGCCGAGAAACTGGTCGAGCGGCAGACTGGCGCGGGCGGCGAATTCCTCCATCGCCCGGGCAAGCCCCTCCTCGGTGAGGACGACACCCGAACGGTCGAGTTCCTGCTGTTTAAGCCGTTCCTCGACAAGCTGGGTGCGGGCAAGGCGGGGCAGGTCGCCGGGGGTGCGGAAGGCTTCGAGCAGGCGGATGCGCTGCTCGATCTCGTAGCCCGTCACCGCGCGGTCGTTCACGGTGATGACCGGCGAGAACATGCCTTGTGCCACTGCCGCCCCGGTGAACAGCGCCAGCGCTGCCGCCATGATCAGCCCTGCCAGATGTCGCATCCGTCTCTCTCCACCCGGTCCCTCAGCCCGCACAGGTTGCCGCCCTTCGCGCTGCGCCCCCGGTCGAAAAGCCGGTCAGCCGCACCGAAAGCCCCAGCCGCGTGGCCGGATCGGACGCTCCCGCTTCCGTGTAGCGATGCGACAGCGAAACGTCTACCGTCACGCATTCATTCGACCAGCCGAGACCGAGATCGGCGTCGATCGGCTCATGAGCTTCGGCGTCATAACGCCCGCCGAGGCGGATCTCCCAGGCGTCACTCACGCGCCACGCCCCGCCGGCCCAGAACTCCGAGACTGCCGGGGATGCGCTGCCCCCCGAACCCGGGGCGAGCCAGAGATGGCGTGCGCTGAGATCGAACCGCCTGTGCCGCCAGTCGAGGATCGTCTCGCTTTCCCCGAGCGTCAGATCATGGTCGAACAAGGCCCGTCCCGTCAGGCGAAACCCGTTCGCGAGATCGGCCGAGCCGGAGACGAGCCAGCGCGGATCGGGCTGCGCCTCCTCGACCAGAGCGCCGAACGCCAGCGAGGTGACGCCCCCTGCATCCGTTCGCGTCCAGGTCACGAGGGCAGCGGCGCTCGCGCCCGGCGGCTCGCGATCCTCGCCTGCACCCCGCAGAGGCGAGAGGATATTGCCCAGGTCGAGATCGCGCCGCGCGGCATCCTCTTGCGGCACGACGTCCCCGAACCGCCGTGCCCAGCCAAGCGCGAGCGCGGGTTCGAGCGTCTGCACCGATGCACCCGAATGGCGGACAAGCGGATAGCGGATCACGAGCCCCGCATGAGGCCGCGCCGAGGTCAGGCTTTCGTCCCAGGCCGGATCATCCGCCACCTGCCGCCATTGCAGTGCAAGTCCTGCCTCGCCCTCGAGCACCAGCCCGCCGGGCAGAAGCGCCGAGCCGCGCCAGTCGGCCCCCGCGCTGATGCGCAGGACATCACGGGCATCGTCGCCCGAACCCGGGGCCAGCCGGGCGAAGGCCAGGGTCTCGGCCGACAGGGTCAGCGTGCCGGGGCCAAGGGGCAGGCGCCGTTCCAGGTCGGTGCCAAGGATCACGGGCGGCAGGCTGCGGCTGCTCTCGCCGGTGCGCAGGCTCTGCCAGAAGGTGAGATCGGCCGTCAGCAACGAATCGGCCCGCACCCGGCTGAAGCCGAGGCGCGACGGCAGGCGGTCGGCACCGGAGATGCCGTAGTCGCCCAGATAGGCGCGGTCGCTTGCGGCGGTGAGGTTGAAATTCAGCCGTGTGCCGGGGCGGGGGCGGAACTCGCCCTGTGCGGCAAGGTAGCCGCGCAGATCGCCGCGGCCGAGGTCATCGTCCGAGACCGCTCCCCGGATTTCATAGCTCCCGCTCAGCAGCGCATGGCGGAACCGCATTTCAAGCGTGCGGGTCAGAGCCGAGACATAGGGCGTGAGTTGCAGGTCGCGCGAGGGGCCGAGCGGAATGAAGATCGGAACCGCCATTCCCGCGCCTAGGGTGCTGGTGACCCGCAGTTCGGGCACCATCATTCCGGCGGCGCGGTCGAGCGTCGGATCGGGCAGGCGCATCCACGGCAGCCACAGGACCGGCATGCCCCGGATGCGCAGGCTCGCGCCTTCGAAGTGAAGCTGCCGCGCCTCCTCGTCATGGATGACGCGGCGCGCGCGAATCTCCCAGAGCGGTGCCTGCCCGGCACAGACCGAACATGAGGTCGCGACGACGCGTGACAACTGGCTGAGCCGCCCGTCCACCCGGTCGATACGGTTGGCGGCAAGCTGGAGCTGGCGGTCGAGCACCAGCCGCGCGCCGCGCAGGATGCCGTTCTCGAGTCTGGGGTCGAGTTCCGCCCGTGTCGCAGCGAGCACGTCGCCGGCGGGCGTCACGATGAGGATCGGCCCCTCGATCAGCAGAAGGTCGTTTGTCCTGTCATAGCTGATGCGCGTGGCCGAAAGCCTCGTGCCCTCGTGGAACACCTCGACATGGCCACTGGCCTCCAGCGTTCCCCGGGCGGTGACCTCAATCCGGTCGGCCACGAGCGTGGCGAGAGACTGCGCGAGCGCTGTGCCGGGCAGGAGGGCGAGCAGGAGGGCGAGCAGGGCAGGCAGGCGCAGCATCAGCCGTCCTCGAAATGCAGGAGGAGGGCGAGCGCCACCGCGACCGCCGCCACGGGCGGGGCCCAGGCGGCAAGCGCGGGCGGAATCTGCCCGGCCTCGCCCAGGATACGGGCGAAATTGCGCATGAAATGGACCCCGAACGCCAGAAGCACCGCGACGAGCACCATCAGCCCGGTGCGCCCGGCCCGTTGCGGCCGCATGGTAAAGGCCGCGCCGATCATCACCATTGCCAGCAGCAGGATCGGCTGCGCGAGTTCGCCCTGCAGATGGACCTCGTGCAGCCGTGTGGAAAAGCCCGCCGCCTCGAGCCGGGCGATGAAGGCGGGCAGGTCCCAGAGCGCAATCGTCTCGGGCCGGGCCAGCGATTCGCGGATATCCTCGGCGGTCAGCGTCGCGGGCAGCGAGAGCCGGTCATGCTCCGTGGCACTGGCCTCGGGGTTGAGCTCCTGCAGCGACCAGAGCCGCGCCTCGCTGATCTCCCAGCGGTCCGCGCGCAACTCGGCGCGGGCGGCCTCGATCCGCGTCTCGGGGTGGCCGTCGGGATCGAGCGACAGGAAAGTGGTGCCTTCGAGGATCGTGCCGCCCGCGCCCGAGCGCGCGGCATGGATCACCGTCTGTCCTGCCGCATCGCCTTGGCGCAGCCAGAGCCCGCCCTCGTCCATGGTGAGCGCCGAAGCCCGGGTCGGGCCCGTGTCGAGCGCCCGGCTTGTCGCGGCAACGATCGGGTTGAGAGCAAGAAGCGCGAGCAGGGCGATGCCCAGCGCCGCCGCCAGCGGGGCCATGAGTGCGGTGATGGCGGAGCGTCCTGCGGCCCGCACGGCGACAAGCTCGGACGAGCGCGCGAGCGTGAGGAACAGCATCACGGTCGAGAGGACCATGACCAGCGGCAGCAGGGTGTGGAATGCCTCGGGTGCCTGCAGCAGTGCCGTGCGCAACAGGCCGGGCGTGCCGCGCCGCGCGCCCTCGATCAGGTCGACCAGCAGGATGATCGACAGGAATCCGCCGCCGACCGTGGCGAAGGTCGCGAGGAACCGGCGCGCGAAATAGAGATGCAGCGTCATGTCGCCCGCCTTCGTGTCGCGCGGCGCGGCCGGGCGGCGAGCCACAGGAACGTGCCGGCAAGCAGGAAGGTCGCGGCGGCCGGAAGATAGACCAGCGGCCAGGCTGACGCATCGGTCGCGGCGACATTGCCCGCGAGCGCCTCGAGCGCCTTCACCAGAAGGACGAGGCCGACCGCCAGGCC
>CAYUBT010000064.1:10279-13767 GCA_964443055.1 uncultured Rubellimicrobium sp.
TGAATCCGCCGATCATCAGCGCCGCAAAGCCCATGAGCGCGGCGGCGGCGGTCAGCATCGGGTCGGCGATACGTCCGTGCCCTTCCACAAGGAGCTGTGGCGCGCTGCGCCAGGTTTCCTCCATCAGCGCCTGCGTCGGGGCAAGAAGCTCGACGGTCGACAGTTCGCGCGGCGTGCGCCCGCGCGTGGACGATGCGGGCAGCAGCGCCCCGACGTCATAGGCGAGGTCCTCGAATCCGGTGGTCTGGAGCTGGCCCTGCGGCAGCAGGAGCCGCTGCATCATCCCCGCGATCATCACGAGCTGGACGCCACCATCGGGCCCACGCACGAGATAGGCGCTCGATGCTGTATAGGTCACGCGTTCGTCGGGCAGGCGGTCGTCCTGGAGGAAGAGATCGCGCAACTCGCCCTCCGGGGTGATCTCGCGCGTGTAGAGCGTGACGTCCTCGGCGGGTGACAGGAACTGCCCCTCCTGCAGCAGCCGCGCCGTGGCCGAACGCGAGATTTCCGCCTGGCGCAGGTTCAGCTCGGCTGTGGACAGCGGCACGAGCAGATTGGTCAGCGCCGCCATCATCAGCGCCGCGAGCAGTCCGAACACCAGAACCGCGCGCGCGAGCCGGAACGGCGAGGCGCCCGCGCCTTCGGCGACCACCATCTCGGAATCGGCGATGAGGCGGTTCGTGGCGTAGAGCGTGGCGACAAAGGCGGAAAAGGGCAGGATCGTGCTCACGATGGCCGGCAGCGTAAGCATGGTGAGTTCCAGGAACACGCCGGCCGACTGGCCATCCGCGATGAGCTGGTCGAAGAGCGACACCGCGCGGTTGATCCAGTAGACCAGCACCAGCACCAGCGCGAAGAAGCCGAAGACCATCAGCTGCCGTCGCAGGAAATATCGGTCGAATCGCGTCACGGAGCCCCCGTCCCGGTCACCCTGATCTAGCCGAGTGGCGCGAAGGATTGAACAGGACTCTGTGAACCCCCGTCATTGAGGGCGCGAGTGAAGGAAACTGTCTTTCCGATGTTCCGGGTTGCTCCCCCCGTCATTGCGAGCGTCAGCGACGCAACCCGGATCTCCCGGCGTCTCTCGCTTGCCGCGTCGGCTGACGCCTCCTTGCAATGACGTGGGGAAGTGACCTGCACTGCGATCTGGCCATCGCCTGCGCGTGGGGCTAGTCCTTGCCGCAATCGCATGGAGAGAGACATATGACCGATCCCGTCGCCATCAGCTTTCACGACATGGAGATCGCCGATCTGGCCGCGCACAAGGGCAGGGTCGGGCTGATCGCCCCGCCGCAGGGCAGCCTTGGCGCGGGCGGGCGGCTGATCGGCGCAGGCGCGCGCCGCGCGGTGAAACGGCTGATGGAGGACAAGCGCTGGGAAAAGGCCGAGCCGGGCGACGGGTTCGAGGTCGCCTTTCCGGCGGGGCTCGAGGCCGAGGCGCTTGTTGTCGTGAAACTGCCGCCAAAGGCGAGTATCGCCGAATCGCGAAAGGCGGGGGGGACACTGGCCCGGCTGCGTGGCATGGGCGACATGAAAGTGCTGGCGGGCGGCGCGGCGCATCCCGAACAGATCGCGTTCGGCTTCGCTCTGCGCGGCTATGATTTTACCCCCCATCGCAAGGCAGACCCCGATGCGCCCGAGGGCAACCCCGACGTGGCCTTCCATGTCGCCAGACCCGAGGCCGCGGCACGGGCGGCGGTGCCGCTGGCGGCGCTCGCCGAAGGCGTATTCTTCACGCGCGATCTGGTGAACGAGCCTGCGAACATCCTCACCACCGAGGATTTCGCTGCCCGTCTGGGGGCGATGCAGGAGCTTGGCCTCGACGTCGAGATCCTCGAGCCCGCCGAGATCGGGAAACTGGGGATGCGGTTGCTGCTTTCGGTTGCGCAGGGCTCGCACAGCCCGGCCCGCGTCGTCGTCATGCGCTGGCAGGGCGGCGGCGACGAACCGCCCCTGGCGCTTGTCGGCAAGGGCGTCGTCTTCGACACCGGCGGGATCTCGCTGAAACCCTCGGCCGGGATGGACGAGATGACCATGGACATGGGCGGCGCGGGCGTGGTTGCAGGCGTCATGCGCACGCTTGCGCTTCGCAAGGCGCGGGCCAATGTCGTGGGCGTGGTCGGTATCGTCGAGAACATGCCCTCGGGCCATGCGACACGTCCGGGCGATGTCGTGCGCTCGATGAAGGGCGACACGGTCGAGAATGTGAATACCGACGCCGAGGGTCGGCTCGTCCTGGCCGATGTGCTCTGGTATGCGCAGGAACGCTTCGCCCCGCGTGCAGTGATCAATCTGGCGACGCTCACGGGTGCGATGATCGTGGCGCTCGGGCATGAGAATGCGGGTATCTACGCCAATGACGATGCGCTCTGGGCCGGGATCGAGAAGGCTGCGAAGGATGCCGACGAGGGTGCCTGGCGCATGCCTCTGGGCAAGGCCTATGCCGAAGGGCTGAAGTCGCGGATCGCCGATGTGAAGAATGTGGGCGGGCGCGAGGCCGGGGCCTGTGTGGCGGCAGAGTTCCTGCGCCGCTTCATCAAGGAGGACACGCCCTGGGCGCATATGGACATTGCCGGAGTGACATTGGCGAAATCCGACCGTCCGCTTGCACCCAAGGGGGCGACAGGCTGGGGCGTGATGACGCTCGACCGCCTGATCGCGGACAGGTTCGAGGAGGGCTGAATGGAACGGCCCGTCCCGGTGCAGGTTCGGGCCGGATCGCCTGATCCATGAGCGAGGTCTGGTTCTACCAGTTGACGGAAACGCCGCTCGACATGGCGCTGATCGGGCTGCTGCCGCGCGCACTCGAGCGCGGCTGGCGGATCGAGCTGCGCGGGAGCGGGCGCGAACGGATGGAGGAACTCGACCGCGCACTCTGGCTTGGCCCGGACGAGGGGTTTCTGCCCCATGGCCTTGCCGGGGGCGAACATGACGCGCGCCAGCCGGTGCTGCTGACCGTGGCCGGGCAGGAGGCCGCCAACACGCCCGCCTGCCTCATGGCGGTGGACAACGCAGCCGTGAGCATGGACGAGGTTCCGGCATTCGAGCGCGCCTGTATCGTCTTCGACGGCAATGCCGAGCGCGAACTCACGCACGCGCGCGCATTGTGGCTGACGGTGCGCGACGCGGGGCTTGTGGCGCAATACTGGGCGCAAGAGAAGGGCCGCTGGGTGAAGAAACAGTAATCCTCAGGGCGTGAGCGTCAGCCGGTCGCCCGCGATCTCGACCCGGGCAAACTGGCTGATCCAGCTCATTCCGAGAAGCGAGCCGTCCATCTGCCCCTGATTGACCACCGCAGGCACGTCACGCAGCTCGAACGGCCCGAGCGTAACGCTGGCCAGCCGCACCGGCGCGGTGCGCACCACGCCATTGGCGGTGCGGGCCTCGCCGATATAGGCCAGTGCCCCGGGGTCGAGCCCGATCTGCCGCGCGTCGCGTTCCGACAGCACGATCTGGCTCGCGCCGGTGTCGATGACGAACTGCACCTT
>CAYUBT010000065.1:0-13523 GCA_964443055.1 uncultured Rubellimicrobium sp.
CGCCCCCTTCGCCGCCGATCCGGGCCAGAGCCGCGGTCGGCTCCACCGCGAGCGGATCTCGACCTTCCGCTCGGAATTCCAGCGCGACCGCGACCGGATCATCCATTCCTCGGCCTTCCGGCGGCTCAAGCACAAGACGCAGGTCTTCATCGAGCACGAGGGCGATTACTACCGCACCCGGCTCACCCATTCGATCGAGGTGGCGCAGGTGGCGCGGACCATCGCGGGAGCGCTCGGGCTCGACACCGACCTGACCGAGGCGGTCGCCCTCGCCCATGATCTCGGCCATCCGCCCTTCGGCCATACCGGCGAGGAGGCGCTGGATGCGCTCATGGAGCCCTGGGGCGGGTTCGATCACAATGCGCAGGCGATCCGCATCGTGACCAGCCTCGAACGCCATTACGCCGATTTCGACGGGCTGAACCTGACCTGGGAGACGCTCGAAGGAATCGCCAAGCACAACGGCCCGGTGTCGCCGCCCTGGCCCCATGCGCTGGCCGATTACAACGCGCGCCATGATCTCGAGCTTGCCACCCATGCCAGTGCCGAGGCACAGGTCGCGGCCCTCTCGGACGACATCGCCTATTCGCATCACGACCTGCATGACGGACTGCGGGCGGAACTCTTTTCCACCGACGAACTTGCCGAACTGCCGGTGCTGCGGGAGTGTTTTGCCGAGGTCGACCGGCGCTGGCCGGGGCTGAACTACTACCGCCGCAGGCATGAGGCGCTCAGACGTTTCTTCGGCGTGCTGGTCGAGGATGTGATCGGCGTGGCGCGCGCGAATCTGGCCACGCTCGGCCCGCGCTCGTCCGACGATATCCGTCATGCGGGCCGGATGATGGTCCGCTTCACGCCCGCGCTGGCGGATGACCTGAAGGTGATTCGCGATTTCCTGTTCCTCCGCATGTATCGCGCGCCCGGCGTCGTCGCGATGCGCGAGGAGGTGACGCAGGTGGTCCGCGATCTCTTCCCGCTGTTCATGGCGCATACCGATGAACTGCCGAAGCAATGGCGCAAGGATGTCGAGGAGGCGCGGGACGAGACGGCACTCGCGCGGATCGTGGCCGACTATATCTCGGGCATGACCGACCGTTTTGCCATCGAGACCCATGAACGGCTCCTGGGCTCCGACATGGTCGAACGGACCCGGGCGCTCAGGGGGTGATCCGGTCAGGGCCGCGGACGGGGATTCGGGCCAACGGAGGCTCCGATACTCGTCATTGCGAGGAGGCGCAGCCGGTGCGGCAAGCCAGAGCGTGGGACATCTGGCTTGCTTCGCTGACGCTCGCAATGACGGCAGGAGTGACGGACCCCGGGCTCCGCTCTGCCTTGCCATGGAACGCGCGTGGCGGTAGCCCTGCGGCATAACACGAGGACATGATGGCGCGGAAAGCGGGTAGCGGATCGGGGCGCGGGGCGCGCGACCTTGCCGTGCGGGTGAAGACCGCGCGCGGGCGCAAGCTGTCGTCCACGCGCTGGCTCGAGAGGCAGTTGAACGACCCCTATGTGCGCCGTGCGCAGGACGAGGGCTATCGCGGCCGCGCGGCCTTCAAGATCATGGAGCTTGACGACCGTTTCCGTTTCCTGGTTCCCGGCGCGCGGGTGGTCGATCTGGGCTCGGCCCCGGGGGGCTGGCTGCAGGTCGCCGTGCCCCGGATCAATGCCCTGGGCGAGATGAAGGGCAAGCCCGTGGGCCGGATCATCGGCATCGATCTGCAGGAGATCGAGCCGGTGCCCGGGGCCGAGGTCCACCAGCTCGATTTCCTCTCGGACGGCGCGGACGCGAAGGTGCGCGAATGGCTGGGCGGCGAGGCCGATGTGGTCATGTCCGACATGGCCGCCGCCTCCACCGGCCACAGGCAGACCGACCACCTGCGCATCATCGCGCTTGGCGAAGCGGCGGCGGAACTGGCCTTTGACGTGCTCGCGCCGGGCGGAACCTTCGTTGCCAAGGTGCTGGCGGGGGGCGCGGAGTCGGGGCTACAGACATTGCTCAAGCAGCGCTTCGAGAAGGTCGCGAACGTGAAACCGCCCGCGAGCCGCAAGGATTCCTCGGAGAAGTTCGTCGTCGCCACCGGCTTTCGGGGGCGGGACCGGGCGGAATGAGCGAGACATTCGACCTGCTCGTCATCGGTGGCGGCGTGAACGGCACGGCCGTTGCCCGCGATGCGGCGGGGCGGGGGCTCTCGGTCCTGCTGGCCGAGAAGGCCGATCTGGCGTCCGCGACGTCATCGGCCTCGACCAAGCTCTTCCACGGGGGCCTGCGTTATCTCGACTACTGGGAATTCCGCCTCGTCCGCGAAAGCCTGGTCGAGCGCGAACGCCTCCTGCGGGCCATGCCGCATATCGCCTGGCCGATGCGGTTCGTCCTTCCCTATGATCCGCGGATGCGGTTTGAAAGCGACGGTCCGACCGCACGGCTCCTGTCGGTCGTCCTGCCCTGGATGAAGGGGCGGCGGCCTGCATGGCTGATCCGGCTGGGGCTTTTCATCTACGACCATCTGGGCGGGCGCGAGATGTTGCCGGGCACCGCCTCGCTGTCGCTTCACGGCACGCCCGAAGGCGCGCCGCTCAAGCCGCATCTGCGCCGCGCCTGGGAATATTCCGATGGCTGGGTGCAGGATTCGCGGCTGGTCACACTGATGGCCCGCGATGCGCATGAACGGGGGGCCGTGATCCTGACCCGCACGCGGGTCGTCGCGGCACGCCGCGAGGGCGGGCTCTGGTGCGTGACCCTGCAGGATGCGCGGGGCCTGCGCGACGTCATGGCCCGCGCCGTGGTCAATGCCGCCGGGCCATGGGTCGAACAGGTGCTGCATGGCGTGCTCGGCGGGCAGTCGCGCGCGCATATCCGGCTCGTGCGCGGCAGTCACATCGTCGTCCCGAAGCTCTACGATCACGACAAATGCTATTTCTTCCAGGGCATCGACGGCCGCATCGTCTTCGCGATTCCCTACGAGGACGACTTCACCCTGATCGGCACCACCGACGAGCCGCATGGCTCACCGGATGAGGAACCGCGCGCGAGCGAGGCGGAGCAGGATTATCTCTGCGCCTTCGTGAGCCGCTGGTTTGCCAAGCCCGTCACCCGCGATCAGGTGCTGTGGAGCTATTCCGGCGTCCGGCCCCTTTATGACGACGGGGCCAGGTCGGCCACGGCAGCCACGCGCGATTATGTCCTGACACTGGACCGGGGTGAGGGCGAGGGGAGAGATGCGCCGCTGCTGTCGGTCTTTGGCGGCAAGATCACGACCTGCAGGCGGCTGGCAGAACATGTGCTGGAGAAGCTGCAGCCGCTGATCGGCGGTGGCGATGAATGGACGGCGGAGGTTCCCCTTCCCGGCGGCGATTTCGCGATGGGCGGGCAGGGCAGGCTGGTGGATGGCCTGCTCGCCGCGCATCCGGGCCTCGATCCCGCCCGCGCCCTGCGCCTCGTGCGCGGCTACGGCACCGAGGCCGCGCAGATTCTGGCTACGGGCGAGGGGCGTGATTTCGGCGCCGGCCTGTGCGAGGCTGAGGTGCGCTGGCTCATGACGCATGAATTCGCGCAGACCGCGGAAGATGTGGTCTGGCGGCGTACGCGGCTGGGCCTGCATATGGATGAAGAACAGATCGCCGCGCTGGATGCGTGGATGACGGGGGAGAGGTGAATGGCGCATGTTCTCGCGCTCGATCAGGGCACAAGCTCGACACGGGCCATCGTCTTCGACGGGTCGATGACGCCCCGCGCCACCGCACAACAGGAGTTTCCCCAGCATTACCCGCATTCGGGCTGGGTCGAGCATGATCCGCAAGACCTGTGGGAGTCGTCGGTTGCGACGATGCGCAAGGTGGTGGCTGATGCCGGGCTGACAGCGGCAGATATTGCCGCGATCGGCATCACCAACCAGCGCGAAACTTTGGTGGTCTGGGACCGAGACGGCAACCCCGTGCATAACGCCATCGTCTGGCAGGACCGCCGCACCGCCGCCCTGTGTGAGGAACTGCGCGCCGAAGGGTTCGAGGAGAAGGTGACGCTGCGCACCGGGCTGCTGCTCGATCCCTATTTCAGCGGAACGAAACTGGCCTGGATTCTCGACAATGTGGAGGGTGCACGCGGGCGGGCCGAACGGGGCGAGCTCCTGTGCGGCACGGTGGATTGCTGGCTGGTCTGGAAGCTCACCGAAGGCCGCGTCCATGCGACCGATGCGACCAATGCCTCGCGCACGATGCTTTACGATATCCGCCGGGGCCGGTGGGATGCCGATATCTGCGCGCGGCTGGACATTCCCGTGCGGATGCTGCCCCAGGTGCGCGATTGTGCGGGCGATTTCGGCACGACCGACATTCTCGGTGCAGCCGTCCCGATCCTTGGCGTCGCAGGCGACCAGCAGGCGGCGAGCATGGGGCAGGCCTGTTTCATGCCCGGCATGATGAAGGCCACCTATGGTACCGGCTGTTTCGCGCTGATGAACACCGGCGCGGTTGCGGTGCAGTCGCACAACCGGATGCTGACCACGATTGCGGCACGGATCGGGGGCCGCGTGACCTATGCGCTTGAAGGCTCGATCTTCATCGCGGGTGCGGTGGTGCAATGGCTGCGCGACGGGCTGGGGGTGATCGACACGGCCGCCGGGACGCAGGCGCTGGCCGAACGGGCCGACCCCGGGCAGGAACTCTACCTTGTCCCCGCCTTCACCGGCCTCGGCGCGCCCTGGTGGGATGCGGGGGCGCGGGGCGCGATCTTCGGCCTCACCCGCAATTCAGGCCCGGCCGAATTCTCCCGCGCCGCGCTCGAGAGCGTGGGGTTCCAGACGGCGGACCTGCTTGACGCCATCGCCCGCGACTGGCCGGGCGGGCAGGGCGAGGTGCTGCGCGTCGATGGCGGCATGGCGACCTCCGACTGGACGATGCAGTTTCTGGCCGATATCTCGGGAATGCAGGTGGACCGGCCGCAGGTGACGGAAACGACGGCGCTCGGGGCAGCCTGGCTTGCGGGGATGCGGGCCGGTGTCTGGCCGGGGCAGGAAGAATTCGCCGCAGGCTGGCGGGCAGAGCGCCGGTTCACCCCGGAGATGGCCAGAGACGAACGCGCGCGCCGGCTGGCCGGCTGGCGCGATGCGGTGGGGCGGACGCTCAGCCGCGGGCCTTGACCTCCTCCTCATCCGGCGGGGGCTGGGGCGGGGGAACATCCGCCACCCCCTCGGCCCGCTCGCGCTGCAGGGCGGCGCGGGTGAGGACCATCATCGTCACCGGGGTCGTGATCATGATGAAGACGCCGACCACCAGCGGCGCGAGCACCAGCCGACCCTCGATGGCCGATGAGGCGATGATGGTCGCCACCACGACCGATCCTGTTCCCCAGCTCGCGCCGAGCGCGGGTGCATGGAGCCGGTCGTAGAAACGCGGCAGCGTGACGAGGCCCCAGGACCCGAGCAGCACGAGCGTGGGCCCGAGGATCACGAAGAACAGGACCGGAATCGAGGCCCAGAGCGGCAGGTCGGTCATTCGATCACCTCCCCGCGCAGGAGGAACCGTGCCGAGGCCACGGAACTCACGAAGCTCATGAGCGCGATGATCATCGCCGCGACGAGGAAATGCGGGTTGCCGAGCCGCAGTCCGGTCATCATCAGTTCCAGCATGATGCAGACATAGAACGTGTCGAGTCCCAGCACCCGGTCCTGCGCGCGCGGTCCCCGGATGATCCTGACCATCGCAAGGACCGCCGCCAGCGCAAGGGCGATCTGTCCGTAGATCAGGGCGGCGGAAAGAAGGGCGTTCATTCGAAGATCCTGGCTAGAAGCGGCTGATAGCGGTTCTGGACGATGGCCGCCCAGTCGTCCTTGGGCAGCAGGTCGAAGACATGCAGCAGCAGGACGCCGTTGCGCGAATCGTATTCGACCCAGGTCGTTCCCGGCGTCGCGGTGATGATGACGGCAAGCCCGGCCAGTGCGCCGTCGCTGCGGATCGTCAGCGGGATCGGCACGAAGTCCGAGCGGCGCTCGCCGTGGCGTTCGCGGGTCAGGATCAGCTTCGCTACCCCGATGTTCGAGCGGATGATGTCGAGGCCGACGACGAAGAACAGCTTCACGAACAGGTCGGGGCGGCGGAAGCGCATGCGTTCGGGCTCGATCGTCGCCACGGCGCGGCCTGCGACCAGTGCGATCAGGGCACCCAGCAGCATCTGCCCGATGCTGAAGCTCGTCAGAGCGCCCCACATGACGAGAAGGCCCAGAGACAGGAGCGGATGCGGGACAAGGCGGCTCACGGCGCATCCTCCCCTGCGGCACCGTTCTCTTCGGCATCCGCCACGCGCGGCGCGGCGAAGACCCCGTCGACATAGAGCGTGGGCGCCTCGAGCGCCCGGGCCGTGGCGTTCGTGTAGCGCAGGACATCCTCGGCCCTGACGGTGATCAGCACGAGCATGGCAGTCAGGGCGATCACCGGCGCGGCTTCGAGCATGCGAATCGGCGGCGCGTCGCCGTCATTGGCCCAGAAGGTCTGGATGCCGATTCGCATCAGCCCGATCAATGTGGCGAAACCGGCGGTCAGGAGCAGCGCGGCAAAGACCCAGACGGCGGTCGTGGCGACGCCGCCCTCGCCGATCCCGCCCGCAAGCATCATGAACTTGCCGATGAATCCCGACAGGGGCGGCAGCCCCGCCAGCACCAGTACCGCCGCCGAATAGGCCACGGCGAGCGCCGTCATGAGGCCGGGGATCTGCAGCCACTGGCCGGGGGCGGGGTCCGCGTCCTCCTCGGTATCGGCCGGATCGAGCCCGTAGGCGTCCGCAGTGAGCGCGAGCATGGCGGCGATGCCGCCCTCGTCGCGGCTCATCGGCTCGAACAGCAGGAACAGCATCCCCGCGCCGAGTGTCGACGAGACGAGATAGTAGAGCGCGCCCGAGATCATCGCCGCCCCGTCTCCCTGCAGCAGAGCGATGCCCGTCACCGCCAGGAGCGTGCCCGAGGACAGGAGCACCACATGCGCCGCCATCCGCCCCAGCGCCTGCGAGCCGAGAATGCCGAGCATCCCGTAGACCATCGTCGCCATGCCGCCGGCCATCAGCACCCATGCGCCGAAACCGTAGGACTCCCCCGCCGTGGGCCCGAAGATCAGGAACGACAGGCGCATGAGGATGTAGATGCCCACTTTCGTCAGGATCGCGAACATCGCCGCCACCGGCGCGGGCGCGGCCATATAGGCTGAGGGCAGCCAGAAGGAGAGTGGCCAGATGCCCGCCTTCACGAGGAATGCCAGCGCGATGACCGCGCCGCCCGCATGGACGAGAGGTCGGCGGCTTCCGTCGAGCGTGATCATCAGTTCGGACAGATGCGCCATCGAGAGTGTGCCCGTCGCGCCGTAGATCAGCGCGACACCGATCAGGAACAGCACCGATCCCGCGAGGTTGATCGCGACATAATGCAGCCCGGCGCGCACCCGGAACTGTCCGCCACCATGCAGGAGCAGGCCGTAGGAGGCGGTCAGCAGCACCTCGAAGAAGACGAACAGCGAGAAAAGGTCGCCGGTCAGGAAGGCCCCGTTCAGCCCCATGAACAGGAACATCATCAGCGACAGGAAATGCTGCCCCTGCCGGTGCCAGCCCGCCGAGGCATAGATGAGAACGGGCAGCGCCAGCAGCCCGGTCAGCACCACCATCAGCGCCGAGAGCCGGTCGAGGACCAGCACGATCCCCCAGGGCACGGCCCAGTCGCCGAGCAGGTAGTAGCCGACATCCGAGCCGCCCGCGAAGCCGGCGCCGTTGGCGCGGCGCAGAAGCTCGATTCCCGCAAACAGCATCAGGGTCGACGCGACCAGAGAGACAGTCAGCTTCATCTGCCGTCGCCGCTCGTCGTAGAGCAGCATGAGCGCGCCCGCGAGGAACGGGATCAGGATCGGCGCGATGATGAGATGATCGGCCTCGGGCATCATTCCTTGTGCTCCTGGCCGTCGACATGGTCGGTCCCCGTCAGCCCGCGCGAGGCGATCATGATGACGAGGAAGAGCGCCGTCGTGGCAAAGGAAATCACGATGGCGGTCAGCACCAGCGCCTGCGGCAACGGGTCTGTGTAGCGGGCGGGATCGACGAATCCGCCCCTCGGCATGATCGGCGGGGCGCCGGGGGCGAGCCTGCCCATCGAGAAGATGAAGAGATTGACCGCATGCGACAGCAGCGACAGGCCGATGATCACCTGAAAGGTGCGCGGCCTGAGCAGCAGCCAGATTCCGGAGGCAGTCAGCACGCCGATGGCGGTGGCGAGGACATATTCCATCAGGCGGCCTCCCCCCCCTCGGCCTCTTCCGCCTTCTTGCGCCGGCGCGAGGAGCGCAGCGACTGGTGGGCGATGGCGATGAGCATGAGCACCGTGGCCCCCACGACCAGCGCATAGACGCCGAGGTCGAAGGCCATGGCGGTCGAGGCCGGAACCTCACCCACGAAGGGCATCTCGATATATTGGGCGGTCGAGGAGAGGAACGGATAGCCGAAGGCGAAGGCCGAGATTCCGGTCAGCCCCGCGATCAGGAGCCCGATGCCCATCCAGCGGATCGGCAGCACGCGGATCTGCGCTTCGATCGTTCGGGTATCCGAGCCCAGATACTGGGCCAGCAGCGCGATGGCGAGCGTGACCCCCGCCGAGAAGCCGCCGCCCGGCAGATCGTGTCCGCGCATGAAGAGGAAGGCGGAAAAGACGATCAGGACCGGGAACATCCAGCGGATCGTGATCGAGGGCACGAGCATCGGCAGATCGTCGATCTCTCCGGCCTTGCCCGATTGCTGGGCCGGCCGGCCTGCGGCCTCTTCGGCCGGGCGGAACCGGCGCAGGAGCGCGAAGACCGTGATGCCGACGATCCCGAGCACGGTGATCTCGCCGAATGTGTCGAAGGCCCGGAAATCGACGAGGATGACATTGACGACATTGAGCCCGCCACCCTCGGAATAGGAATTGCGCAGGAACCAGCTCCCGATCGAGGGGCCGGGCATCCGCGTCATCACCGCCAGCGCGGCCAGCGCCACGGCACTGCCGCCGATGATGGCGATGATCAGGTCGCGCAGGCGGCGCAGCCGGGCGGGCGCGAGATGGTCGCCGGGGATCACCGCATTGCGCTTGGGCAGCCAGCGCAGGCCCAGAAGCAGCAGCACGGTGGTGACGACCTCGACCAGAAGCTGGGTCACGGCCAGGTCCGGTGCCGAGGCCCAGGCGAAGGTCAGGCAGGTGACCGCCCCCGCGCCGCCGAGAAAGATGAGCGCGGCGAAACGGTGATACTTGGCCATATAGGCCGCGCCGATGGCCGATGCGCCGCCTGCAATCCACATCAGCAGGAAGGCCGGATCGACCGGCAGCGGCGTGCGCTGGCCGAAGAGCGCGAGCTTTCCGGCGGTCACGCCGAGGCCGGTGAGGATGGCCAGCGAGAAGAGGATCAGGATCTGCGACTGCAGCCGGTCGGTGCCGATGGCCTGATGCGCCTCGCGCGGCCATTTCCATGACAGGGCCAACAGGATGACCTCGAACACCCGCACCGCGCGGATGCGGTGCAGGAGCGGCGGCCCTTCGGGTCCGGCGGCGATACGTGCGGCAAGCGGGAAATAGATCAGCGTGCCGAGGACGAGGGCGGCGATGCTCATCATCATCGGCGCGCTCCAGCCGTGCCAGACCGCGATATTCGCGTATTCGTGGCTCGGCCCCAGGATTGACCGCGCCGCCGCGTTCAGCACCGGGCCGAGGATCAGATTCGGCGCGATGCCGATGGCGAGGCACACGAGGACCAGCGCCTCGACCGGACGGCGCATCCAGCGGACCGGCTCGTGCGGGGTGCGCGGCAGGTCGGTGGCGGGCGGGCCGAAGAACACCGTGCCGATGAACCGCGCCGAATAGGCCACGGCGAAGATCGAGGCGATGGTCGCGATGATCGGCAGTGCATTGTCGAGCACGGTGCCGTTGTGCCAGTCGGCGGCAGCGGCGAAGAACATCTCCTTCGAGATGAAGCCGTTGAGAAGCGGCACCCCCGCCATGGCCCCCGATGCGACGATGGCCAGTGCCCCCGTCACCGGCATGAAATGGATGAGGCCCGACAGCTTGCGCATGTCGCGCGTGCCCGACTCGTGGTCGATGATGCCTGCGGCCATGAAGAGCGAGGCCTTGAACACCGCGTGATTGACGATGTGGAAGATCGCCGCGAGCACGGCGCTCTCGCTTCCCATCCCGGCAAGCGCGGTGATGAGGCCGAGATGGCTTACCGTCGAATAGGCCAGCAACCCCTTGAGGTCGTGGCGGAACAGGGCGATGGCCGCAGCGAGCGTCAGCGTCAGCATCCCCGTGCCGGTGACGATGAAGAACCAGGCCTCGGTGCCTGAGAGCGCGGGCGAGAAGCGGATCAGCAGGAAGACCCCCGCCTTCACCATTGTCGCCGAATGCAGATAGGCCGAGACCGGCGTGGGTGCGGCCATCGCCCCGGGCAGCCAGAAGTGGAACGGCATCTGCGCCGATTTCGTGAAGGCCGCGAGCAGGAACAGGATCAGTGCGGGCAGATAGAGCCGATGCGCCCGGATCGCGTCGCCCGAGGCCAGGATCTGCTCGATGTCCCAGCTTCCGGCGATGCGGCCGAGGATCAGCATCGCCATCAGCAGGCACAGCCCGCCCATGGCGGTGACGATCAGCGACATCCGCGCCCCCTCGCGCGCGCCGAGATTGGCGGAGCGAAAGCCGATCAGCAGGAACGAGAGGAAGCTCGTCAGCTCCCAGAACACCACAAGAATGATGACATTGGCCGACAGGACGATGCCGAGCATGCTGCCGCAGAAGGCCAGGAGCAGCGCGAAGAACCGTCGCGCGGAATCGGTGGGCGCGAGATAGTAGCGCGCATAGAGCACGACCAGGATCCCGATCCCGAGGATCAGCGCGGTGAAAAGCCAGGCGAATCCGTCCATGCGGAAGGACAGGTCGAGCCCGGCCGACGGTGCCCAGTTCACCACCGCCCTGAGCGCGCCGTCACCGGCGGTGGCGGGAGCGTAGAGCAGCGCGAGAATCACGAGTCCTGCGCCCATCGTCACGCCGGATACCCAGGCGGGGCCCGCCTGGGCGTCCGATGACTGGCTGAGCGAGGCCAGGGCCCCGATGAATGGCAGCGCCACGAGAAGAAGCAGGAGGTTCTGCGCGATCATGCCTGCTTCGGCCCGTCCTTTCGCATTGCCTTCAGAGCGGCTTTTGGAAACTGCCCCCAGAAACACGGTTAGTGCCGGGAGTTCAAGCGCAAGCGGCCGTGCTCGCGTGTTTTTCATGTCCGCTTCATGCGGCGCGCCCAATCGGCAACGTTCGACCCGGTCGGCGCGGCCGTGCCTCGAGGAATGTTGCGGCGGCCCCGCAGTGCTGGCAAGGCAGGCGCATGGTCCTGCGGTGGATATGGGAGCAGATCAAGGGCGCCGGGCGTATCGCCTGGGCGGTCTGGAACGTGTCCTCGCGCACCCATATGGGGCTGATCGCGGCGGGTGTGGCCTTCTACGGCTTCCTTGCGCTTTTTCCCGGCATGGCCGCGCTGATCGCGATCTTCGGCCTGATCTCGAATCCCGAAGTCGTGCAGTCCGAACTGGAACTGCTGCGCGACGTCATTCCCGGCGGTGCCTATGATCTCATCGCAGGCCAGCTCGAGCGGCTGCTGGCCACGTCCGGCTCGGCCCTGCGCTGGACGACGGTGGTGTCGTTCCTGGTGGCACTCTGGTCGGCGCGGGCCGGCGTCTCGGCGGTGGTACAGGGGCTCAACGCGATCTACGACATTCCCAACCGTTTCGGCCTCTGGCACGAGATCCTGGCGCTCGGCATGACGCTCGCGCTGATGGCGGTGGCGATCATCGCCATGCTGATCGTGATCGTCGCCCCGATCGTCATGGCGCTCTTTCCGCCTTATCCGGTCATGGGGCTCGCGCTCGAGGGCCTGCGCCTGGGCGCAGCCTTCGCGGTTCTGGTGGGGGGGCTCTGGATGCTCTACTCTTGGGGTCCGAACCGGCGTGTCCAGGGCCAGATCTGGATGACGCCGGGGGCCATCGCCGTGGTGCTCCTGTGGCTCGTCGCCTCATGGGGGCTGAGCTATTACCTCTCGAATTTCGGCCGTTACAACGAGATCTACGGCTCGATCTTCGCGGTGATCGCGCTGCTGCTGTGGCTGTGGCTCTCTGCCTGGCTGATCCTTGCGGGTGCCGCGCTCAATGTCGTGATCGAGCGGCTGCGGAAGCGCAGACAGGCGGCACAGTGATCCGACCGAACAGCCCTCTGCGACTCCGTTCGAGGTCATCACATCATTTCCGAAGGGAAGGTGCGAGCTTCACTGCAACTTGCGTTCAGAGTCCCGATGTGACCCCGCACTCCCTTGAACCCCCCTTTGCCCGTCACTAAGAGAGGACGACCCACGCCCGGCAGAGGACCAGACGGCAGATGAGAGACCCGATCGAGCATTACATGGACCTCGTGCCGATGGTCGTCGAACAGACGAGCCGGGGCGAGCGAGCCTACGACATCTTCTCGCGGCTGCTGAAGGAACGGGTGATCTTCCTCACCGGTCCGGTGCATGACGGCATGGCAAGCCTGGTCGTCGCGCAGCTCCTGCACCTCGAGGCGGAAAATCCGAGGAAGGAAATCTCCATGTATATCAACAGCCCCGGCGGTGTCGTGACCTCGGGCCTGTCGATCTACGACACGATGCAGTATATCCGGCCCAAGGTCTCGACGCTGGTGATCGGGCAGGCGGCCTCGATGGGCTCGCTGCTGCTGACCGCGGGCGAAAAGGACATGCGTTTCTCGCTGCCCAACAGCCGGATCATGGTTCACCAGCCTTCGGGCGGCTATCAGGGCCAGGCGACCGACATCATGATCCACGCGCGCGAGACCGAAAAGCTCAAGCGTCGCCTGAACGAGATCTACGAGAAACACACCGGTCAGGATTTCGACACGGTCGAGGCCGCGCTGGAACGCGACAAGTTCATGAGCCCCGAAGAGGCGAAGGAATGGGGCCTGATCGACGACATTCTCGAAGCGCGCGGCAAGGAAGACGCAACCACCGACGCATGACCTGCGGCGGTTTTGACGTTGTGGAGCAGGCTGCCCTGCCCTAGGGTGGGCAACGCAGGCAGGCGAAGAAGGAGCCGGAGGGCACGATGGCGACGAATTCGGGCGACAGCAAGAACACGCTCTATTGCAGTTTCTGCGGCAAGAGCCAGCACGAGGTGCGCAAGCTCATCGCCGGGCCGACGGTGTTCATCTGCGACGAATGCGTCGAACTGTGCATGGACATCATCCGCGAGGAGACGAAATCCGGCGGGCTCAAGTCCGGCGAAGGCGTCCCCACCCCGCGCGAGATCTGCGAAGTCCTTGACGATTACGTGATCGGCCAGCACCACGCCAAGCGCGTGCTCTCGGTTGCGGTGCACAATCACTACAAGCGCCTCAACCACAGCGCCAAGTCGAACGAGATCGAACTGGCGAAGTCCAACATCCTGCTGATCGGCCCCACCGGCACCGGCAAGACGCTGCTTGCGCAGACGCTGGCTCGCA
>CAYUBT010000066.1:0-13485 GCA_964443055.1 uncultured Rubellimicrobium sp.
AAGGCACTGTTCCCCGCAGGTGCGGGGATGAACCGGTTCGCCGCCGATATGTCCGCCGGATCGAGCCCTGTTCCCCGCAGGTGCGGGGATGAACCGGGCCGACCGGCTGCACATGCGATGTGGAAGGGCTGTTCCCCGCAGGTGCGGGGATGAACCGCGCTTCAAGGCATTGCGCAAGGTCCTCCCGTACTGTTCCCCGCAGGTGCGAGGATGAACCGCGCGCGGCCTTGATCACGCATTCGGGATGCGGGCTGCTGTCATACGGGTGTTACGCGGCACCGCTAGGCCGGCCGCGTTCATGATGATGAAGGACCACCCCATGACGAAGCTGATGCCGCTGGCTGCCCTTGGTGCCGCACTTGCCCATGTCCCCGCCCTCGTGCCTGCCGCACATGCAGAAACGATCGTCGGCCTGTGGTTCGCCAACTACAAAGGCCCCGACGGCGGCATGGAATCCCAGGGCTTCGCCGAAGCCGATGTGGCCCGCGAGGTGTTCGACGCCGCTGCCGCCCAGTTCAGCGCCGACGACTGAGGATCGGGAAGCATCCTACGCTGCCGCTTCCCCTGTTCCGGGAGCGGTCAGGGGGAGATGCATCATACCAAGGGCAGCCATCGGGTCGGGGCGTGATACGCTCCGGCCCTTGCGAGTCGCATGTTCCGAGAACACCCGGGCGGACCACGTGCCAATCGCGAGGTTCGAATCCGTCGCGAGAGGGCCACGCCCGCGATCTGGTCGCGGCCCGGGTTCGCCACCCTGTCCTCGCCCCGCTCCGGCTGCCGGATGATCAGGCTGGCGGCTTCAGACGGAAGAAGTCGACGAATTTCTGGGCAGCCGCGATATCGCCCCTGACCCGGACGAGCCCCTTGTCGATCAGCAGATGCAGGGGCGTGGTCCCGTAGACCGCCACCGCCATCGTATTGCCGCTTCCGGACAGGACGAAGGGCGTGTCCGGTTGTGCGGTCGCAATGGTCGACAGGCGGCCGTCCGAAAGGCGCATCTCGAACGCCTCCGTGCCGAAGTCGAACCCGGCCAGTGCCTCGCGCCCCCTGGCCCGGTCGCGCGACAGGGTCACGCCCATCGAGATCATCAGGGCCGACGGGCTGATGAAGCGCGACGGGTCGTGTCCCGGCACGCTCAGCCCCCACAGGCAGAGCGCCTCCAGCACCGGCAGCAGGCCGCGCCCGGCGTCGGTCAGGGAATAGGTGCCAGGTTGCGCGTCATGGAGCACGATGCCCTCGTCCCGCAACTGCGCCAGCCTGCCGGTCAGGACGCTCGCGGTGATGGACGGCAGGCCGGCACGCAGCATCTGGAACCGCTTGGGTGCGAACATCAGTTCCCGCACCACAAGGAGCGCCCAACGGTCGCCGATCAGATTGAGCGCATGGGCCGCAAGACAGCCTTCGTCATAGCGGATGCGCGAGGTTTTGCCGGATGTGGTCATGTCATCATATTATTAGTTGTATTTTACTACTACAATGTGCTTGCTGCGAGTCGAGGGCGCTGTCGCCCGACCGGAGGCGATTCGACGATGACCTGGTTCACCTGCTCCATCACCGCCGTGCCGACGACGAACCGGCAGAAATACATCGACCACGTGCGGGCTGCCTGGGCGGTCTTTCAGACGCATGGTGCCACCCGCATGGTCGAGACTTGGGGCGTCGACGTGCCTCGGGGCGAGGTCAATGATCTCCAGGGGGCGGTGAATGCCCGGGATGACGAGAATGTCGTCTTCTCCTGGCTTGAATGGCCGGACCAGGCGACCGCCGATGCCTGCTGGCGGGGGATGATGACTGATCCGGCCGCGGCAGCGCTGGACATGCCCTTCGACGGCAGCCGCATGATCTTCGGCGGGTTCGAGCCGGTATTCGAGGGTGGGACCGACCGGGATGCCGGCTATTTCCAGGGCTTCGCGCTGGCGATGCCGGAGCAGAACCGGGCCGCCTATGTGAAGATGGCGGGCGAGGCCTGGGAGGAGGCATTCAGGCCCAGGGGCTGCCTGGGGATCGTGGAGTGCCGGGGCGTGGACGTGCCGCGTGGCGAACTGACCGACTTCTACCGCGCCACCAGGGCGGAGGCGGGGGAGGTTCCCATGTTCAGCTGGGCCGCATGGCCGGACCGCGCCACCTGCGATGCCGCAGGCGAGGCGATGGGGGCTGAAATGGAAGGGCAGGAGTTTCCCGAGATGCCCTTCGACGGCGCGCGCATGATGTGGGGCGGGTTCGAACCCGTGTTCGATTCGGACAAGGCCACATGAACGTCTCCGCCGGAACCACATGCGGTAAGAGAGGAGACCGACGATGAGCGATCAGGGCAACCCCTGCTGGTATGAACTGGGCACCGGTGACCTTGACGGTGCCGGCACCTTCTATGCCAGGATCCTCGGCTGGCAGGTCAGCGACAGCGGGATGGAGGGCTTCGACTACCGGCTGGCAAGGTCAGGTGACAGCATGGTGGCCGGGATGATGTCGAACGCCATACAAGACGGAAACCCGCCACCCAACTGGGTGATCTACTTCGCCGTTGACGATTGCGACCGGACCGCCACTGCCATCAAGACGACAGGAGGAGAGGTCTTCAGGGGGCCGGATGATGTCCCGGGGACGGGTCGCTACGCGGTGGTCGCCGATCCCCAGGGTGCGGTCTTCGGCCTGCTGCAACCCGACATGAGCCAGATGAGCGCGGCGGAACGTGCGAAAGCCGAGGCCGGGGAAGGTGCCTTCAACCAGCAGAAGGCCGGTCACGGCAACTGGAACGAATTGATGACCAGTGATCCGAAGGCTGCCTTCGACTTCTACGCGGGGCTTTTCGGCTGGACCAGGGGCGATGCCATGCCCATGGGCGAAATGGGCACCTATCAGCTCTTCCGGCACAAGGGTGCCGATATCGGCGCGATGATGGGCCTCGGCAATGCGCCGGTTCCAGCGTGGCTGCCCTATTTCGGCATCAACGGCACGGTGACGAAGGTTGTCGACAGGATCAAGGCGGCAGGCGGCACGGTGCATCACGGCCCGGCGGAAGTCCCCGGCCCCGCCTGGATTGCGGTCGCGCAGGATCCGCAGGGTGCCTGGTTCGCCGTGGTGGGCCCGGAAAGCTGAGCCGGGGCGGCAGTTCCGGGTCGCTCCGGCCAGCCCGGAACCCTGTCGCAGCCCGCAGGAACGGACATTGCGCGCAGCGAATGACCTCTCTCCGTTCGGCCTCGATTCCCTTCAGGGCCGTGCCACCTGTGATCTTGTCCTGACCCCGCGACACCTGCGACCCTGCATATTCCAGGGCCTATGAGCGTCCGTTCGGGGTTGGCCGACCTGGGGCCGCAGCAGTGTCTGCCGTGGCTCTCTGCATCTGTGCGGTCATCCCCCCGGCGACAGATCGCCATCGGGCGAACGACATGTTGACCTGCACACGTGAACACATATTCATATGTTTGCAATCAATGCCGGAATCCATCATGTCACAGTCCCGCGGGCATGATCACCACGATCATCCCCATACGCCGAGGGTCAGTGCCGACAACGAGCGCAAGGTCCTTCTTTCCTTTTTCCTGATCTTCGGCTTCATGATTGTCGAAGTCGGCGGCGGCCTTCTCTCCGGCTCGCTCGCGTTGCTGGCCGACGCCGGGCATATGCTGACCGACGCAGCCGCGCTGGCGCTTGCCTATGCGGCCTTCCGCTTCGGGCGGCGCGCAGCCGACGCCAGGCGCACATTCGGCTATCTGCGCTTGGAGGTCGTCGCGGGGTTCATCAATGCGATCACCCTGTTCGTCATCGTTGGCTGGATCGTATACGAGGCCTGGAAGCGCTTCCGGCAGCCGCAGGACGTGCTGGCCGGGCCGATGCTGGCGGTCGCGATTGCGGGCCTGCTGGTCAATGTCCTTGTCCTCCTGATCCTGACGCGCGGCGACAGCGAACATGTCAACATCAGAGGGGCGGTGCTTCACGTCACGGGCGACCTGCTCGGCTCGGTCGGTGCCATCGGTGCGGCGGTCACGATCCACTACACCGGCTGGACCCCGGTCGACCCCGTTCTGTCGGTGGTCGTCTCGCTCCTGATCCTGCGCAGCGCATGGAAGCTGGCAGCCAGATCGCTGCATATCCTGCTCGAAGGTGCGCCCGACCATGCTGCCCCGGCCGAAATCGAATGGCATCTGACGGGGGCCGTCCCGGGCCTGGCCGCTGTCGGCCATATCCATGTCTGGTCGATCACCTCGGGCAGGACACTGGCGACGATGCATGTACGGCCGGAGGACGGCGCCGATCCCCGGGACGTGGTGCGCGCGGTCGAGCACGAATTGGTATCGCGCTTCGGGATCGAACACGCGACCGTCGCCATGGACTGGAACGATGACGCCGCCTCATGCAGCCTGTCGCGGGCACCGACCGCCCATGGGCATTCCACTGACCGCCACACGCATGATCACGGTCATGCCCGGCTGGAGAATGCCCATTGACCGCCGGCCCGGAGTTTTCCCTGCACAACGCGACCATCCTGGCCGAAACTTTCCGGCTGCTGGGCGACCCGACCCGGCTGCGCATCCTGTTCTTCTGTCTGTCCGGCCCGAAGTCGGTCGGCGACATCGCCGAAAGCCTTGATCTGTCGCAGACACTGGTGAGCCACCATCTGCGCCTTCTCAGGGGCGCACGGCTGGTCAGGGGCGAGCGGCAATCCAGACAGGTCTTCTACGAACTGGCTGACCGACACGTCAGCGACATGCTCGTCGACATGGCGTCGCATGTCGACGAGGAGCATGTCGATCACGAGTGACAACTGATCCGCAAGGCCGCGCTCGAGGCGCAGCGCAGGGTCATCGACGAGAGCGGCTACCCGTTCCGGCAGAAACAGGCCGGGCTGAAGCTTGGCGGCAGGCCAATCGCAGAATTACCATTTGCACGATTTCACCGCGCCACGGCACCATGGCCAGTCACATGCGCCCCTTGCTGTTCGTCTTCCGCCTGGAACCGGTTTCCGGACGCCGGATTGCGCCGCATGTCCTTCACGGGGCCATGTTGTTTTTCTGTAACGGCCTCGCCCCCTGCCGGGTGCCGCGCCTCCCGAATACCTGACAAAAACACTTGATATTTCGGCACCGGCACTCCATGGGGCGGCGGAGCCAGCCAAGCATGGCGACCCGGCAGTCATGCCGGGTGCCATGCCGCGAGCGATCATGAAGGGATCGGTTGTACGCTGGATGTCTCTGCATTCTCCGGCCCTGCCGCCCTGTCCGCGCAACTGGTGCTTCGGGCGTCATAATTTGGAGACTGCACTGGCATGAACAGCCTAAACCGTTTTGGGAATACTACCGCACTGGCGCTGAGCCTTGCACTTCTGGCCGGCGTCGCCGTGGCGCAGGACGCCGCCGGTGAGCCCGTCATTCAGTTGGGCCGCATCGTCATCGTCGGTTATACCGCCGACGGGACGCCGGTTTATGCGGGCGAGAACACCTCGACGCTTGAAGGCACGGCGATCACCGCGCAGGGCGGGACCGCAACGCTCGACGATGTGCTGCGGCAGACGCCGGGCGTCACCACGCTGATGAACCAGGGGCAGCCCGGCGTCGCAGTGGCGATCCGCGGCATGCAGGGTCCGCGGGTCGAGACCACGATCGAAGGCGTGCCGCAGAACTTCCGTTTCACCGCCCACACCACGGCCGACGGCTTCGCCTATGTCGACCCGCTGCTCCTGTCGTCCATCGACGTGATGCGCGGCCCGGGCGCGGGCGAAGGCGGCGGCATGGCCGGGTCGATCGACTTCCGCCTGCTGTCGGCGACCGATCTGGTCGAGGGCGAAGGCTGGGGCGGGCTCGCCCGGCTGCGCTACACCGACAATGGCGAGGGCCTTGCCGGTGCGCTGGCGGCGGGCTATGTGAGCGGCCCCCTCGAACTCGCCTTCGCAGCGACCGGGCGCGACATCGACGCCTACCGGAACGGCGACGGCGAAGAGATGCGCGACACCCAGCAGGAAGGCGGATCCTACCTGCTGCGCGGTGCCTATGACGTGAACGATGCGTTGCGCCTGTCCTTCATGGCGATGGATTACGGCACGACCTATCGTTCGTCCGTGGTCTATGGCGGCATCGTCTACACCTGGTATGAACATCAGGTCGACAACACGATCTACCGGTTGGGCTTCGACTACGATGCCGGCGACGGCGTCGTGAACCTGTCGGGTGCCATCTATTCCGGCACCACGTCGCACGAACATACCGCCGGCAGCGGCAGCTATGTCGGCCGCCTGATGGAGACGCGGACGCTGGGCTTCAACATCCGGAACACCGGCGAGACGACCTTCGGCAACTGGGACCTCACCACCGCCAACGGCATCGACTATGTGCGCGACGAACTGGCAGGAGCGACCGGCGGCGTGAACCCGATCGGCGGCGAAACCCGCCGCTATTCGATCTTCAGCGAGAACGTCTTCGCCAACGGCCCGCTCGAGATCGCTCTCGGCCTGCGCTACGAATCCTACTATCTCATCAACTCGGACGCTTTTGCCCGCACCGAGATCGAAAGCGATTCCCTCGATCCCCGGCTGTCGGTCTCCTACCAGGTCAACGACTGGCTGCAGCCCTACATGTCTTTCTATCAGTCCACCCGGTCGCCCACCCTGCAAGAGGCGTTCCTGGGCGGCGGCGATCCGGCGATCCACGGTTTCGGCTTCTCGGGCAACCCCGATCTGGAGCCCGAGGTCGCCCGGGGCTGGGAAGTGGGCGCGAACATCACCCGCGACGATGTGCTGTCGCAGGGTGACCGGTTGACCGCGCGTCTGGCCTATTACGATCTCGACGTCGAAAGCTACATCATGCCGCAGGTCCTCGATCCCTATGGGATGATGTTCGTGAACATCGACGGATCGGTCCCGACCAGCGGTCTCGAACTCGAACTGTCCTATGAATCGCGCGCGGTTTCGGCGGCCCTCTCCTATGCGCGGGCCGAGGGCGAATATACCGACGCCGACGGCACCTATCTGGTCCAGCCCGAGAACGCCCTGACCGCCACGGTCGCCGGGCATTTCCTTGACGGCGCGCTGACGGTGGGGACGACCTGGACCTACAACAGCAACGGCCCCTCGATGCTGTCCTTCGATACCGAGGCCAACCGCGACGCCTATCAGCTCTGGGATCTGTTCGCGACCTACAAGGTCACCGATTCCCTGACGCTCAGCGCCAAGGTGTCGAATATCGCCGACGAACTCTACACGCCCTGGGCCGGAGCCGACAACAGCGGCCCGGGACACAACATCTATGTCGGGGCGGAATTCCGGTTCTGACCACTGCTTTCTCTGCAATGTGGTGGTCCGGACCTCCCGTCCGGCCACCACGGCCGACTGCGGCACCGGCCCCATTTGCGCCCATGGCAGGTCACCACCGACGACAAGCCGGCGGATTGACAAGTTGGCTACCCGGAGCCCGGCTGCCTCCATCCTGATCGCATGATGGCGGCCATACGCGATGGGACACCATCGGATCATCATCCATTGGGCGGTTTGCCGTCATGGTGCCCTCCTGTCCACCGGGTTGTAATCCTGCCGTTGACGCTGCCCGCCGGTGATCGCTTGGCCCCCCGGGGAGAGCAGGGCTTCCTCGATCACCGGCGGGCGGACTCACCCGACGGGGGCCTGCCCGGCTCCCGCATCCGGACGCCCTGCGTCGTGGCGGACCTGCCATGGAGCGATCCAGTCTCCGGCAACGCGGAGCTTCACGCCCGGATCATCCTCGACCACCTTGCAGACAGTCATTTCCCCGGCCTCGGGGCCGTAACGCTCGGCTGCCTCCTGAAAGCGCGCATGGCAGGCATCAGCCAGCCTCGCATCCGGCCGCTATAAAGTCTCGACCTGCCTCAGTTGCGAATCCGCAATCTTTCGTTGCTGCCCTCGACAGCCAGCGCGGCCTCGATCCCGGCCTCGGTCACCTCACTGTCACGCGCGCTGATGTCGCGCAGCGTCGGAATCGCGGCCAGCACCAGCAGGCCGGTATCGGAAATGCCGGTCTTGTTGAGGTAAATTCCTTCAAGGGGCAGGCCAACGAGCGCCTCAAGTCCCGCATCGGTAACGCCTGTCTCCGAGAGCCAGAGGGTGCGCAGTGTCGCATGGCCGGCAAGGGCGGAAAGTCCGGCATCGGAAATATCGTTCCCGTCGAGATAGAGCACCTCGAGGTCGGGCAGGCTGGCAAGGTCGGGCATGGCCGCATCCGTGACATTCGTGCGCCAGATGAACAGCCGTTTCAGCGATGGGATATTCGACAGGAACGCGATGGCTGCATCATCGATCTGCGTATCCCGCGCCGAAATTTCCTCGAGATTTGACAGGCCGGTTAGGTGGCTGAATCCGCTGCCGGTCACGGCGGTATTCGACAAGGCCAGTGTCTTGAGCGTTGCGATGGTGCCCAGCGGCTCGAAGGCCGCATCGGTGATGCCGGTCTGGGCCAGGCTGAGCTGCTCCAGCGCCATATGTCCGGCAAGGACGGCAAGGCCGTCATCGGTGATCGCCGTTCTGTCGAGCGAGAGCGATCTGAGGACTCCATGGGCCGCAATATCTGCAAGGGCAGCGTCGCCAATGTTCCTGTTGAGCGCGAGATCGAGCCTTCGTAGCCCCTCGATGTCCGACAGTGCGGCGATATGGGCGTCGGTCAGATTGGCGTTACGCAAATTAAGGCTCCAGAGGTTCTCGATTTCCGCCAACACCTCAAACCCTTCCGGCGTAAGCGCATTGCTGCTGGAGATTTCGAGGTGCCCGAGACGCGGCATTCGCGTCAAATACCGCAAATCGTCGTCGGTGAAATCCTCCAGGGCCTCACGCGGTATTTGCAATGACTGTATCTCTGCGAGCGCCTCAGCATTGATGGGTGCGTTGCGGAACTCGAATCCGAGCTCGTTCAGTCTGGCAATGGCCTCCTCATCGGTCTGGGCGACGGCTGGTGCGGTAAATGCCAGGGCTGTCAGTCCGGCGGCAAGGATCAGTCTTTTCATGATGGCTTCCTCATGTTTCGTTACACTGCCGTCGGGTCCTCGACGGGCGACCGCTTCCTGCGTCCGGCCAGCATCCTGACGGCCACGATCAATGCGGCCCCCGCGATGAAGATCAGCACGGCGATCAACGGCCGGTAGGCCAGCCACGCCGATCCTATGGTCAGCGTGCCGAGCGCGATGCCTGCGACGGCAGCAACCAGCCCGGTGCCCATGCTCACGATGCTGCCCAGGAAGGGGATGACGCTGGCCACGACCGAGATCGGACCCATCATCAGGGAAAAGCCGGTGATGAGCAGGACAAGGCCACCGACGCGCAACCCCCAGGTCAGGACGCTGTTGCGGCTGGCGGCTGAATCGAACATCTCCTGTGCGGGGCGGTTCCCGACCTCCACGATCAACAGGGAATCGCCAGCTTCCGTGCGGTAGGCCGAGATCCCGTTCTCCTGTTGCTGGCCGATGACGCTGATCGTCCCGAGCGGGACGAGTTCATAGCGGATGCGATAATCCCCGATCTGTGGTTGCGCGGGATTAGCGCCGAGATAGATTGCACCGTCGACAACACTGACCTCCGCGTTGTCGCCGAGCACGTCGCGCAGTGTCTCGACATGGGTGGCGGGGATCGGAAACGGCTGGGCACCGCTGATCCGGTCGAGAACGTTGCGGTCGAGGGAGAAGGCGCCAAGGTTGGCCCTGTCCACACTGATGCTCCTGCGTTCATGGACCATCGCCGGATTCTGGTGGTCGGCAGCCTCCTCGAACCGCGATGAGTCGTGATGGCGGTCGGACCAGCCGGGCGCGTAGCTGTAGGTGGTCACGCGCGTTTCGCTGCCACCCAGATTCCGCCGGGTTTCGGTACTGGTGGATTCGAGCCACTGGAACATGTCGACGGAACGGATCAGGCGCACGCCGTCTGCTGTCACCGCAAATTGCTCATCCGAGACGGATTGGCCGGTTTCGACCGGGCCGGTCACATGGATGAGCTGGCCATCGCGAGCAGGGTCGATCACGTCCGCCGGGAGCGATACCACAAGGCCCGCACCCTCATCGAGCGAACGCTGCGTTTGCACCGCTCGGCCTTCGTTCCAGAACAGGCCGATCGTCATCCCGACGACCAGGACGATGCCGACCCCCGTTCCGGCAATCGAACTTTTCAGCCGGTCGATCCATGAGATTGTCGTTGTTTTCTGCGTTGCCATGATCTCTCCCCGCAGCAGCAGTGAAGCCATTGTCGCCATGATGCGGTGACAGTTAACGTCGTGTTTTCGGGCGGCCGTGGGGAAGGCCGTTGGGGAATGAGCCGAAACGAGAGTGCCGTGCCGGTGCGGCACTCCCCGTTCCATGCGCTACGCCTGCGCAGGCTGGGTGTTGCGCTCAGCCTGTCATGGCGGCGGCCTCACCCGCTCGCGCCACCTTGCCGGAAAAGATCACGACGGCAAACAGCAGGACGCCGACAAGGACGACCAGCGACGAGATCGCCACCAGCGGTTCGAGTGCGGGATTGCCCCTGAGCATGAAGTAGAGCGACGGCATCATGACAGCCACACCCAGCGTGTAGACACCATACTGGATTCGAGCGAGCCGGGAACGCGCCTTTTCCGGCACGAAAGTCAGATAGGCTCCGAACAACGCCATCGTGACCCAGCCGAGCAGGTTGGTATGTGCGTGTGCGCCCGTGACCTCGTGGTCGCCTGAAATCGACATGTGGATTCCGGCCGCGATACCGATGATGAGAAAGACGATGGCAGTCTTGAAATAGAGCTGTGCAAGTGCAGGCATTGATGTTCCCCCTTTTTGGATTTCATGACTTGGTATCCGTCGCCAAACGCTGGTGACGGGATGGCCCACGGCTATTCGCCTTCCAGCGGCGGCCCGGTGAATTCGAGCGCATGGCGCCGGGCGCTCTCGACAATCCGCTCCATGTCCTGCGGCAGGTCCAGTCCTTGTCGACCCATGTCCTCGAAGAAGGCATCGAGACCGCCGGGCGTGGTCACGACGAAGTGACGCGACCATTCCTCGCCCGCGATGCGGAAGGTATGCTCTCGACCCTTGGGAATGTATGCGGTCTCGCCCGATCCCCGCATGAAGCGCAAGCCCTCGATCCAGAACTCGATCTGCCCGGTCAGAATGATGAAGGTTTCATCCTGGCTGTGGTGAATATGACGCGGCGGCCCGAAACCCGGCGGCGACACGCAATCGACGACCGACATCTCTCCTTCGGTGTTCTCGCTCGAGAGAATGGTCTTGTACCAGGTGCCGATCCACTCGAACGCGCCTTCGCCCAGAACCCGATGCGGCATTTTCGTTCCTCCGACCATCGACGCCGACGGCGCAAGCCGCTGCAGCCGGGCCAGTAGAACCGAACGCAAAACGAATATCTTGGGGAGAGCGGTTGGGGTCAGAGCCGAAAGCAACTGCTCTTCGCTTGATCCCGGCGGCAGGCGGCTGATGCCTCAGCCAACCAGGCCCAGTTCACGATCCGAAGCGGATACCTCGTATTTGGCTCTCGGCGGCCAGGGCCGATTCTTCCAGTGGGGCTCGAAAACAAAGCTTGAGACCTTCCGGTCGGGAACCAGAGTGCCGTTTCCGGCCCCGAGCGCATAGTCGTAGTAAAGCTTGACGACCTCCTCGCGGGAAACCTGCTGCGCGGCCGGATGGGCGAGGCAGGCATCACGCCACTTGCGCACCCGCGCATAGCGACCGTCGTCAGGCAGGTCGAAGCCTTCGTAATAGTCGAGGAACCAGAAACGCATGAACAGCGGCGTGAACACGGCCTCGGCCCAGCCGAAGCGGTCGAACAGGAATGTGCGGGACGGGCTGTGCTGCGCCAGAAAGTCGTTCAGTTTCCCGTAATGGCCGAGCATGTCCGCCTCGAACTTCTCGCGGCGGTCAGGGTCGCGGTTCATGACGAAGGTATAGCCGGTAACGGTGAATGGCCCTTCCATGGCTGTCATCATGTTCTCGACCGCCCGCTCGTAGGGATCGCTTCGTGCGACGGGCGGGTCGGCGAATGTCTGTTCGAGATACTGGAGGATGACCAGGCTTTCCTTGATGACCTGGCCATCGGGCGTGACAAGGATGGGCAACGCGGTCGTGCCGCGCGTCAGGTCCAGCAGCCATTGGGGGCGCGGCCGGGTGATATCGATCTTGTGAAACGCGACCTGATCGGTCAGCCCCTTGAGTGCGAGCAGGATTTCGAGCCGCTGCGAAAAAGGACAGACGGGAATATGATAGACTGTTGGCTTTCTGCTCATCGCTCGTTGTCCTTGTCCTGCCTGCGCATATCCGTGGGTGTTTTCTGAAAGCGGCGGCGAAAGGCGTGATGGAACCATGAAATATCTCCAAAACCGCAATCGAGCGCGATACTGGCGACATTGACATGGGCAAGGGCGGCATCTGTCAGCATGTCGCGCGCACGGTCAAGCCTTGCATTCAGAAGATAGTCGGTGAAATTCGTGTTCTCGGCATAGAAGAGATCGCGGATACGACGCGGCGTCATGCCGTGGCGTCCGGCCAGCCAGGCAAGCGAGATATCGCTATCATCGAGATTGGCGGCAATATCGGCGGTGATCGCAGAGAACGACTCCGAACGTTTCCGGCTGTTGCGTGACAGTTGCAGGGACGGGCTCGCCGCCTTCTCGGTCCGGGCCGTATTCTCCGCCAGAGCAGGCTCATCCCGCCGATCATGCAGAAGCAGGATCGCCGCCGGGCGCGTGGCAGCGAAATCCAGCGCGGGGATCTCGGATGCCCAGGGCAGCACTTCGATCGCCAGCGGACGGTATCTGCCGCCTCGGTTCCATTCGATAGCCCGGCCTGCCGGCAGATCGTGCCGATTTCCGATACAGGCGGCCACGGCACGTTGCAGCAACCTGTCCGCCCTGTGGTTGCCAAGGTTGAAAACAAGATTGCGGACACGCAGACCAGCGCTGCGCGCCAACAGCGCCTCTCCGGCTTCATCGGCGAACAATATGCGCATGGCGGAATCGACGACGATCAATCCCCGTCGCGGCGTGTTCCTGAATGTCGAGAATACCGCGTTTTCCATCGCCAGCCGGTGCAGTCGTCCGTGCATGGCAACGGCGCGAACAAGATGAGGCGTCAGGTGCCCGAGCCGATTCCGGGCTTCGAGGCCCAGTTCGTCCCTTGCGACGGAGGTCTGCAAAACGCAACTGGCGAAACGCTCTCGACCAAGGCTGAGATTGACCGCCAGTCGCTCCGCGCCAAGACCTGAGTACCGCCAGAATTCGTTGTGAAATTTGCTCTTGTGGAAGAGGTCACGGCCAGTATCGTCCAGACTCGTGATCCTGCCGACCGGTGCGGTGGCTGTCGCCCTGGACGTCGGATCCTTGGCCCACCATTGCGTATTATAGGCGGCGATAACAGCGGGATCGGCACGCGGGGCCAGCACGGAGGAATGACCGACAAGCTGGTCCGCGCGGACGAGTGCAGCATTTTCCGCGCCACAGAAATCTGCAAGCCGACAAAGAAAATCGTTCCAGCCTTCCTCGCCGGTTGCGGCGGCATAGAGGC
>CAYUBT010000067.1:0-13336 GCA_964443055.1 uncultured Rubellimicrobium sp.
GAGTTGCGTCGCCTTGGCGTGTGAGGGTGTTCGGCGAATCGATGCCGAGGCCGAGGCCCAGTGGCGGGCCGCGACGGTGGCCGAGCTGCGGTTCCGTCCATCGCCGACCTCGCCGGTGGCGTCGGTCGATATCTCGCTGATGGGGGTGACTGCAGGGCTTGCGGCGCTGGACGAACGGCAGGAAGGACGCGTCAGGTGAGCGGCTGGATGATCATGCGCGCCGCAGCGGCGCTGGCATTGACGGTCGCAGCGGCCGCTCCGGTCGCAGCCCAGAGCTTTTCGATCTCGGGCGTCCGGTTCGACGATTCGGTGTATCTCGACGATACGACACTACAGGAGATCGCGGCTCGATATACTGACAGGGCGATCACTTTTGCCGATCTCGAGGCAATGGTGGAAGAGGTGAACCGCGCGTATGCGCTGGCAGGCGTCGTCACGTCGCTGGCAGTCCTGCCGCCACAGGACATTGTCGACGGGATATTGCATGTGCGGCTGGTCGAGGCGCGCGTCGAGGCGGTGGACAGTTCCGCGCTGAGTTCGACCCGGCACAGTTTTATCGTCGATAACATTCGGTTGCCCGAACAGGAGCCTGTCGACTTCGAGCGTCTGGAACATGATCTGCGCGTGTTTGAAATTGCGCATGACTTCCGGCCCGTGCTGACCTTTGGCCCCGGCGAGGGGGAGGGGATGACCCGTGCTCTTGTCAGTGGAGAAGAACCTGAACGCTTCGTTCAGGTTTTCTCGGTGGACAATTTCGGCTCACCGCAGACCGGAGAGCTGCGCGGTGCCTATTTCGGGCGCTGGAACAGCGTATCGGGCCGCCGCGATCTGCTGTCGCTTCAGCTACAGGGCTCGGAAGGGGCCTGGTCCGGTGGCCTTGGCTATTCGGTGCCGGTCTTCGGGCAGGGCGGGCGCATCGTGGCGTCAGCCACCCATGCGCGTTCGCAGGTGATTTCCGACCCGTTCCTGCCTGTGGACATCCGCTCCAACTCTTCTTCGGCGTCGCTGGGTTATACCCGGCCGTTCTGGGTCGGGCCGGATCGGCACTGGATGGTCTCGGCTGATCTTCAGGTCGAACGAAGCGAGTCCGAGATTTCGGGCTTGCCGCTCTTGCGTACCGATTTGACTGACGTCGCGGTCGGTGTGGCCTTTCAGCGGCAGTTCTCACGCTCGGCCTTTGGTGCGTCTCTGGGTATCAGGGCAGGCAATGCGGAAACCGACCAGACTTCCGAGACCGAAGGCAGCTATTGGCTGGCATTCGGTAACGTTTCTTATGCGCAGCTTGTCAGCGACTGGGGGCTTTTCACATCCTCGATGAGCTACCAATATGCGCATGGTCAGAATCTGCCGGTTGCACGCCTCATCAATGCCGGCGGGGCCACCTCGGTACGGGGCTATCCCAACGCGGTCCGCAGTGGTGACAGCGGCCTGATCATGCAGAATCAGCTGTCCAGTGCCAATGGTTTTGACCTCGGTTCGGATTTTCCGGTCAACCTGTCGCCTTTCGTGTTTCTTGATGCGGCGATCATCGTTCCCTATCGGGTCGATGGCTCGATCAATTCCGAACAGGACTTTCTCGTTTCAGCCGGGCTCGGTCTGCGCGCGGAGTTTGGCGAGCGGGTGACGGCATCGATGTTCTACGGCTGGCCACTGCGCAACACATTGGGCTTTGACGACAAGGGCAAGGGAACCCTTTATGTTGGTCTCGATGTGAATTTTTAAGTGAATACCAAAAGGGAAATGAGGGAAATCATGGTGCGAACATATCTGCTTGCGGGACTCATGGTGCCGCTACTCGCACTTGGCGCAATGGCGCAGGAGGAGGATCTAGATCCAGATGAGACCGGGGCCGAAGCCACGCCGCTGGCCACTGCTCCGTCGCAGGCCGTGGCTGACGGCGAGACGCTCAACAACACGCTGTTTGGCGATTGGCTGGTGACCTGCGAGGCGGTAAGCGTGACACGCGTGGCCTGCAGCCTGCGCCAGCAGCTTACCCTGACCGAAAATGATCAGTTGATCGTGCAGATGATCGCAGTTCCTGCCGAGGACGACACGGCGATCCTGCTCGCCCAGGTGCCGATGGGGGCCTATCTGCCCGCCGGCGCGGTGTATCGTTTTGATAATGATAACGAAGAAGAAGAACAACGCAGCATGGTCTGGCAGCGCTGCATGGACGGGCTTTGCGAGGCCGCCATTCAGCTTGACCAGGAAGAGCTGGAGAATTTTGCAGCGAATGATCGGCTGCTGTTCGGCTATCGACCGGATATTGGCGCCGAGCCCCTGATCGTCGGGCTGGACATAAGCCAATTCAATGAGGCGCTAGCGGCCATCGCGGTCGACTAGACATATGAATGTCGTAGCCGGGGCGTGCCCCGGCTGCGGACTCCGGGTAATTTATATTACGGGATGAGTCCAATGACCCATGGTGTCAGAAAAGGCCGACATATCCGGGCACGTATCCGGCACTGGTGTCGACTGACGACAGTGGTCATATCAGGATTCAGCGTCACTTTCCTGCCGACATTCCCGCTTGTGGCGCAGCCGATTGTTGCTGACGGTCGCACCGACACGAGTATCGTAACCTCCGGCAATGTTACCGATATCACGACGGGCACGCTTCATGGCGGTAATGCCTTCAACTCGTTTGAACGATTCTCGGTCGAGCAGCTCAGGACCGTGAACCTGCATCAGCCGGATGCTGCCGGTGCCCTGATCAATATCATCCGCAACGGCGTCACCAATATCGACGGCACTCTTAACGCCATGCAGGGCGGCGAGGTCGGCGGCAATGTCTATCTGGTCAGCCCGGAGGGGCTGGTAGTCGGTGCGGGCGGCGTCATCAATGCCGGTGCACTGACCGTTTCGACCGCCAGCCATGGCTTTGCCGAAAGGCTTTTGGGTGCGGACGGGCAGGTGGACGATTCTGCCGTGGCGCAGCTCTTTGCCGGAACCGAGCCGCTGTCGGCCAGTGGTGCGGTCGAGCTTTATGGCGAGATCAACGCCCGGCGGCTGGAGATGCGTGCCGGCGCGCGGATGGTCCTTGACGGGCGCATCAACGTTATCGACCGCAGTGGCGCGCAGACGGCCGCGCCTGCGGTCAACACCGATGGGACCGCCAGCGCGACCGGGGTCAGCATCAGCGGCGGGGTGATCCGGCTGCATTCGGGCGGCGACATGCGTGTGGCCGGGCAGGCCACGGCGCGCTCGGGAAATGACGGTGGCCAGATCGCCATGACGGCAGCCGGTGATATCGAGGTGCAGGCCGGGGCCGAGATCAGTGCAGACGGAATCGATGACGGCGCCGGGGGCAATGTGTTCCTTTTTGCCGATGGCTCGGCGCTGCTGGAACAGGGCGCGCGGATCGGCGTCAGTGCCGTCGCGGGCGACGGTGGCTTCCTCGAGTTCAGCGCACGTGAGCAGGTGAGCTTCGGCGGCGAGCTTGACGCGTCTTCGTTGAGCGGGCGTACCGGCACCGTTTATATCGACCCCGCCGACATCGTGATCACCGCTGATGTCACGACCAATGGTGCGACCTGGATCCTGCAGGCGGATGACAGCATCACCGTCAGGGAGAATGTCACCATCTCGACCCGGCAGGTGAACGGCAGCGGGATTTCGACCGGCAATTCCGGCGATCTGATCATCACTGCGCCGGAAATCATCATTGAAAAGGACGCAACCCTTGATGCGCATGCTGATGGCACCCACGCCGGGGGGCTGATTGCCTTGCTGGCGCGGGCCGAGGCTGACGGCACCACCGGGCTGATCGCCTTGGATGAGTCTGCAGCGTCGATCACGATCACCGGGGCGACCCTGCACGGTGGCGCGATTTATATCGGTGCCTATGCGCAATCGGCCGGGGCGGCAGCGCCCGACAGTTCGGGCAGCGGCACCGACGGGTTTTTGGTGGCGGCGCTGGATGTCGGGCTGGATGTCGCGAGCGCCCTGATCGAGGGCAATGAGCTTGATGCGCGGTTTTACATCGACCAGGTGAACACGTTGGCCGAACCTTTCGGCGACAAGATCCCGGTGCAGGTGGCGTATTTGACCGCCACGGCCGAGATCGACATCACGGACAGTACGCTGACGGCTGACGGCAACTGGGCAGGCCTCGGTCCCTCGGCCGCCTTCGAGGGCACGCTGGCGGAGAACGGAATCGTCACTGCGGAGGGGCTCGCTGAGGACGAATACGAGTTCAGTAACGGCCATGCAGAAAACGCAGGAGGCGAGCCGCCGCCCGCTTCGATCACCGCTCATCTGGCCCATGCTTTCGATGCCTCGGGCGACGCGATCTATATCCACTCCCATGCCCAGACCGATGTGGAGATCACGCCGGGCGAGGATCCGATCAACCTGGTGGTCGCAGTCACCGACACCACGAGCAGGGTCACGATTATCGGCTCGACGCTCACCAGCGTCACCGGAAATGTGGTCGTGAATTCAACGGCGCAGGAGAATCTGGTGACTGCGCTCAACCCGCAATCCTACAAGGATATTGCAACCGGGGTTACGGTGTCCGTGCGCGACCTTGCCAACCAGATCGTGATTTCTGGTGGGGCGATCAATGCGGCGGGTGATCTGAATGTCAACGCGGTTACAGGGCTCAACCACAACCTGACCACGGCGGTAGATGGCGGCAAGGACGGCAAGTTTGCGCTGGGTGTCACCGTTTCGATCGGCAATACGCTGACCGAGGCCGCGCTTGGTGGTGAGATCAATGCCGGCGGGGCGTTGGATCTCGGGGCCGAGACACTCTGGTTCGGCCTGGCCAATACGACCACCACCACTCTTGGTGTGGATGATCCGCCCAAGGCTGACGAGAGCGATGAGGATGACGGCGACGCGGCCAATGAGGGGACGTCGGGCTTCATAAACGAGATTCGCAATCTGGTGCTGGGCCAGGAGGAAGAGGGCGAGGGCGGTGATGCGGGGGGCACGACCTCCGGTCAGAACAGCAAGCCCGGCTTCGCGGGTGCGCTGTCGGTAAATGTGTCGCTGGACAACAATGATACTTTCGTGACGTTGGGCGGTGCCTATCACGACCCGGATGGCGAGCCTGTCCAGCTCGACCTCACCACGGTGGAGGCCGCCTCGGTCGCCGCCAATGCGGTGATGCGCTTTGCCAGTGCCGACGAAGGCGGCACGGGGATGTTGCGCGCCGTGACCAGCGAGGTCGCCTCGTTGACTGCGGCCCAGCAAAAGCAGCTGGACGAATACAACGCGGGCCGTCCCGAATCCGAACAGAAAACCGCCGAGGAGTTCGTGGCCGAGATCGGCTACGGCGTGTTCCTGAATGTCCCCATCGCCTTGATGACCGGAGTGACGCAGGCCGAACTTGGCTCGGCCCTGGACCTGACCAGCGCCGGTGCGGTGACGGTCGACGCCCGCACCGCCTTTGAAAACAACCGCCCGCAGGATGATTTGCGCGATGCCCTGACCGACTATCTGGACAAGGTAAAGGAATTCACCTCGCCCGAAACTCGTGACGACGCGGATGAAGTGACCAATGAGGAGACGTCAGGCAGCGCGGGCACGCCGCCTTCCCTGGGCGATATTCTCGATCTCGACAACTATCTGACGACCCGTACCGGCGCGCGCGCCACAAGCTCGAGCGAGGCCGAGGATGCCGACCAGCAGCTCGCCATCGGAGTGACGGTGAACTGGTTCAGCACCACGACGGAAACCCGCGCCGTGGTGAGAGATGGAGCGTCTGTCGAGGCCGGAGATCTGGCCATCAACGCGGTGGCGGAAGGCTTCTTCTATCATCGTGCAAACGAGATCAAACTGCCCACGCTGGCGGGTGACGACGGTGCGAACAACTCGATCGGCGGCGCGATCAATCTTGCCCGAACCCATGCGACGGTCGAGGCGTTGATCGAGGGTGCGGCTGATATTGAAGCGACCTCGCTCGTGGTTGAGGCGCAAAACGACATTCAGTCGCTGCTGACCACCTATGCCGGCGGTAACGCCGAGGAAGTCGCCATCAATGCTGCCATCGGCATTGCGATGATGGAAAATCGGACTGTCGCCCGGGTCAGCGATGCGGCGCTGATTGATCTGGACACTGGCGAGGCCCTGATCCGGGCCACGGATGCCGGCATGACCTGGAACGCGGCAGGCGCGGCCTCGGTCAGTGGCAATGTCGGGGTCGGGGCCTCGGTGACGGTCAACTTCATGCGTCGCCAGACGCTGGCGCTGGTCGGGCCGGAAGGGGCGGGGTCTACCGCCTCGACCGGCAAGATCGAGGCCGGCAGCCTGACTGTCGAGGCCGAGAACAGTGGCATCCAGATTTCGGCGGCCATTGCAGGCGCAGCGGTCGCGGGCAGCACGCCTTCGGCCGGTAGCGAGGGGCCCGGCTCCGGTTCTCCTGAAACCACGAGTGACGAAGATACGCTCATCCCGAGTTGGCTGTTCGATGATGAACAGAACGACGCTGTCGGTGAGCAGACCAACCGCACCGATCTGCCGGCAAACGACGACGGCCAGAAGGGTGGCGCGGGCTGGGCGATTTCCGGAAGCGCGGCGCTGAACCTTCTCTTGCAAGATGAGGTCACGGCCGGGCTGCGCTCGGGCGGAGAGATCAATATTACCGAGGCGCTCGATATTCTGGCGCATAATGACAGCATTTCGATAGCGCTGGGCGGGGCAATCTCGGCCTCGATGGACGCGAGTTCGGAGAACAATGCGCTGGCGGGCGGTTTCGCGGTGACGGTCGGGAACCGCACGACGCTGGCCTATCTGCGTGACACGGAACTGACGGCAGGCAGCGCCTCGGTCCGGGCTGAGGAAAGCTCGCATGTGGTCGGTGTTGCTGTCGGTGGGTCCGGTACCTCGCGCGGTGATGTCGCAGTTGCGGGCTCGGTGGCGGTCAATGTGTTGCTCGGCGGGACCACGGCCGAGGTCGTGGATTCCGAGGTTGAAGCCACGGAAGTTTCCGTGGCCGCAGAAGATACTTCGGTCAATGTCGGCCTCGGGGGCGCGGTCGCATTGAACCTTGATGCTTCGGGCTCGGCTGGTGTGGGGATCGGTGTTTCGGTCAACACCTTCAACCGCCATGCGACCGCGCGGCTTGCCGGTGCCTCATCCGTCACTGCGGATCAGGTCAATATTACTGCGGACATGGATGCCGGAGTTTACGGCTTTGCAGCTTCGGCGGGCGTCGGGCGCACTGGTATCGCAGGCAGTGTGACCGTCAACACGGTCACGACGGCGGCAAAGGCGCTGATCGAAGGAACGGCAACCCGGTTGATCACGCTGCAGACGGGCGAGGTGGCGCTCACGGCGACCGAAGAGGCGGCGATCTGGTCGCTGGCCGGGGCCATCGCCATCGGCACCGGCAAGAATGCAGTCGGTGGCGGTGTTTCTGTCAATGTCGTTTCGGTCTCGACGGAAGCGGCGGCACGATATGCGGATTTTGCCGCAGCGACCGGCGGTGAACTGGGCGCGGTCAGCGTGACAGCGACGAGTGAAAGCGAGATCGGGACGCTTGCCGCCGCAGGTGGTGGTGCCGCCGAAACCGCGGTCGGCCTTGGTCTTTCGGGCAATGCGATCCTCGCCGAAACCATCGCGGCGGTCGAAGACAGCGAGATTACGGATGCGGCCCGGGTGGATGTTTCGGCAACGTCCGAACGGGCGATCCGCAGTCTTGGCGGCGCGGCGGCCTTTTCCGGGCGCAACGCAGTGGGCGCGGCGCTGACGGTCAATGTGATCGACCGCAACCAGACTTTGGCGAGCCTCGATGGCTCCAGAATCACGACGCGCACAGGTGATATCAGCGCACAGGCCACGGCACAGGGGCTGATAGAGACGGCGGCCATCGCTCTTGGTGCCTCCGGCCAAACGGCGGTGTCCGGGGCGGTGACGGTCAACATCCTGACGGGCGAGACCAGCGTGCGGGCGAACGATGCAGAACTCGTCGCCGGAGCGGGCGTATCGCTGACGGCGAAGGATGATAGCGTGATCCACAGCATGGCCCTCGGCGCGGCGGGCGGCGGCCAGACCGGGGCGGGCGCGGCAGTGGCCGTCAACCACATCGGCCATGACACGATGGTGATGGCGCAGGGGAGCGAGATCACCGCACAGAACGGGAATATCGGCCTCATCGCCACGAACGCCGCGCATATCGGCACGTTGGCTGCGGCGATGGGCGTCGCAGGCAGCACCGGCCTGGCGGGCTCCTTCGCGGTGGCGCATATCGGCAACCAGGCGCGGGTTGCCGCAAGCAATGTGATGCTTGATGCCGGCAGTGACGGCGAAATCGACCTCCTCGCCGAGAAGACATCAGAGATCGGGGCAATTTCCGGCGCTGCGTCGGCCAGCGGCAGCAATGCGGTGGGCGCGGCGGTGACCGTGGCAATCATTCATGACACTGTCACTGCCGATCTGGTTACGAGCCGCAATGTGACCGGGCAGGCGCTGAACATCACCGCGCTGAACAGCGGCCGGATCGACGCCATCGCTGCCAGCGGCAGCGGCTCGGGCAATTTCGGCGGTGCAGGGTCGCTCGTCTATACGCAGATCGGCAAGCGGCCGACGGGGGCCGTTGATGCTCCGCAGATGGAAGGGCTGGAGCCGGATGAGGAAGACCCCATTGCTCTGGCGATGACCACCACCGATGAGGAACGTGAGTCCATCATTGGCGAGATCGGCGGCGCGACGCTGTCGGTGCGTGAAAGACTGCAGCGTGAGGGAGATGCCGCGCCGCCGCCCGCGCCCGATTTCGGACTGGATGCGGAGGACATGACACTTGCCCGGCTGGAGATCGGCGCGGGGGAAATCAATGTCGGCACGATCGACGTTGCCGCGCGCGAGCTTGCGGTGGGTTCCGGCGGCTTCGACTTTGAAGACGACACCGCCGGGGATCCGGGCGAATCCAACATCCGCTCGCTGGCCGGGGCCGTCGGCGCGGGCGGATCGGGCGGGATCGGCGCGGCTTTCACGGTCAACCTTCTCTATGGTCAGACGCTGGCCGAGGTCGTGTTGCCCACGGGTTCGGATATTACGCTCGATTCCGGCCTGACGGTGACGGCGCAACAATCCGGCATCATACAGACCATGGCCGCGAGCGCCGGGGCAGGCGGCACGGCCGGCATTGCCGGTTCGGTGACGGTAAACGTCATGGAACGCGATATCGCTGCGCGGCTGAGGGCCGAGGATGGCGTCCCGGCGACCCTTCGTACTGAAGGCGGATCGGTGAATGTCGGGCTGACGCAGACGGGCCGTATCCAGAGCCTCGCAGGGGCCATCGGTGCAGGTGGTACGGCGGGCGTCGGAGTCGCTGTCGGCGTGAATGTGATGGCGGATGAGGCGACGGCGGAACTGAGCAACGTGCGGGTCCATACCGCCGACCCGACGGACGACGATGTCCGGGGCGATGTGACCGTTTCCGCAGATCAGGAAATCCGGATCGACGCGGTCGGGGTTTCTGTGGGCGCTGCCGGAACCGTGGGCGTCGGCGGCAGCTTTGCGATCAATGTGAACAGTTCCGCTGTTACCAGCCGACTTTACCGTTCGGATGTCCTGGCTGATGCGGCCAGCGTGCTGGCGGCCAGTGATGTCGGGATCTTCGGCCTTGCCGGTGCGGTCGCTGGTGCCGGTACGGCCGCGATCGGGCTGGGTGTGACGGTGAACCATTCCTCCGCGAATGTGCTGGCCGATATCGACGCCAGCCGCATTCGTGGACTGGGCACGGTCAGGATCGACGCCGAGGCCATCGCCAATTTGTCTGGCAATGCGGTGTCGGGAGCAATCAGCGGCGCGGTCTCGGTCACGGGATCGGTTGCAACGAATATCTCGGAAAATACCGTGCGCGCGCTGGTGCGCAACACGGGCGATCCGATCGACTTCAGCGGTGCCGCCCCGGATCACGCCGGGGGCTCGGATATCGTGACGCGCGGCACGGTGCTGATGCGTGCGGCGGCAACGAACTCCATCGCACTGGCGACGAGCGAGGATGGCGAGACACCTGACTCTGAAGAAGGTTTTGCTGAAGATAGTGACGGCGAACTCAGCGATATTCCAACGATCAATATTTCGTTCTCGGTCGGTGGTGCGGTGGGGGTCGGCGTGGCCGTTTCCGTCAACAAGACTGCGAATGAGGTCGAGGCGGCGGTAACGGATCTCTCCCGTGTTGCTGGCCTGGGATATTCGACTGCCGAAAGTGCACGTCTGGGCACCGTGCGTGGCGCGGCGGTCGAGGCATATGCCGATACCGTTATCGCGACGGTGACGGCGAATGCGGCCGTTGGTGGATATGCGGGTGTCTCCGGGCTCTTTGCCTTCAACATCCTTGATGACAGCGCAATGGTGCGCATCGGTGACGGGAACGATGCAGGGACCGGAAGCGTCAACGCGCCGGTGTTCGATGAAGAGTCGACGGGCGGCGGGGGCACCGGCGAGATTATTGCGCCCCATATCTCGCAAGACACCTACCTGGTGGCCGCGACCGCCAGCGAGGCAGAACAGTACAACGTTGCCATTGGCGGCGGTGCTGTGGGTGCCGGAGCCGCAGCGGGGACGACGCTCGTTACTGCCTCGTCCGAAATCGTGATGAATCGTGGCTCGGCCTCGGCCGCCAACCTGCTGTCGCTGGATGCGACGACCACGACCGACATCACCAACTTTGTCATTGGTGCCGGGGTCGGTGCGGCAGGCGTCGCGGGAAGCGCGGGGGTGAATATTTTCGACTCCACAGCGCGGGTCACGCTGCGCGGGGCTGATCTGACGGCCGGGCGTTGGGAAGACAATGATCTGACCGGTGGCAATATCAATATTAACGCCGCAGTAGATAACGACGTTCTTGCTGTTGTGGGCGTGGGTGCAGCCGGTGGCACGGCGGCCGGCGCAGCGGTGCAGGTCAATCTGTTCGACAGTACGGCGGAGGTGGTGATCGGTGACGCTGCGCCTGATACTACGTCAGGTACCAGTGTGGCGGATGCCACGGTGATCCGCGCCGGTGGCGATGTGGGCATCGGCGCGACGACCGAAATGGAGACGGTGACATTTGCCGGCGGTGGTGCGGTTGGCGCCGGCGGGGGCGCATTTGCCGCCAGTGTCAACGTCAATCTGGTAACCGCCGCGACGCTGATCAATATCGATCCGGAACAGACGATCCGTGCCGGGCGCGACCTCAGCCTTGTGGCACATGAGGAGGTTGCTCTGCGCGGCATCACCGGGGTGGTCGCAGCCGATTTGAGCGCGGGTGTCGGTGCCTCGCTGGATTATGCGAGCTTCGGCAGCCGGACGCAGGTGAACCTCGGCGGTGAGACCGAACTCGATGCCGGGCGCGACCTGACCCTTTCCGCGACGGCCGACCGGTCGTTGAGAAGCCTGGTCATCGTCGGCTCGGCTGGTGGGTCTGTCGGGTTGTCGGCCGCGATTTCCGTGATCGAGATGGGTGGTGAGGTAGAACTCGGCGATTCTGGCAATGAACAGCATGCTGCGTCCGCGCGCACCGACCTTCTGGATGAGGTGCAGAAAGATCTGGATGGTGACCAGGCGACCAGTGACGGTGCCGGAAACGAAACCGAGGCCCGCTCTTCGGTGGAATCTGTTGCAGGTTTCGGCGGCGGAGCAGGCATTCGCGACGAGGTACTCACTGCGCGCCAGGCTGTGGACGTGACCGGCACGCCCACGGGCGATGATGTGGGCGTTTCGATCGGGTCGGCGTCAATCCTGTCTGCCGCGCGGGATCTCACCATCGGGAGTGAGGTGACGGTCAGCGCCACGCAATTCGGCGGGGCGCTCGCGGCTGGCGGTTTTGCCGGGATCAGCGCGGGTGTGCTGGTTTCCAATGTGGGTGTGGCCTCGGTCGTCGATATCGGCGCGCATTCGGAGCTGAGGGCCGGCCGCAACATCAAGCTGCAGGCGACGACCGGCGCGGGTGGTGCGGGTCCGACGATAGATGCTCATGCATTTTCGGCCGGGGGCGGTCTGGTTGGCATTTCGGCGGGGATTGCAGTCGCGCGGGCAACGACGCTGGCGGCGATCAGGATTGGCGAGGGTGTTGTCGTTGCAGGGCTGAGTGATGGTGTGGATGCGGCACGCGTCGAGATCAACGCCGAGCGTAGCGATGTGTTGCAGGCCGAAGTCTTGAATGTTGCGGCGGGCGTTGCCGGGGTCGGCGTTGTCGTTGTTGACGCGACGATCGCCGGGGCAACACGTGTGGCATTCTCCGGCACCGCCGTCGATACCGCACGAATCAGCGCCACGCAGGTCGAAATCGGTCTGCTGGACAAGACCGGTGCCTATGTCACCGGCGAAGGCGCGGCCGGTGGCATCCTCGCGGGTGTCAATGCGGTGGTTATCACCGGGCGGAACCAGGCCGGGACAGAGCTGGATCTGCAGCATGTGAACATTGACGCCAGCGAGTTGAGTCTCCAGGCAATCTCTGAAGCCGAGGCCCATGCCGAAGCGCGGGGTGTCGCGGTCAGCGCCGGGGTGTCGGTAGGTGCCTCGGTGGCCCGGGCCCGGCTTGACAGCACGATGCGAACCGAAATCACCGGCGGCACGATCACAGCGGGCTATATTTCCATCAACACCGAACTGCGCGCCCGTGGCGGACGGCACAATGTCCATGCGGATGCGTTCTCGGCCTCGGGCGGGCTTCTGGCGGGCAACGGGGCGGAGTCTTCCGCGCTGATCGACTACAATCTTGCGACGGTGCTCGACTCCAGCCTGGTGGCAGAACTGGGCCGGATCAGCATCGCCACGAGCAGCGCGGAATCGAGCGCCTTTGCCAATGTCAGTGGAGTGAGCGGGGGTATCGTTGCCGTGGGTGCGGTCCTGGCCGAGGTGGGGCAGTCGGAGGACCGCCAATCGACGGTAAAGACCGATATCCGCTCCGGCCTGATGGTGGCAGACGACATCAACATCCGCAACAATTCGGGCACACAGCTCCGCATCGAGGCCGAGGCAGGCAGCGGCGGTCTTGCGGCGGGCTCGGCGACTTCGGCCACGGTGCGCGGTGACGCGGCAAGCCTTCTGGAAATCGGCAGGACAGGTTCGATGGGCTTCCTCGCGCCCGGGATGCTCGACATTGGTGCGGGTCACAGCGGCGCGGTGCGTTCCGAGATCGACAATTTCAACGCGACTCTGGTGGGAGTCTCGGGTGTCGACTCGCACATGACCTATCAGACTCATGTCGATACCCGGCTGTACAGCGACGTACTGGTCACCGCGTCTGCACTCGACATCCACAATTCCAATTCGCTCGTTCGGGCGATCCCCGGTGCAGGGCACAACATCGGTTCGGGAAGTGGCGGCGCGCTTGACGTGCCGGCAATGATCTCGGACGTGGAGGTCCGGGCACGGTCGGTGCTGACACTCGATGACGGTG
>CAYUBT010000068.1:0-13125 GCA_964443055.1 uncultured Rubellimicrobium sp.
CTGATCGTGCAGGGCGACCTGACACAGGCCGACGGCCATGCCGAACGTCGTGCTGCGCTGCTGTGGTGCATCGCCATTCTCCCAGATCGAGCAGGGGGATGACGCCGGGGGCTCGTTCAGCCCTGGCTGCCCCATAACCTGGCCGACTTTTGTTCCGCCATTGACATCTGAGGGCGGCTCAAGCGATTGAATTGCCGTGCTACTCACGGCTCTTGCATCTTACGCCACCGGGCGCTCTGGTAAGGTCTGTCTCCTTCACGCTCTCTGCGGAGTCTTCGATGAGCCACTATCAGGGAATCGGCTATGATGATGCGGTGGCGTTGCTGTCGCTGATCGTGCGTATTCCGTCGATCAATCCAGCGTTTCGGACCGAGGATGACGACCCACGGCATTTCGGTGAAGAGGAACTGGCCCAGGCTCTGCGGGGCTGGTGCGCCGAAGCCGGGCTTGCCCCCGAGATCGACGAGGTTCGGCCCGGCCGCCCCAATCTCATTACCCGCGTCAGAGGCCGGAACGGCCAGCGGCGCATGATCTGGGAGGGCCATCTCGACACCGTCCAGGTTACGGGAATGGAGGCTCCATTCGAACCGCGCATCAAGGACGGTCGCCTCTACGGGCGTGGTGCAGTTGATGACGGGGCCAGCATCGTGGCCTTTCTGCTGGCGATGCGGGCATTGAAGGCCTCGCCCCCTGCTGCCGACGTCGATTTTGTTGCCGCAATGGATGAAGAATACAGTTATCTCGGTGTCCTGCACCACATCGCCCGCAACGAACGTTACGATCTCGGTGTGGCCGGTGAACCGACCTCGCTGCGCGTCGTGCGCGCTTGCAAGGGGACCGTGCGCTGGTGGGTCGAGATCGAGGGGAAAAACGCCCACACCGGCACTCCGGAGGAGGGGGTCAACGGAATCACGGTCGCACGACATGTCCTCGATCTCTACGATCAGGCGATGGCGAACGCACCTTCGCATTCCCTGCTGGGCCCCGCGACGCTGACCTGCACCGCAATCGAATCTGGCATCGGTCCGAATACCGTGCCCGCCGTCTGCCGGATGCGTTTCGACTACCGCTATCTGCCTGGCGAGGATGGGCATTCGGTCCATGCACGCTTCGCCGCACTGGCCGAAAAAGCCGTCACACGCTTCAGCGGCGCGAGCATCAGGGTGCCTGAGCCCTTCGTCGACAGTTCCGCCATGGATGTGGACGCGGCCAGCCCGGTGGTGACCCTGCTGTCAGATGTCTGTGCGACCCATCTCATTGCGTCGGCACCGATCGGTGTTCCCTACGGTTCGGATGCTACAAAACTGGTGAACAACGCCGCTATCCCGACCGTGATCTTTGGCCCCGGCAGCATCGACAGCGCCCATGCGCCTGATGAGCATGTCGAAATAGCCGAGATCGTGACGGCGGCGAAGATGCTGGTCGATCTCGCACACAAGGTCTGAGGGAGCACCGGTCACGGCAGGCCTGCGCCACAGATTGCAACGGTAACACGCTCGCCATCCCTGGCCTGATAGGCCCCGGACATCAATGCGGCCACTGCAGCGGCTCCGGCAGGATCTGCCGCAATACCCAGTTCGAACCAGAGCCATTGGGCCGCACGAACCATGTCGTTGTCCGTGATCAGGACCACCTCGTCCACAACTTCACGGATGCGATCGAAAATCCTCTCGTCGGTACGGCGGCACGACATGGTCGGGATCGCGCTCTGGATCTCGGGCAGTGTGACGACCTTTCCTGCGGCAAGCGATGCGTGCAGCGTGGGCGAGCCGACCGGCTCGACGCCAATCACGCGAATCGACGGATCGAGCGTCTTGATGACCGTTCCTGCACCGGTGATGAAGCCGCCGCCGCCGATGGCCACGATGACAGTTTCGGTGTCCGGACGATCCTCGAGCATCTCGAGAGCGACGGTCCCCTGACCGGCGACGACATCAGGGTCAGAGAACGGGTGAATGTAGGTACCACCGCTGTGCTCGGCAAAGGCACGGGCCGCAGCGCTGCATTCGTCAAAATCAGCTCCGCCAACATGACAGTCAGCCCCCCAAAGCCGCGCCTTCTCCACCTTTTCGGGAGAAACGCTATCGGGCAGGAAAAGCGTCGCCAGCGTTCCGGCAACATGACCGCAGCGCGCGACGGCAAGCCCGTGATTCCCACCTGATGCGGCGACAAGGCCGCGGATGCGCTTCTCGGGGGAGAGCGACATGAGCCGGTTGGCCGCGCCCCGCGCCTTGAATGAGCCAGACACCTGGTGGCATTCGAGCTTCAACACCAGATCGGCAGAGGTCACCGGCTGACGCAACTGGTCAGTCCGAATCTGCGGTGTGCGGCGAATCAGCGGACGAATCCTGTTCGCGGCAGCCTTGACATCATCAAGCTCGATCATTCCTGCCTCTTGTTCCCAACGGTGTTCGGCATCAAATCGTGGCCAACCCATAGAAAATGCTTGACCTCACAGCCTCGCTCGTGAAGCGTTGATAACGTTGTCATGGGCATGACAGCAAGCAACGATGAAGCGCTGGGCGGGGACTGTGGAATGAGAGGTGGAATCGCGACCCTGCTCATGACCAGGTATGCTCGGAGGAGGATGCCTATATGGCATCTCTGAACTTCCGTCCTCTCTGGCGCTACGAAGATGCCTTCATCAACGGCATCATCACCACGCTCAAACTGGCGCTTGCGGCCGGCGTGGCCGGGCTGATTCTGGGGCTGGTCTGTGCGCTGATCCTGGGCCGGGAGAACCGCTTCACGAATTTCATCATCTGGTCCTATATCGAGGTGATCCGCAATACCCCGCCGGTCATTCAGATATTCATCATCTTTTTCGTTCTGCCACAGATCGGTCTGAGGCTGCCCCCGTTCGACGCCGCGGTTGTTGCGCTGACACTTTATTTCGGGGCTTTCGTCGCCGAGATCATTCGCTCCGGCCTCGCATCAATTCCAAAGGCACAGATCGAAGCGGGCCATTGCCTGGGACTCACCCGATTGCAGGTGTTCACTCATGTGGTGCTCTTTCCAGCGTTGCGGAACATCTATCCATCATTGACCAGCCAGTTCATCCTTCTGTTGCTGGGAACCTCCATTGCCTCGTTCATCTCAACCGAAGAGCTGTTTCAGACGGCAGGTTTTGTCGACAGCCGTACCTTCCGCAGCTTCGAGGTCTATGCACTGGTCTCCGCCATCTACGTCGCGATGGTGATCTGCTTCCGTCTTCTGTTTTTCGCGCTTGGCCGGCTCGCATTCCGCTGGCCGGTGGCGCGGTAGGGGCGTGCAATGAGATCATTCGGCGTCATCGACGTTCTCTCTTTCTCGACGGCCTTCCAGTATACCATCCTTCTGGTGGTCATGGCGCTGGTTATCGGTGCACCGCTTGCGCTCGGATTCGCGATGATCCGCGTTGCGAAATTCGCGCCGCTACGGTGGGTTTCTGCGGCCTTTCTCCAGGTGATGCAGGGAATTCCGCTTCTCGCGCTGCTCATGTTCGTCTATTTCGGGCTGCCAATCTTTCTCGGCATCCGACTCCCGCCGCTTCTGGCAGTCACTGCAGCCTACACGCTTTATACCGCTGTTTTTCTGGGCGAAATCTGGCGAGGCGGTATAGAGGCGGTGAAAAACACGCAATGGGAAGCCGCTGCATCGCTCGGCATCACGCGCTGGCAGCAATTTGCCCATGTGATTGCGCCGCAGGCACTCAAGATCGCATTGCCAGCGAGTGTCGGCTTCCTGGTCCAGCTCATCAAAGGCACATCGCTGGCCGCGATCGTGGGTTTTGTCGAACTGACCCGTGCCGCGCAATTGTCTGCAGCCGCAACGCTGCAGCCGCTGCTCGTCTACTCGCTCGTGGCCATCATCTATTTCGTCATCTGCTTTCCGCTGACGATACTGTCACGCAGGCTGGAGGTCCGCTTGAATGGCGCTCGTTGAGATAAATGGTCTGCGCAAGAGCTTCGGCCCCATCGAAGTCCTGAGGGATGTCTCGCTCACGGTGGAACAGGGCGATATCGTCGCTCTGATCGGGCGTTCCGGCTCCGGCAAGTCGACGCTGCTGCGCTGCATCAACGGCCTCGAAAAGACCGATGGGGGCACGATTCAGGTCGGCGGCCAGGAGATCCGTGCCGACATGCCAAACCTGCGCGAGTACCGCCAGCGTGTGGGCATCGTATTTCAGCAGTTCAATCTTTTCCCCCACATGACGGTGTTGAAGAACATCACCTTGGCACCTGTGCTGACCGGAAAGGTCCGAAGGTCCGAAGCGCGCGATCTCGCGGAGGAATCGCTTCGCAAGGTCGGCCTTCTCGACAAGATCGACGCCTGGCCAGAGCAACTGTCCGGTGGCCAGCAGCAGCGCGTGGCCATCGCCCGCTGTCTGGCCATGAAACCCGAACTGATGCTGTTCGACGAGGTGACATCGGCGCTTGACCCCGAACTTGTCGGGGAGGTGCTCAAAGTTATGGAAGACATGGCCCGCCAGGGAATGACGATGATCCTCGTGACCCATGAAATGGGCTTTGCGCGCAATGTCGCGAACAAGGTCGTGTTCATGCATGAGGGCCGCATCTGGGAAGAGGGCCACCCTGATCAGGTTTTCGGAAATCCGCAAACGCCCGAGCTGAGAGCGTTCATCAGCTCGTCGCACAAGTGACCCCCCACCAAACAGAGAGGTAAAGAAATGACAATCACGATGCGTTTTGCCGCAGCCGCGCTGGCGGGTCTGATGGCGCTGCCGACAGTGGTCCAAGCGGACAGATTGCAGGACATTATGAATTCGGGAACGATTCGAGTAGGGATCCTGCTTGATGTCCCGCCCTGGGGGATGATGGACGAGGAGGGCAACCCGGCAGGGCTGGATGTCGAAGTGGCACAGCTTCTGGCGGACGAACTGTCCGTCGACCTCGAAATCGTGCAGGTGACAGGAACGAACCGAATCCCCAACCTGCTGTCCGATCAGGTTGACATCCTGATCGCTGCCATGGGCGCGAATTCCGAACGTGCGCAGCAGGTCATGTTCTCGCAACCCTATACGGTAGTGGATCTTGGCGTCTACGGATCACCGGAGATCGGACTGTCCGACGATCCGTCCATTCTGTCGGGCCACACCATTTCAGTGGCACGCGGCACCACGCTCGACCTGTGGCTCACGGACAACGCACCCGACGACGCGACCATCGCGCGGTTCGAGGACGTCCCTGCCGCCATGGCAGCCTATCTGGCCGGGCAAGCGGACATGTTCTCGGAGAACAGTGCGATCATCGCCAACCTGCGCATCGATCGCCCGGAAATCGAGGTCGCGCCTGTGATGATCATGCGGCAGTCGCCTGCTCATATCGGCGTTCCGATGGGCGAGCACAACCTGCTGCAGTGGGTGAACACATTCGTCTTCTCGAACGTCATCAACCAGAATCTGGTCGATCTGCAGAGAAAATGGTTTGGCACCGAACGCGGCGCTCTCCCCGGGATCTGAGCCGGAACCCTGGCGGCCCCCATCGCGGGGCCGCCTCATCACTACACAAGATCAAGAAATGGCGCGTGCGTAGTCCAGATGGCGGACAAACTCATTCCCGTCACGGCGTTTGATCGCGTCCTGCGTTTGGCCTGCGAGGATCCCGTATCTTCGCAAGCCGGTCGGGTCCGGATCGAAGATGTGGCGCGTGTCGCCGGGGTCTCCCCCATCACGGTTTCCCGCACGTTGCGCAAATCAAGCATTGTCTCCGAGGCAACGCGACAACGTGTACATGAAGCGGTCCGGACAACCGGGTTCAGCCTCAACCCCCATGCCAGCGCCCTGCGCTCGGGTCGTTCGAACATCGTCACGGCATTTCTCTCATCAACCGCGAGCGAGCAGTTCCTGCGGGCAGCGACCACATTTTCGTCCATACTCGAGGAAGCGGGATATGAAGTCGTGCTGGCGCGAACCTCGTATTCCTACGAGCGTGAGCTTCGCCTTGTGCGGACTCTGGAGCAGATCCGGCCGGCCGGGGCCTTCATCACCGGGGTGCTCGAGCAGGAACAGTGCCGCCGTATCTTTCGACGCCTTGCAATCCCTGTCGTTGAAAGCTGGGCCAACAGCGACGATCCCATCGACATGCTCGTGGCTGTCTCGAACACGGACGGTGCCCGTGCTGCCGCCCGTGCTCTGGCCGAACGAGGCTATCGTCGCCTCGCATTCATCGGCCGCATATCCGGTCGTGGCGTGATCCGGCGCGATGCGTTTCGTACCGAATGCTGCCGACTGGGCCTAGATTACGCAGGCGATGAGACACTTTCCACCGTCACCTCGACCGAGGACGGCCGCATCGCACTGAGCCGACTCCTCCAGCGGGTCGGGCCGGTTGATGCCGTTTTCTGTGCCAACGACCTTCTCGCATGCGGTGCTCTGATCGAAGCCAGGGCGCGAGGTCTTTCGATCCCGCAGGATCTTGCGCTGGTCGGCTTCGGCGATAGCAGCCTGATGGAGCAACTTGAGCCGGCCCTCACGACAATCACCCCCGATCCCGACGAGATCGGTCGCCACGCGGGCGCATTGCTCCGCGCCCGGCTTGCCGGAGAGGTTCAGAGCGAAACAGTGATACCGCATCCGCTGCATCTGCGTATCCGGGGGAGCTGTTAGGTGTTTGATCCCACGGTTTGATGGTGCGGTCCTTTCGGCGGGATGGAAGGAAGCAGTATGGGACAAGTTCGTCACGGAAGCGCCACGATCGAGCCACGGGAACGCCACTGGTCCGAGTGACCGTGGCAACACCGCTGAGCCCCTCGTCCCCATCGGGGTTCGCGAGCGCGACCCGCCCGAGTCGCGTCTCGGGCGAGACCTGCACCGCTGCGCTGATCGACCGCCCCTCGAGCGATGACGGCCACCAGATCACATGCGCCGCCATCAGACAGGCGGCAACGACAAGGGCGACCGAGGCGATCCTCTTCAGCTTGGCGTCGCTCTCCTGCGGGGCCCGAGGAGGCACCGGAACGCCGCGCGAGGTCAACCTCCGGGCGCGTGTGTCCTCGACCGTCGCACGTGGGGATCAGGCCGACTCATCCTCCGGTTCAAGACGGAAGATGACACAGTAGAGCGCCGGCACGAAGACGAGCGTGATCAGTGTTCCTGCAATGATCCCTCCCATCATCGCATAGGCCATGGGCCCCCAAAAGACCTGGCGCGAGATCGGGAACAGCGCGAAACTGGCTGCCGCGGCTGTCAGCAGGATCGGGCGCGCGCGATCATCCGATGCCTGCCGGACAGACTCCCACGCCGTCATGCCCTCACGTCGGTGATCCTCGATCGTCTGCACCAGGATGATCGAGTTGCGGATCAGGATCCCGACCAGCGCAAGCACCCCGAGGATCGCCACGAAGCCGAGCGGGGCATCCGCAAGAAGCAGGGCTGCGACGACGCCGACAAGAGCAAGCGGGGCCACGGCCACGACGATGGTCATCAGCCGGAAGCCCTGCACCTGCATCATGACCAGGAGCAGGATGATCAGGAGCATGGCGGGCACCACGGCGATGATCGGCGCCTGTGCTTCGCTGCTGGTCTCGACGGTGCCCCCGATTGCGACCTGGTAGCCTTGCGGAAGGGTGGCGGCAAAAGCGGCGATGGATGGCTCGAGCGCCGCCACCAGGGTTGCAGGCTGGTCATGCGAGGCGATCGCCGCCTTCACGGTGATCGTGGGCTGCCGATCACGCTGGCGAATCTGTGGCTGCTCGAGTTCCCAATCGAGCCGGGCGATGGACGACAGCGGTATGGGGTCGCCGGCTCGCCCGGCAAACTGGAGGCTCTCGAGCGAGGACAGGGTGGAGCGATCCTCTTCCAGCCCGCGCAGGCGGACATCGATCATGGATCGACCGTCGCGAAGCTGGGTCAAGCGGCTGCCCTCGAACATCGCCGAAAGCATGTTGGCGATATCCGTCTGGGCCAGCCCCAGTTGCCGCAGGCGGACGGGGTCGAGTTCGACCCGGACGACCCGGACAGGCTCGTTCCAGTCAAGCTCGATCTCGCGAAGACGCGACTCCTGCGCAAGGATCGCCGCCAGATCCCTTGCCCGGTCGCGCACGATCGAGATGTCGGGTCCGGAGACCCGATATTGCACGGGCTTGCCGACCGGGGGCCCCAGCTCGGCGAGCTTCGGGTAATATTGCACGCCCGGTCGAGTCTCGGACCATTCGCGGATCTTCTCGATCAGCGCGTTGCGCTCGGGCACACCGGCGGTCATGATCACGACCTGCGCGATATTGGGGCCGGGTGTCGGACCTTCCATCGTCAGGATGAGACGGGGCGCGCCTTCGCCAACATAGGCATGAAAATAGATCGGCTCATCCTGCACCCCGAGCCACTCCTCGAAGGCCGCAACCTCGGCGTCGGTCGCAGCGAAGCTCACATTCTGTCTCAGGGTGATGTCGACAACCACTTCCGGGCGATCCGATTCCGGGAAGAACTGGTTTTCGACCGAATTCAAACCCCACACCGACGCCCCGAAGATGGCGACAGTGATGACGAGCGTGGCCCAGGCATGGCGCATCGACAGCCCCAGAAGCCAACGGAAGCTGCGGCGCAGCCATCCGACCTTGCCCGCCTTGTGGGCAAGCGTCTTGGGCAGGAACGCAACCCCGAGCACCGGGGCGAAAAGCACGGCCACCACCCAGCTGATGATGAGCGAGATCGCGATCACGTAAAACAGCGAGCGCGTGAATTCGCCCGCCTGGCTGCTGTTCAGCCCGATGGGAATGAAGCCCGCCACGGTCACCAGCGTCCCCGAGAGCATCGGGAAGGCCACCGAGGTCCAGGCGTAAGACGCCGCCTTCACGCGGCTCCACCCGAGCTCGAGTCGCGAGATCATGGTCTCGATGGCTATCATCGCGTCATCGACAAGCAGGCCGAGGGCGATGATCAGTGCCCCGAGCGAGACACGCTGCAGGGTCACGCCCATCTGGTCGAGAATCACGAAGGTGATGGCCAGGACGAGCGGAATCGACAGGCTGACGACCAGGCCGGCCCGAATCCCCAGCGAGATGAAGCTGACCACGAGAACGATCGCCACGGCCTCGACCAGAGCCCGCACGAAATGGCCGACCGCCGCATCGACGACACGCGGCTGGTCGGCGATCTTGTGCATGGTGATGCCGACCGGCAAGTCCGCCGCCATGCTTGCCATCAGCGCATCGAGTTCGTCGCCGAAGGCAAGGATGTTGCTTCCCGTGCGCATCCCCACGGCGACGGCGACAGCCGGCTGGCCGCCCACCCGAACGAGGGAATTCGGCGGATCGACGTAGCCTTCGCGCACTTCAGCCACGTCGGCGAGGGTGAAGAACACCTCTCCCGAGCGCAGCGGGGTGGCGGCCAGTGCCTCGGCCGAGGCGATCCGGTCGGATACGCGGATCAGCAGCCGCTCGTCCCGCGTCTCGATCATGCCCGAGGGGACAAGCGCGTTCTGCGCGCGCAGCGTGGCGATGACGGTCTGCGCATCCAGCCCGAGAGCGGCCAGGCGGCTGGCCGAGAACTCGGCGTAAATCACGCGATCCTGGGTCCCGAGCAACTCGATCCGGCCCGATGCATCAAGCACCTGCGCAGCGTCGCGCAGCACTTCGGCATAGGCCTCGAGTTCCTCCGGTGCGTAACCGTCCCCGGTAAGCGCGTAGATACTGCCGAACACGTCGCCAAAATTGTCGTTGAATGCGAAGCCGGCGAATTCCTGCGGCAGTTCCGGGCGCAGGTCGGACATCATCGTTCGAACCCGGTTCCACGTGGACAGGATCGCTTCGCCCCGGGTCTCCTCGCGCAGGTCGACATAGACGATTGCCCGGCCAGGATAGGTCACGGAACGCGTGTGTTTCAGCGTCTCGAGTTCCTGCAGCTTGCGCTCGATCCGGTCCGTCACCTGGGTGAGGGTCTCTTCGGCGGTCGCTCCCGGCAGCATGGCCGCGATGACCATCGTCCGGATCGTGAAAGAGGGGTCCTCCTCGCGGCCGAGATTGGCGTAGGCCAGTCCACCCGCAACAAGGGAGATGACCATCAGGAACCAGATGAACGAACGATGGCCGAGGGCCCAGTCGGAGAGGTTGAAGGTCTTCATCGCAACGGGATCTCCACTGCCGGGCCCAGCAACTCGCCTTCGTGCAGGCTGTTGCTGCCGCGCGTCACGATCTCGTCGCCCGGCTCGAGGCCGGACTCGATGACGATCCGCGTGCCGATCCGGTCGCCGAGCGTGACGGGCACGAGTTCGGCACGACGATCCGGGGAACGAACGCGCCACACCGCGGGCCAGTCATCGCCCGTCACGAGAGCGGTGAGCGGCAGGCTGACGAGTGGCTGCGTCGTGCCGAGATAGGTTGCCGAGATCAGGCTGCCGATCCGGAAAGTGCCGGGTGATGCCGCAAGCGCAAGACGAAGGCGGCGCGTCTCGAGGCCGGTTTCGGCGCGAGGCTCGACCAGCCGCAGGGAAGCCGTGACCGGCGGCGCGTCACCGGCGACACGCGCCACTTCGAAGGCCGCACCCGGCGGGAGAAGCCCGGCCAGCGCAGCGGGGACATCGATGACCGCTTCCTGTCGGTGCGGATCGGCGATCATCACGACCGGCGCTCCGGGAGTGACCGTCGCCCCGGGTTCCATCTCGGTCGAAAGGATGATGGCGTCACGCGGGGCGACAAGAATGGCGAAGCGTTCGATGTCTTCGGCGCGGGCCAGATCGGCAGCGGCCATCTCCACGCGTGCTGCCGTCGCGTCACGCGCGGCGAGAATGCGTTCATAGTCGGAGCGGCGCATCACGCCGCTCTCGAGCAGCCTGAGTGCCCTTGCGTGTCGCGCCTCGGCAAGCTGGGCCTCGGCCCGAGCCGAATCGTATGCGGCCTGCGCGGCCAGAACCTGCTGATGCAGCGAAATCTCGTCCAGCGTGGCGATGATCTCTCCCGCCGCCACCATGTCGCCGGGGCGAACCGCCAAGGTCGCGAGCCGCCCTCCGGCCTGAAAGGCGAGCGCACTCGTCTCGGCGCCCGTGACCGTCCCGGGGTAACTGCGCAGCGGAAGCGGCTCGGCGGTCACGATCTCGCTGATGACCGGGCGCACGACGTTTCCCGCCTGGTCGATCGCATCCGCGAATACCGGAGCGGATGACGCGACCAACATGCAGGTCGAGATGACGACCGCTCCGATGCGGGGCCGCCACGGCACGCACCACCTCATGGTATTGCCTCCGGCAGGGTGACAGGCAACACCGCTCGGCCCTCGTAAAGGCTCTGGGACCCTGCGCCGACGACCCGCATCCCGGTCTCGAGGCCCTCCACCACGATCACGCTCGTGTCGGTATAGCGATCGACGACCACCGGCCGGAGCTGCGCCGTGCCAGTGGCGGGATCGACGATCCATACTGCCGGCCCGTCTGCGGTCGCGGTCAGCGCGGTCCAGGGGATCGTGAACCGGGGCGGGCCCTCGAGATCGAGGCTGGCCTCGACCGCAGCGCCGATGGGCGGCATGTCGCGCACCACTGCAATGGTCGCCCTGATCGCAACAGTCCCCGATCGATCGAGCATGGGCGCGATCTCGGTGACAGTGGCATCGAGTGGCCGGGTTCCGTCATGCGGCTCAAGGCGAACCTGGCGGCCAAGGAATTGCTCGAGACCGACACGGTCGGGAACCAGGAACAGCGCCTCGCGCTCATCGGCGCGTGCAAGCGTGAACACTGGCCTTTCTGGGCCGGCAATCTCGCCAAGGTCGGCGGCCCGGCTGATGACGATGCTCGGCTCGCTGGCCCTTATGACGGTATCCTCGAGGCCCTGGTGCGCGACCTCGATCCGGGTCTGCGCCTGGCGGGCCGAGGCCTCGGCGGCAAGCAGCGCCTCTTCTGCCTCGTCCATCTGCGCCTGCGTGCCCACCCCGCGCGCAAGCCGCTCCTGCGTGCGGTCCCGTTCGCTGCGCGCCTGCTCGAGCAAGGCTTCGGCCGCGCTTATCGCCGCCGCTGCGGCTGCCTCGGCGAGGCGAGCCTGCGTGTCGTCCAGCCGGGCGAGAACCGCACCCGCCTCGACGACATCCCCTGTATCTGCTGCCAGTTCGACGATCCGGCCGGTGCCGCGGAAGGCCGCCGTGTAGCTTGCCCGCGGCTCGATCGTGCCGATGAAGCGTTGGCTCATGATGAGTGGGCGCTCCTCGACGGTGATGATGACGGCACGCAAAGGCTCGTCGGCTGACGCCGTCCCCGGCAGGATGCTGGCGACGGCCAGAATTGCCAGAACAAGTTTCCGAATCCCCATGGTGCTGCCCCGCATTTGCGAAATTCTGCCTTGCACAGTCTTGCGTCGCCCTTGGTGCGCATGTAGTGAGTGAGCAATCACTTACTGTCAAGAAGGCACGATGAGCAACCGCGCCCCCCATCTTTCGGCCGCAGAGCGACGCGACCAGGCAGCCCAGGCCGTCATCGACCTCGCTGCCGTACAGAGCCCTGCCGAGATCACCACGACGGATATCGCCCGAAGGGTCGGGCTGACCCAGGCTGCCCTGTTCCGTCACTTCCCGACCAAGAACGCGATCCTGCAATCAACGATGAACTGGGTCTCCGCGCGGTTGATGACGCGGGTCGACAGGGAGGTGGCCCAGGCAAGCTCACCCGTCGCGGCGCTCGAAGCCGTCTTTCTGGCCCATGTCGACCTGGTCGCCCATCATCCGGGCCTGCCACGGGTGCTGTTCGGCGAACTGCAGCGCGCCGAGCCCACGCCTGCGCGACAGGCGGCACAAACGCTCCTGCGGGACTATTGCGCCAAGCTCGAGCAGATCATCACTCTGGGGAAGGAAGCGGGCGAGTTCGGCCGCGATACGGACGAGAAGGCTGCGGCTGCCCTGTTCATCGGCACGATCCAGGGGCTGGTCATGCAGGCGATGATTTCGGGAGAGGTGGAGCAGATGCGCCGGACCGCCCCACCGGCCTTTGCGCTCTACCGCCAGGCGCTGGGTATCCGGCCGGACGTGTGACCACCCCCCCCGCACCGGCAGCGTGAAGAACCGGGTTCGATGACGTAACTGTGCGAGGGGCGGGAGCCGCCGGTTGCCGACAAAAGAAGGCATCTGCCAAGCTCTTCCGCCAGCGCCAGCGTGCCCTCGTAGCTCAGCCGCTCGGGGATGCAGACCTCGCCGAAGGCGGCAACGAACGCTTC
>CAYUBT010000069.1:0-13081 GCA_964443055.1 uncultured Rubellimicrobium sp.
GTCCACCCACGCCCGAGACGGATTCGGCGATGAAGGTCGCCGCCCCGCCGCCCGTGCGTCCGGTGATCGCATCAAGGCAGCGGTCGATGTCCGCTGCATAGGCCGGGCCGCTGTTCGCGCCACGGTGTGCCCCGCGATAGGGGTCGGGAAAGGCGGCGACCTGCACGAAATCGGGCTGGGGAAAGCCGCCCCTGCGCTTGAACTTGTAGGGGCTGATCTCGACCGTGCCGCCGGAATTGCCGTGATAGGCCCAGTCGAGCACCACGGTATCCTTCTTGCCGCCAAGCGCGGTGCGGGCGATGCGCAAAGCCAGTTCGTTCGCCTCGGTGCCGGAGTTGACGAATGTCACGACCGAAAGCGGCTCGGGCATCGTCGCGGCGATACGCTCGGCCAGCGCGGGCATGAGGTCGTGCAGATAGCGGGTGTTGGTGTTCAGCTCCGCTGCCTGCCCGGCCAGCGCCGCGACGACTCGCGGGTGGCAATGGCCTACATGGGCGATGTTGTTGACGGTATCGAGAAAGCGCCTGCCGGTGTGGTCGATCAGCCAGGAACCACGGCCACGGATGATCTTGAGCTTCTCGCGATAGGACAGAGACAGCGCGGGGTTGAGCGCCCGGTCGCGCCTTGTGCGGAGCGCCTCGGGCGGGTCGGGGTCGATGGCAAAGCTCTCGGGCTCGAGCCGCAGGATCAGGTTCGGGTCGGGGCAGATATCCTGCCAGACATCCCACAGGCTGTCATGGCCGACGCCGAAGAAATTGCCTTTCTGTTCCAGCAGACTCGCCATGATCTGGAAATGCAGGTGCGGGGCCCAGCCGCCGTTTTCGTGCCAGTCGCCGATGTCGGCAAGATGCCGGCCCGGCACCACCCGCTCACCTTCGCGCAGGAGCGCGGGCAGCGTCCCGGCAAGATGGCCGTAAAGCGTGAAGAACGGGCGGTCCCCTGCCCCCTCATGCCGCAGGATCAGCGTATGCCCGTAATCGAGCGGGTCAGCGTTATAGGTGACGCTCTCCACCACGCCGGCCAGCGGCGCATGCAGCGCCGTGCCCGCAGGCAGGAAGATGTCGACGCCCATATGGCGGGTGCGGCGCTCCTCGCTCGCGGCATCGGCGAATTGCGCGGCGGTATAGACCGAACGCTTTTCGCCATAGAGGCCGAGGCCCATGAACGGCAGGCTCCCGGGCAGGTCCGCCGGGCGCTGCACGGCAAACCAGTGATCGAACGCGCGATCGGAATAGGCCGGCATGTCGGGACGTTCCCCTGTCGTGGGCAGCGCCATGCGCGGCAGGCGACGTGGATCGGGCAGCAGGACGGGGTGCATCTCGCGCGTGGCAAGATCCTGGCGCAGGACGGCCGCACCGGGCACGCCTTCGAACCCGGCAGCCTTGCGGCAGAGTGCGACCATCAGACCGGAGTCGATCTGCGACAGGCGTTCGAGCAGGGTGAAAGCCGGGCCTTGCGAGATCAGCAGATAATCGTTGCCGGGATGGAGCTTGGCCTGATGTGAGGAAATACAGACCGAGGCCGCCAGCCGCATCCGGGCAAGCGGAAAGACGAGATCGGCCTCATCCCCGGTCAGCGGCATCTCGCGGGCGAAGCCTTCGATCACCGCCCGTGCGGCCGTGTAAAGATCGGGCTGGGCGAGAAGCGCATAGGCCAGCGTGATCGCCAGCTCGTTCACAAGCCGCCCGTGGCACATGTCGCCAAAGTCGATCAATCCGGCGATGCGGGCCGAATCTTCGGCATCGGTGATCACGTTCCAGTCGTTGGCATCGCCATGCAGCACCTGCGCGCGCAGCGCAGGCAGGCGCGGGGCGATATTGTCGGCGTAGTCGTCGAACAGACCCGCCACCAGCGCGCGGCGGGCGGGATCGGCGATCCCGGCAACATGGGGCGTGAGGGTGCCGACATGATCGAGCGACCACTGGAAATCGTGCCGATATGCCGCCGGATGGCCGAAACCCTGCATGGCGCGGGCAAGCCTCCCCATGAAACCGCCAAGGGCACGGAGTGTTTCCGGGCTCCGCCGGGTCTTGGCCAGCGGGATGCCTGCAATCCATGTGACGACCCGCGCGATTGCGCGGCCATTGTCGGTCATGACATCGGCATGGGCCTCGCCTGCGAGTGTCGGCACGATCTGCGGGACGCCCTCGACCCCACGGGCCGCGAGATGCTGCAGCGCCGCTTCCTGCATGTCGATCAGGGCCGGATCTTCGGACGGGTTGGCAATCTTGAGGACGAATTCGCCCCGACCCGTGACCAGCCGCGCATTCTGGTCGCGTTCCGACGGGAGAGACTTCAACTCGCCCGCAAGACCAAAATGCTCCCCGGCTATCCGGGCGAGGTCGGCAGAGGAAAGCGCGGGTGGCGTAATCTCAGGCGCGGTCATGGCGGCTCCGGTCAGGCAGGGCACAGGTGCGCCCGTGATGAAGTGCCACCGGCCCGCGTGCAAGAGTGTTGGCCGAACATCCCCCCGGCCGTCACTGCAAGCGTCAGCGAAGCAACCTGGCTTTCCACTGTTCCGGATTACCGCGCAGGCTTCGCCTCCTCGCAATGACAGGGTTCTTTAGCCCTCGCCCTTCTCCGCGTCCGGCACTGACACCGCGTCCGGCACCGGCCGCAGGCCGTGGCCGTCAGGCTCCATCGGGTCATCTTGTTCGAGCACCCGCCAGGCAGCGCCGTCCGGGTCGTCATATTGTCCGCCGCGCATCGCCCAGAAGAAGACGCCAAGACCCGCAAGCCCCATCAGGATCGACAGCGGAACGAGCAGCGCCAGGCCCATGGGCGCTCAGCCTCCGGCTTCGGGGCGCATGGCGATGTAGATATGCCATGTGCCATGACCGAGCACCGGAAAGACCACGATCAGGCCCAGAAGCCCGGTGATGGCCGACAGCCCGATCCCGATGGTGACGATCACGCCCCAGGTGAAAGCCGGGACAAGGTTCTTCGTCACCAGGGCAAAGCTCAGCCCCATGGCCGTCAGCGCGTCGCGCCCCTCGAATTCGATCATCGGGATCGCAAAGAGGCTTATCGCGAAGGCGAAGGCGGCGAAGAGCCCGCCGACGACACCGCCCGAGACCAGCAGACCCCAGCCGCGCATCGTGGTGAAGGTGTTGATCAGCGCTTCCTCGTAGCCCGGAAAGGGGATGAGGCCGAAGAAGAGCGCATAGAGCAGGTCAGCGGCGCGCAGCCAGAACAGCAGCAGCAGGCCGAGCAGCAGCCCCGCATAGGCCAGTTGCCCTGCCGCCGAACGGCGCGCGCGGCGCATTTCGCCCAGATGCAGCTCCCGCCCATGCGCGAGTGCGGCACTCTTGCGATAAAGACCGATGGCCATGAAGGGGCCGACGATCATGAAACCGGCGATAGCCGGAAGCACCAGATAGAGCATCCCGAAGTGATGCAGCACCCAGATCACCGCGATGGAGATGACGAAGAGCGCGATGCCATAGGCAAGGCTCCCCATTGGGTCATGCCGGAAGTCGCGCCAGCCTGCTGACAGGGCCCCGAATGCGGCACTTGCGGGCAGGCTGCGGGCAAGATTGTCCCGGGGGCGGCGCGGCGGAACGAGGGTGGGAAGAGGTTCGAGCATCTTGCCTCCTTAACACATATCGCGGGCCGGTGCCCGGTCCGCCGAAATCACCGCGCAGTCCGGATGGGACTGGAAGGCAACAGTGAAAAAATGGGCATTCGCACCCACGAACACCGCCACCACGGCCAGCGCCCCCGCGATCGCGAGCTTTTTCTGCGTCGCCACCGTCATTCGGCGCTCCCCTCCGCGAGGCCCGCGACATAGAGGGCGAGCATGTGCCGCTCCTCGACGGAGAGTCTGCCTTCCCATGCGGGCATCACGCCTTCGCGCCCGTCCATGAGCGTGCGGCGGATCGCGGCCGGGGTGCCGCCGTAGATCCAGCCGGCATCGGCAAGCGAAGGCGCACCCGTGCCCAGCCCCCCCGTGCCCCCGTCGCCGTGGCAGGAGGCGCAATTGTCGGCGAAGAGTTCCGCGGCCTCGCCATCATGATCGGCGCTGCCGTCATGCAGACCGGCAACGAAGGGCACGAGCAGACCGATCTCCTCGCGCGAGAGCATCCCGTCGCGGCCGAATGCGGGCATCTGCGCGAAATAGGTCTCGGGGTGGTCGGTGTTGATCCCGACGCGGATGATGTCGGCGATGTCCTCGGGCTCGGCATACCAGAGCCAGTCATCGTCGTTCAGCGCCGGGAAACCGGGGCCGCCCTGCCCGTCATGCCCCTGCCCCGAAAGGCCGTGGCAGGCGGAGCAGTTGTCGACGAACAGACGCTGCATCTCGGGCATGGCGATGGCCATGATCTCGGGATCACCGGCGAGGGCAGCGAAATCATCCGAGGCGAATTCGTCGCGCCAGTGGGCGCGGCGTTCCACAAGGCGGGCATGGCCGGCCTCGGCCTCGGTCGTCTGGTCGATCCCGAGCAGGCCCCTGGTATAGGTCCGGCCCAGCGGCCAGGACGGCAGCAGAACCCAGGCGATGACCGAATAGACCACGGTCGCGATGAGGAACCATGTCGCGATCTTCGGGAAGGGCGTGTTCAGTTCCTTGATCCCGCCCCAGTCGTGGCCGGTGGTGACATGGCCGGTGACCGGGTCGATCTCCTGCCCGGGCTCGAGAAGGGGGTCGTCGGCCCGCTCGCCGGTATGGGGGTCCGCCCCGCCAAGTTCGCGCGGATCGGTCACGGGATCTTTCGCCGGGTTGCTGTCGGGGATCTCGGTGCTCATTTCCCGCCCTTCGCCTCAAGTGCCGCATCCAGGACCGAGCGGCCCGCCGCGTCGTGCTTCGCCTTGTTGGCGGGACGGTAGGCATACCAGGCTGCGCCAAGGAAGAACGCCATCATCCAGAACAGGCCGAAGGTCTTGGACAGGAAGACCAGGAATTCATGCAGCCCCATCATTCGACCTCCTCTTCGTCCACCTCGCCCCAGGCCACGTCAGTGAGCGTGCCAAGCGATTGCAGATAGGCAACGAGCGCATCCATCTCGGTCACCTTGTCCGCGTCGCCGTCAAAGGCGCGCAATGCGGGGCGCTCGCCCCAGCGGTCGAGGAAATCGTCGGCGATCACGCTGTCGGGCCGCGCCTGGGCGAGGGCGTCATTGGCGGCATTCGCGATCATCGCCTCGTCATAGGGCACGCCGAGCGTGGCCAGCACCGCCATCTGCGGCCCGATCTCCGAAGTATCGAGCGGTGCCATCAGCCACGGATAGGAGGGCATGATCGAATCGGGCACGACATCACGCGGGTTCATCAGATGGACGACATGCCAGTCATCGGAATATTTCCCGCCCAGACGGGCAAGGTCCGGTCCGGTCCGTTTCGACCCCCAGAGCATCGGGAAGTCCCAGACGCTTTCACCCGTCACCGAATAGGGGCCGTAGCGGTCGATTTCATCCGCGAGCGTGCGGATCATCTGGCTGTGGCAGGCGTAGCAGCCCTCGCGCATGTAGATCTCGCGGCCCGCAAGTTCGAGTGGCGTCTGCGGCCGCATGTCCTCGGGAACTTCGGCTGTGCCGTCGATGGTGAACAAGGGGGCGATCTCGACGATGCCGCCGATCGAGGCCACGACGATGATGCCGACCACGAGGCCGATGGAGTATTTCTCGAGATTGTAGTGAAGCTTCAGCGCCATGGATCTTACTCCGCCGCAACCGCAGCCGGGGCGCGGGTGATGGGAACGTCATGGGAATGCACGGCAAGGCCCGCATGGCGGAAGGTGGCACCGGTGTTCAGGACGCAGAGGATCGCGCCAATGAGGAACATCGCCCCGCCAAGCGTACGCAGGAAGTAATAGGGTGCCATCGCGATCACGGACTCGATGAAGGAGTAAAGGAGCGAGCCCCCGTCGTCATAGGTGCGCCACATCAGCCCCTGGGTGATGCCGGCGTTCCACATCGAGATGACGTAGAAGAGCGTCCCGGCAATGGCGAGCCAGAAATGCCATTCGACGGCGGCGGGCCAGCGCATGACCTCGCGCCGCGCAAGATGGGGGACGAGGGTATAGAGCGCGCCGAAGGTGATCATGGCGAGCCAGCCCAGCGTGCCCGCATGAACGTGGCCGACGGTCCAGTCGGTATAATGGCTCAGTGCGTTGACGGGCCGGATGGCGAGGAACGAGCCCTCGAAGGTCGAAATGCCGTAGAACACTGCCGCCACGAACATGAAGCGCAGGGTCGCATCGTCACGCACCTTGTGCCAGGCACCGTTCAGCGTGGCGATGGCATTCCCGGCCGAAGCCCAGCTCGGCACCAGCAGCATGACCGAGAAGGTCATCCCGAGGGTCTGCACCCAATGCGGCAGGGCGGTGTAATGCAGGTGGTGCGACCCGGCCCAGAGATAGAAGAAGACGATGCCCCAGAAGCTCAGGATCGAGAGGCGATAGGACCAGATCGGCCGTCCCGCCCTGACCGGAAGGAAGTAATACAGCATCCCGAGAAAGCCGGTGGTCATGAAGAATGCCACGGCGTTGTGACCATACCACCACTGGATCATCGCATCCTGCACGCCCGACCAGATCGTCACGCTCTTGCCACTGGACCACGACAGCGGGATCGCGAGGTTGTTGACGATATGCAGCATCGCCACGACGACGATGAAGGCGAGGAAATACCAGTTGGCCACATAGATATGCGGCTCCTGCCGCCGGGCGATGGTACGCAGGTAGAGCACCAGATAGGTGACCCAGACGACGACGAGCCAGAGATCGGCATACCATTCGGCCTCCGCATATTCCTTGGACTGGGTCTGGCCCATCAGATAGCCGACCACGGCCCAGAGGCAGAACAGGTTGTAGCCGATCAGCACGACCCAGGGCGACAGGCTGTCGGCCAGCCGCGCGCGCGAGGTGCGCTGCACGACGTAGAACGAGGTCGCGATCAGGGCGTTGCCGCCGAAGCCGAAAATGATCCCGGTCGTATGCACGGGGCGCAGGCGGCCGAAGCTGGTCGCGGCCCAGAGCGGCGTCGCCTCGGGCCAGAACAGGAGCGCCGCGACCCAGACGCCGACGATCATGCCGACCATCGCCCAGACCAGAGTCATGTAGATCCCGAACCTCGTGGGCTCGTCGTAATAGTGGGCCATCCGGTTCGCCGGAGCCTCCGCACTGAACAGGCGGTTCCCGAGCGCAAAGACCAGCGCCACGCCGAGAACCAGGGCCATCCATCCGTGCACCGCCATCGGCCCGGTGCGCGCGGCGGCGGCCATGGCGAGGCCCAGAAGCGCAAGCGCGGCGGACAGGATCATGCCGCTCTGGCGTTCCCCGAGGCTGAGTGACTGGATCATGGGGCGGGTCTCCTTCGGCCTGTCAGGCACATTCGATCACGGTCGGCCGCCCTACCGGGCGCAAGGCAACCTCGGCCAGGGTCGCGCGATTCAACTCGGCAAGGAACATCTCCTCGGCGGCGCGCAGACGATGGCGCATGGCGCAGCAGCCCAGAAACGGGCAGTCGGACCCCGGCTTCGCAAGGCATTCGACGACGTGCTGGCCGCGTTCGAGGGCGCGGACGACATCACCCAGGCGGATCGTCTCGGGCGGGCGGGCAAGCATCGCGCCGCCGCCACCACCACGCCGGGTGACCAGATAGCCGGCCTGCACCAGCGCCTGCACAACCTTGGCCAGATGGTTGCGGGAAATCTGCAGCTCCTCGGCCAGTTCGGCCGTTGTCGCGGACTGGCCGGGCGAGGCGGCAAGGCGCATCAGCGCGCGAAGGCCGAAATCGGTGAATGAGGTCAGTCGCATCGAGCCCCTGGGTGCCGCATTCCTGAATAGGTATTTACGATGCCTATTACAGACATTATCTCTTGAGACAACCCCCGAACGTCTTTCTCTGTCGGGGAGCGGGGCGGGGCCGCCGCGCCGACCTCTCCCGTCCCGGCACGGATCCGGCGCAGGAAAGGAGCCGTCATGGCCGACATGCGTCTTCCCGGAGCATCCCGCGAACTGTCCGAGATGCGCCACAACCTCGCCCCGGATCAGGAGCAGGCATTCCGCGACTTCTCGAAAGCGGTCTTCGCCGAAGGCGCGCTCGACAAGCGCACGAAGCAGCTTGTCGCCGTGGCGGTGGCCCATGTCACGCAATGCCCCTGGTGCATCGAGGGCCATGTGAAGGGGGCCCGCCGCGAGGGGGCGAGCCGCGAGCAGATCATGGAAGCGATCTGGGTCGCTGCCGAGATGCGCGCGGGGGCGAGCTATGCCCATTCGCTCAAGACGCTCGACCTGTTCGCGCAGGAGGACACTGCCAGATGACCGAACCCGGTGTCGAAGTCGCCCGCGTCTATGAGGATTGGCGGTCACGTCCCGGCAAGCATCTTTTCGTGGACCGGCTCTGGCCGCGCGGCATGTCCAAGGCAAAGTTTCAGCCCGACGCCTGGCTCAAGGGCATCGCGCCCACCTCTGACCTGCGCAAGTGGTATCATGCCGATATCGAGGCCCGTCGGGACGAGTTCCAGGAGCGGTACCGGGCCGAACTGGACAGCAACCCGGACGGTGTGGCGGAAATTCTGGAAATGTGTCGCAAGGGGCCGGTCACGCTGCTGACCTCCACACATGATGTCTCGCGCAGCGCCACGGTGATCCTGCGCGACTATCTGCTGGAAAGACTGGGGGAGAAGGGATCATGAGCACGAAGACGCCGGAGCCCGGCAGCTATGCCTCCCCCGCCTGCGCGGCCGGCGAGGTTGCCCCCGGCTGGTATGGCGAGCAGGCTCCCGACCCGGAGCAGGCCCGCGATGTCGCGCGCTGGCGCAAGGCACGGCGGGCCGAGGCGCTGGAGGCGCGCGCGGCCCTGTCCATCGACGCCCGGACGGTGCTGGCAAAACGGATCGCCACGCATCTGGATGCGCTCCTCGACGAGGTGATGCCCGATGTCACCGGCCGCGTCATCGCCGGTTACTGGCCGATCAAATCGGAACCCGACCTGCGCTTCTGGCTGGTCCGGCTGCAGGAACGCGGTGCCGTCACCGCGCTGCCGGTGGTCGAGGTGCCGAAGACTCCGCTCGTCTTCCTGCCATGGAAACAGGGTGACAGGATGGAACGCGGACACTGGAACATCCCGCAGCCGGTGACGGATGAACGGGTCACGCCCGATCTTGTCCTCGCCCCGTTTCTCGGCTGGGACGGCGGCGGCTACCGGCTCGGCTATGGCGGCGGCTATTTCGACCGGACACTGGCGCAGATTCACCCCATCGCGGCAGGGATCGGCCTGCATGAGGCACGGCTTGCGACGATCTTCCCGCAGCCGCATGATATTGCACTCAGCCATATCATCACCGAAGAAGGGCGGCAGGTCTGAGACATCGGGTCGCGGGTGAGTGGTTTGAATAAAATCAATATTTACAATATATCTTTTATTGCCTAACAGCCGCTGACCGAAGCGCCAACCGGACGAGATGCATGCACCGACACGCCCCGCCCGCCCCACCCTCGCGTCGCCCCGAAGCAACCGCACAGGTGATGGAGGCCACCGGCCTTGACGGGCCGATGATCGAACGGCTGGTTCACGGCTTTTACGGTAAGGTGCGCGTTGACGACCTGCTCGGTCCCGTCTTTGCGGCACGGATCCGCGACTGGGGTCCGCATCTGGAAAAGATGGTCGCCTTCTGGCACTCTGTCGCCCTTATGACCGGCACCTACGAAGGCGCACCCATGCCCGCGCATGTCACCCTCCCCGTGGGATGGGAGCATTACCAGCGCTGGCTCGCGCTCTTTCGCGAGACCGCCGAAGAGACATGCCCGCCCGGAGGCGCGGCGCATGTGATCGAACGGTCCGAACGCATCGCCCGCTCGCTCTTCATGGCAGCCGAGGACTTCAGGCGGATGCAGGACGCGCCGCCACTCCTGCGCGCTGCCAACTGACCGAAGGAATGAGGCCAAACATGGCGACGAGTGCTTCCGAACGCATGAGAAACTGGCACGGCCCGCAGGTCCTGTCCTACGGGTTCCGGCCGTTCTTCCTGTTCGCGGGGCTCTGGGCCGCGCTGGCGATGGTCTGCTGGATCCTGATGCTGGCGGGCTTGGTCGCGCCGCCCACCGCCTTTTCACCCTTCGACTGGCACGCGCATGAATTCGTCTTCGGCTACACCAGCGCGGTGATCGCCGGCTTCGTGCTGACCGCCGTCCCCAACTGGACCGGACGGTTGCCCTTCATCGGCTGGCCCCTTGCCTGGCTGGCCTCGCTCTGGATCATCGGGCGGGTGGCGGTGTTCGTGTCCGGGACCCTGCCCTGGTGGCTGACCATGGTGCTGGACATGGCATTTCTGGTCGTCTTCGTCTTCGTGATCCTGCGCGAGATCGTGGCCGGCAAGAACTGGCGCAACCTGCCGGTGGCCGGGCTCGTCTCGCTGATTGCGGCGGCCAATGCGGTGTTTCACGTCGAGGCAGCCCTTGGTGTCCTCGCGGCCGAAGGCTACGGCCTGCGTTTCGCGCTTGGCGCGATCATCATGCTGATCTCGCTCATCGGCGGGCGGATCATCCCCAGCTTCACCCGCAACTGGCTCGCCGCGCGCAAGATCACCGCTCTGCCGGTGCCGTATTCGCGACCCGACCTGATGGTGCTGCTCCTCAGCGGTGTAGCGCTGCTCCTGTTCGTCGCCCTGCCGCAGACCGCAGTGACGGGCGTACTGCTGATCGTCGCAGGCATCGCACATCTGTGGCGGCAGTCACGCTGGCAGCCCTTCGCCACCGGCCCCGAGGCCCTGCTCTGGGTTCTCCATCTGGCCTATCTCCTTCTGTCACTGGGCTTTCTGGCGGCAGGTGCGGGAGCGCTCGGGCTCGTGGCCTGGTCGGCGGCGCTTCATATCTGGATGGCGGGGGCAATCGGCCTCATGACGATGGCCGTCATGAGTCGCGCGGCGCTCGGCCATACCGGGCGGGCGCTGCATGCCGACGGCTGGCTGGCCGCCTGCTACGTCGCGATCACCCTGTCCGTCGCGGCGCGGCTTGCCGCAAGCTTCATGCCGGGGACACGGGGGCTGCTCGATCTGGCGGCGCTTTTGTGGATCCTCGCCTTCGGCGGCTATTCCATCTTGTTCTGGCGCATCCACACCGGGCCGCGCCTGTCGAAGAAGGCGGTCTCGGGAAAGGCGCGTACAGCATGATGGGTGGCTGGGGTGAGTATGTCGCGGCCTGGGCCGTGTTTCTGTTGTCGCACATGATCCCGGCCCGCCCGGCGCTGCGCGGGCGGCTGGTCGAACTCATGGGGCGGCCGGGATATCTCATTGCCTATTCGGTCCTGTCGGCGGCGATCTTCATCTGGCTGCTCTATGCGGCCGGGCGCGCACCACATGTCCAGCTCTGGCCGATGCCCACCTGGGGACCGTGGTTCGTGCTGGCGGCCATGACCGTGGCTTTCGCCCTGCTGGTGTTCGGCCTGTTCCGGCCCAATCCGTTCTCCTTCGGCGGCTCGGGCGGCGTCTATGACCCGGCGCAGGCAGGCGTCCTGCGCATCACCCGTCACCCGATCCTCGCGACCGCGCTGATCTGGTCGCTCGCGCATCTGGTCGTGAACGGCGATGTCGCCCATGTGATCCTGTTCGGCGGCTTCGCTCTTTTCGCAGTGTTCGGCATGGTCGCGCTGGACATGCGCAACCGTCGCCGCATGGGCGAGGCGGCCTGGGCCGAGACCATCGCCGCGCTGCACCGCGCACCGCTGCGCCCCACGGGCCGCACCTTCCTGCGGGCCCTGCTCGTGATCGTGACGGTGCTGGTCTTCGTCGCGCTCCATCCCTGGCTGGCCGGGATCGGTATCGAGCACTATTTCCGGCCCTGACGCCTTCCTCGTCATCGCGAGGAGGCGTCAGCCGACGCGGCAATCTCGATGACTGTTCGACCGGATGCGTGAAGAGTCGAGGCTGCTTCACATTCGTTCGCAGTGACGTTGGTGTGTTCGCTCGCAATGACGGAATGAGAACCATGTGACGCATTGCCCGCACGGTCAACAGGGCGCAGAGTCCCTGAAAGTCAGGGGACAATGAATGCCACAGCAGACGACTGCCGGGGACAGCCCCCTTGCCCGTATGTCACCGGCTTATTTCGGCCTGGTCATGGCGACCGGGATCGTCTCGCTGGCGGCTGAGATGCTTGGATATGGGCTGCCGGCACGGGCGCTGTTTGGGCTGAATGTCGGGCAATATCTGGTGCTGATCGTGCTCTATGCCCTGCGCGCGATCCGCTATCCACGCCGCTTCTTTGGTGACATGTTCACCCATTCGAGCGGGCCGGGCTATTTCACCACCGTGGCCGGAACCGCGATCATTGCTTCGCAATTCATGATCCTGCGTGGCGATTTCATCATCGGAGCGATCCTGTGGGGCGTAACCTTCGCCCTGTGGCTGGTGCTCAGCTATGCGATCTTTGCCGCGCTCACGATCCGCGCCGACAAGCCGCCGCTTGAACAGGGGATCAGCGGGGCGTGGTTGCTGGCTGTCGTCGCCACTCAGGCGGTATCGGTCACCAGCGCCCTGCTCGCGCCGCAGTTAGGTCAGCCGTGGCGGCTTGAGCTCAACTTTCTGGCGCTGTCCACGTGGCTGTTTGGCGGCATGCTTTACATCTGGATGATGGCGCTGATCTTCTACCGCTACACATTCTTCCGGTTCTCACCCTCTGACCTGTCGCCGCCCTATTGGATCAATATGGGGGCAATGGCAATTTCGACATTGGCGGGCTCGCTGCTGGTGCTTGAGGCACCCCATGCGCCCTATCTTGAATCGCTTCTACCCTTCATCAAGGGGTTCACCCTGTTCTACTGGGCCACCGGAACGTGGTGGATTCCAATGCTGCTGGTGCTGGGCGTCTGGCGGCATATCTACAAGCGTTTCCCGTTACGATACGATCCGCTTTATTGGGGCGCAGTGTTTCCGCTGGGCATGTATACGGCCTGCACATGGCAGCTCGATCAGGCGATGGAATTCAACTTTCTGCAAGGCTTTACGCGGATGTTCTTTTTCGTCGCCATGGCCGCATGGACGCTGGCCTTTTTCGGCTTGCTGCAGGTGCTTTATCGCGGGGCGCGCAGGCTTCGCCCCGGCTGACCGGCCGTTTCCCGTATTGACAGAGAGCGAACCACTT
>CAYUBT010000070.1:0-13008 GCA_964443055.1 uncultured Rubellimicrobium sp.
GCATACTTGATAAAATTACTCGAGAAGATGGTAGCCCGCTTCCGCCCTGCCGGTCACATGCAGTGCAAGATTCACCTTGGCCGGGGCAAAGCCGTTATCCACCGTCGGCGACCATCGCTGCGCCCGTCTCCTCGGCAAGGCCGAAGTCGAGCTTGTGGCGGATCGCCTGTGCGTCGGCCTCCTCGGGATCGAAGGACAGTGCGCGAAGCCACTGGAACCGCGCCTCGCGCAGTCGGCCGACACGCCAATAGGCATCGCCGAGATGATCGTTCACCACCGGATCGGCCGATTCCAGCGTGGCCGCGCGTTCCAGTGTGATGACTGCGTCCTCGAACCTGCCAAGGCGGTAATAGGCCCAGCCGAGACTGTCGATATAGGCACCGTTGCGGGGATCGAGGGCAACGGCGCGTTCGATCATCTCGAGCGCCTCGGCGAGCTTCTCGCCCCGGTCGACGAGGGAATATCCGTAGTAGTTGAGCAGCGACGGCTCGGCGGGCTGCAGGTCGATGGCCGCGCGGAAATCGGCCTCGGCCCCGTCCCAGTCGTCAAGCCAGAACCGCGTGACCGCGCGGGCGAACAGCAGGCGCCAGCGCGCGGAATCCTCGGGTCCGGCAAGGTCGAGCGCGCGGGAATAGGCGACCATCGCCTCCTCGCCCCGGTCGGCGGCGCGCAGCGCATCGCCAAGGCGCTGGGCGGCGGGGCCGAAGTCGGGGTTGCCGCGCAGGAGTGCGGCAAGAACCTCGATCGCGGCCCCGGTCTCGCCCTGGCGGCGCAGGACGTCGGCGCGGCCGAGTTCGGCCATGGCGTGAAGCGGATGATCGGCGGGGACATCGGCATAGGCAGCGCGGGCCGCGCCATATTGCTCCATCCGCTCGAGAATCTGCGCGGCGAGGAACAGGGCATCGACATGGGCGGGGTTCATGGCCTCGGCGATGCGGACATGCATCAGAACGTTGAGATCGCTTGATTCGTCCACCAGTGCACCGGCGATGGTGAACCAGGCCTCGGCCATGCCGTCGGCGGCGTCGCGCACCTGGCTGAAGGGGACGGCCTCGCCCGCTTCCAGCCGTGTGGCGAGTGCGGCGAGTATCGGGTCGGTCACCCTTGACTGTGCCATCCGCACCAGGTCGCGGGCCTCTTCGATCCGGCCGAGCTGGGCGAGGACTTCGGCCCGGGCCATGATCACGGCCCGCGTCGGGATCGGCCCCTGACCGGGAGGCAGGGAATAGATCGCCTCGGCCCCCTCGAAATCTCCGGCGAGGGCGAGGGCAAGCGCCTTGTGCTGAAGCGCGAAGCCCCGCATTCCCGGTGTCTCGGCCATTGCGTCGAACGCGGCGAGCGCTGCCTGCACGCGCCCCGCGCCCAGATGCGCCCAGCCGCGCGTGAGGGCGTCGGCCAGCGGACTCACCCGCCGCCCCGCATCGAGCGAGGCGAGAATGCCGTCCCAGTTCCCCGCGCGCACATCGGCGGCGACGAGGACCATCGCGGCCCGCGGACTCTCGACGCCCGATTCCTCCATCTGCCGCGCCACGGGTTCGGCGCGGGTGAATTCGCCGCGGCCGAGCTGGGCGATGATCGCCGATTCGAGGATCTGCGGATTGCCCGGGTCGCTGCCGAGCGCACTGAGCAGATAGGGTGCGGCACTGGCGAAATCGCCCGCCTGCAGGGCTGCGCGCGCCGAAAGATAGGCACCCGCATCCACCTCGGCCATGCCCGGCCCCGCACCGCCAAGGGCAACCGCCATGACGAAGGCGGCTGTGGTGACGGTGCGGGGCAGAGGCGGCATGGTCATCGTCCCGTGGCAAAAGGCCGGGCGAGAATAGGCGCTGCCTCCGGGCGAGACAATCCGCGCGGGCGGCTTCTCGCGCAAACGCGAGCCGGATGGGCCCCGTCCGACTCTGCGCCGCAGCACCGGATGGCGCGGGGCGCTGTCTGCGACAGCCTGCCGCAGCGCCCAAGTCGTCACGGATCTGGTGAGTATCCTGTCAGGACAGCGTGCTGCAGTGCAGAAAAAACCATACTTTACATGTGTGTGGCGGGGTTTTCTCCGATTTCGGCCGCGCTGCGTCGCAGAAAACAAAGAGTCCGAAATAAGTCGTGAATTTGATACGGGTCAAAGCCGCGCGCGCAAGGGCGACCTATCCGGGGGGAGATCGGAGCCGATCCCTTCGGTGCCGGACCAAGACCAGCGGAGCGCCGCATGACCTTTCTTCGCCTGATCCTGCCCCTGATCGTCAGCCTCGCCGTCGCGCTGCCCGCCGCCGCACAAAGCGTGCTCTCGCAGTTGCTGCCCGCACAGGATGCAGGCGAACTGGTGGAAGGTGCGGACGGTTTCGGGCCGATCCGCGATGACATCCCCGTCGCTCCGGTCCTGCGGCGCGGCGAGACGGTGGCCTGGGCCTTCATCACGTCGGATTTCGTGGGCACCACCGGCTATTCCGGCAAGCCCATTCACACCCTGGTCGCGCTGTCGCCCGAAGGCGTGGTTGCGGGCGTGCGGCTGGCCCAGCATTCGGAACCCATCGTCCTGATCGGCATTCCCGAATCGCGCATGCGCGCGGTGGTCGAGGGGTATGCAGGCCTCGATCTTGTCGCCGAAGCGGCGTCCGGTGGCACGGGTCACGATATCGAGATCATTTCCGGCGCGACCGTCACGGTCATGGTGATCGACGATTCCATCGTCCGTTCGGGCCTCCGAGTCGCGCGCACGCTTGGCCTCGGCGGACTGGAGCCCGAGGCCGCGCCGACCGGCCCGCAATACGAGATCGACCCTGATGCAGCGCAGCCCGCCGACTGGTTCGAGATGGAGGGCGACGGCACGATACGCCGCCTGTCGCTCGATGTCGGGCAGGTGAACGCGGCCTTCGCGCAGAACCCGGATCCGCGCGCGGCCGAACGGGCGCTGGACGATCCGCCCGACACCACGTTCATCGAGATGTTCACCGGCCTCGTCTCGGTTCCGGCCATCGGCCAGACGCTGCTCGATGCGGGTGATTATGCGTCCCTCGACGGTTGGCTCGGCCCCGAGGACAACGCCATTGCGGTGATGGGGCGCGGGCTCTACAGCTTCAAGGGGTCGGGCTATGTGCGCGGCGGCATCTTCGACCGGATCGTGCTGATCCAGGACGACCTTTCGGTGCGCTTCTTCGACCGCGACCATCGCCGCCTCGGCCGCCTGGGCGTGGGGGACGCGCCGGGTTTCACCGAGATGGACCTGTTCCGCATTCCTGCCGATTCGGGATTCGATCCGGCAAAACCCTTCCGCCTGCAGCTTCTCGTCCAGCGCGAGGTCGGGCCGGTCGAGAAGGTGTTCCAGACTTTCGATCTGAGCTATCAGCTTCCGCCGCAATACCTGCGCCCCGTGGCCGCGCCCGCGCCGCCGGAAATCGCCCAGACTTCGAGCATAAGCGATGAGGAGGCCGCCGCGCAGGCCGCGCTCTGGATGCGCATCTGGCAGGGTTCCAAGCTCAAGATCGCCATCCTTGCCGCCATGCTGACGGTGCTGACGGGGGTGTTCTTCTTCCAGAGAGTCGCCACCCGAAACGAGAAGAAATTCTACATCTTCCGCATGGCGTATCTGACCGTCACGCTGGTGGTGCTGGGCTGGTATTTCAACGCGCAGCTTTCGGTGGTGAATATCCTTGCGCTGTTCAATTCGTTCATCACCGGCTTCTCGTGGCAGGCCTTCCTGCTCGACCCGCTGACCTTCATCCTGTGGTTCGCCGTGGCCGCCGCGCTGATCTTCTGGGGCCGGGGGGCCTATTGCGGATGGCTCTGTCCGTTCGGAGCACTGCAGGAACTGACCAACCAGATCGCGCGCAAGCTGCGGGTGCCGCAATGGACGCTGCCCTGGGGCCTGCACGAGCGGCTCTGGCCGGTGAAATACATGATCTTCCTGGGGCTGTTCGGCGTTTCGCTGGTCAGTCTCGAACAGGCCGAGAGGATGGCCGAGGTCGAGCCGTTCAAGACCGCGATCATCCTCAACTTCATGCGCGCCTGGCCCTTCGTGGCCTATGTCGTGGCGCTGCTGATGGCCGGGCTCTTTGTCGAGCGCTTCTACTGCCGCTATCTGTGCCCGCTAGGTGCCGGTCTCGCGATCCCCGCGCGGATTCGCATGTTCGACTGGCTCAAGCGCTACCACGAATGCGGCAACCCCTGTCAGACCTGCGCCATCGAATGCCCGGTGCAGGCGATCCATCCGACGGGCGAGATCGATCCGAACGAATGCGTGAACTGCCTGCACTGCCAGGTGCTCTACCAGTCCGAGGATCGCTGCCCCGTCGTCATCAAGAAGATGAAGCGTCGCGCCAAGGCTTCGGCCGCCGGTGCGCCGCCCATACTGGGACAGCCGCCAGTCGGCCACCCCAACGCTTCCCGTGTAAGCACCGTTTGAGAAAAGGAGACGGTTAATGGATACGGAAAACAGAAAAGGCCTCAGCCGCCGCGCCCTGCTGGGCGCTACAGCCGGCGGTGCGGCCGTTGCAGGTGTGGTCGGGGGCCGACTCGCCCTCGGCCCGGCTGCTGTCGGTGCCGGTGCGGCCGCCGCCATCGCCACGGGTGCCCCCGCCGCGGCGCAGCCTGCCGGCGAGATCAACATCCCCCCCGGTCAGCTTGACGACTATTACGGCTTCTGGTCCTCGGGCCAGACGGGCGAGATGCGCATCCTCGGCATCCCCTCGATGCGTGAACTCCTGCGTGTGCCGGTCTTCAACCGCTGCTCGGCCACCGGCTGGGGCCAGACGAACGAGTCGATCCGCATTCTTGACCGCACCACGACCCCGCAGACGAAGAAGCTGCTCGAGGCCAACGGAAAAAAACGCCACGATCAGGGAGACCTGCACCACGTCCACATGTCCTACACCGAGGGCAGATATGACGGGCGCTACCTGTTCATGCAGGACAAGGCCAACACCCGTGTGGCCCGTGTCCGTTGTGACGTGATGAAATGCGACTCGATCCTCGAGATCCCGAACGCCAAGGCGATCCACGGGATGCGGCCGCAGAAATGGCCCCGCACCAACTACATCTTCGCCAATGGCGAGGACGAGGCACCGCTCGTCAACGACGGCACCACGATGGATGACGTCTCGACCTATGTGAACGTGTTCACGGCGGTGGACGCTGACGAGATGGAAGTGGCCTGGCAGGTGCTCGTCTCGGGCAACCTCGACAACACCGATGCCGACTACGAAGGCAAATGGGCCTTCTCGACCTCCTACAACTCGGAAATGGGCATGACCCTCGAGGACATGACCGAATTCGAGATGGACCATGTCGTCATCTTCAACATCGCCGAGATCGAACGTGCGATCGAAGCGGGCGAATACGAGGAGGTCAACGGCTGCAAGATCGTCGATGGCCGCAAGGAGGCGAAGAGCAACTTCACCCGCTATGTGCCCATCGCGAACAACCCGCATGGCTGCAACATGGCCCCGGACAAGAAGCACCTGTGCATCGCCGGGAAGCTGTCGCCCACCGTCACCGTCCTTGACGTGACGAAGTTCGACGCGCTCTTCGAGCAGCCCGAGGACGAGGTCGATCTGCGTTCCTGCGTGGTAGCCGAGCCCGAACTGGGCCTTGGTCCGCTCCACACCGCCTTTGACGGCCGCGGCAATGCCTATACTTCGCTGTTCCTCGACAGCCAGGTCGTGAAGTGGAACATCGAGGAGGCGATCCGCGCCTATGCCGGCGAGGATGTGGACCCGATCAAGGACAAGATCGACGTTCACTACCAGCCCGGTCACCTCAAGACCACGATGGGCGAGACGCTCGATGCCAAGAACGACTGGCTCGTGTGTCTGTGCAAGTTCTCGAAGGACCGCTTCCTTAACGTGGGTCCGCTCAAGGCAGAGAACGACCAGCTCATCGACATCTCGGGCGACCGGATGGTTCTGGTCCATGACGGCCCGACCTTCGCCGAACCGCATGACGCGATCTCGGTCGATCCGGCAATCATGGCCCCGATCATCAAGTCGGTCTGGGACCGCGACGACGAGATGTGGGCCGAGACGAGGGCACAGGCCGAAGCCGACGGGATCGACATCGACGACTGGTGCGAGGACATCATCCGCGATCCGGATGATCCGACCAAGGTCCGCGTCTACATGTCCAGCGAGGCACCCAACTTCTCGCTCACCAGCTTCGAGGTGAATGAGGGCGACGAAGTCACGGTCATCGTCACCAACCTCGACATGATCGACGACCTGACCCATGGCTTCACGCTGAACAACCACGGCGTAGCAATGGAAGTCGGGCCGCAGCAGACCGCCTCGGTCACCTTCGTCGCGGCCAACCCGGGCGTCTACTGGTACTATTGCCAGTGGTTCTGCCACGCGCTCCACATGGAGATGCGCGGGCGGATGCTGGTCCGGCCGAAGGACGCCTGACCATGATCCGTGCAGCCCTCGCCCTCGCGCTTCTGACCGCTGTTCCCGCCTTCGCGGAAGAGCGGTGGGTCGCGCCCTGCGAGGGCTGCCTTGCCGATGCCATCGCCGGGGCCTCCCCCGGCGATGTGCTGCGCCTCGAGGACGGGGTCCACGAGGGCGCGATCATCATCGACCGCCCGCTCACGATCACCGGCTCGCGCGAGGCGGGGGTGGACGGGATGGGGCAGGGCACCGTCATCACCATCGACGCCGAGGATGTGACGCTCTCGGGATTCACGGTCACCGGCTCGGGCCACCGCAACCAGGACCTCGACGCCGGCGTGAAGATCCTGCGCGATGCCGACCGCGCCCTGATCGAGGGGTTGCTCGTGTTCGAGAACATGCACGGGATAGATGTGCATGGCGGCCAAGACGCGCGCGTCATCAACAACGAGATCACCGGCACCGAAGTCCTGCACATGAACGAACGCGGCAACGGGATCTATATCTGGAACAGTCCCGGCACGCTGGTGGACGGTAATACCATCCGCTTCGGTCGCGACGGCATCTTCTCGAATGCCTCGCGCGACAGCATCTATCGCAACAACACGTTCCGCGACCTGCGTTTTGCGGTGCATTTCATGTATACCCGCAATACCGAGGTCACGGGCAACATCTCGATCGGCAACCATCTCGGTTTCGCGATCATGAACTCCAACCGCGCCATCGTGCAGGACAATCTCAGCCTCGGCGACCGCGACCACGGGCTGGCGCTGAACTACGCCAACAACGCGGATGTGAGCGGCAATCTCGTGCGCGGCGGCCCGACGAAATGCCTGTTCATCTACAATGCGAGCCTCAACCTCATCTGGAACAACCGCTTCGAGGGCTGCGACATCGGCATCCATTTCACCGCAGGTTCGGAACGCAACGTGCTGACTGGCAATGCGTTTCTGGGCAACCGCGAACAGGTGAAATATGTCGGCACCCGCCATCTGGAGTGGAGCCACGAGGGGCGCGGCAATTACTGGTCCGACAATGCGGCCTTCGACCTCAACGGTGACGGGATCGGCGACGGTATCTACCGGCCGAACGACCTGATGGACCAGATCCTCTGGTCGCAGCCCGCCGCCGCGCTCCTGGTCGGCTCTCCCGCAGTTCAGCTCATCCGCTGGAGCCAGCGCGATTTTCCTGCCACCCTTCCCGGCGGCGTGCGCGATTCCTATCCGCTCATGCAGGCCCCCACGATATCCGTCCCCCCCGCGATCGCGGCCATCGAGGCCGAGGTTGCGGGACGCTGGGACCAAGGAAGACCGAATGAACGAGACATTGACGATCTCATGGCTGACTAAGCGTTTCGGCACGGTCGAGGCCCTGTCGCAGGTCTCGCTTTCGGTCGGGGCGGGGCAGCGCGTGGCGCTTCTGGGCCACAACGGCGCGGGCAAGTCGACGATGATGAAGATCATCCTCGGCCTGATTCCGCCCACCGAGGGCGAGATTGTCGTCTGCGGCGCGGCTCCCGGCTCGGCTGCGGCCCGTGCGCAGGTGGCCTATCTGCCGGAAAACGCAGCCTTTCACCCGGCGCTGACGGGTGAGGAACAGATCCGCTATTTCCTGTCGCTGCGCGGAGAATCCCCGTCGCAGGCGCGCGACCTGCTGGCCCGCGTGGGCCTGCATGACGCCGCGGCCCGAAGGATCGGCACCTATTCCAAGGGGATGCGCCAAAGGGTCGGACTGGCCCAGGCCCTGATCGGCCGCCCGCGCCTGCTGGTGCTGGATGAACCCACCTCGGGCCTCGATCCCGTCTCGCGGCGGGATTTCTACGCGCTTCTCGACGGATTCGCCGCCGAAGGCTCTTCGGTGCTGCTGTCGTCCCATGCGCTGACCGAGGTCGAGGCGCGGACCGATCGCATCGTGATCCTCTCGCAGGGGCGGCTGATGACGCAGGGAACGCTGCCGGAATTGCGCCACGAGGCCGCATTGCCGGTCCAGTTCCTCGTCACGCCGGCCGAAGGGCAGGGCGCGGCGCTGGCCGGGGCGCTTCCGGGTGCGGCCACCGGCACGGACGGTATCCTGCGACTGCATTCGACGCAGGAGGACAAGCTTGCACTTCTAGCCCGCATCGCCGGCCTTGGCGAGGCCGTGGCCGATCTCGATGTGATCCCGCCAAGCCTCGAGGACATCTATTCGCATTTCAGCCGGAGGGACGGGCAATGAAGGCCGTGTTTGCCACCGCCGGGGCCGAATTCCGCATCGCCCTGCGCAACCGCTGGGTCGTGATCGCGGTTCTCCTGATGGTCGTCTTCTCGCTGGTGCTGGCGGCGGCCGGGGCTGCGCCCACGGGCGATGTGGGGGTTGACCGGCTCTCGGTCATCGTGGCCTCGCTCACCTCGCTGGCGATCTATCTCGTCCCGCTGCTGGCGCTTCTGATCGGCTTCGACGCCGTGGCCGGCGAGGTCGAGCGCGGCACCCTGCCGCTTCTGCTCACCTATCCCCTCTCGCGGCTGCAGATCCTGATGGGCAAGTTTCTCGCCCATCTGGTGATCCTGTCGCTGGCGGTGGTGCTGGGCTACGGTGCGGCCGGTCTGGCCGCGGTCCTGACCGACGCGCGCGCCGGGGAGGGCATCCCGGCTCTGGTGCGGCTGGGCTGGTCGTCGATCCTGCTGGGCGCCACCTTCCTCGGCGCGGCCTATGCCCTGTCTGCACTTTCGCGCAGGCCCTCGGGCGCGGCGGGGCTCGCAATCGGCCTGTGGCTGCTGTTCGTCGTCCTCTATGACCTCGGCCTTCTTGCCATGGTCGTGGCCGATGGCGGCGGGGTGCTGACCACCCATGTCCTGCCTGTGGCGCTTCTGGCCAATCCGGCCGACGCCTTCCGTCTCTTCAACCTCGCCGCCTCCGGCGCGGTCGGTGCGGCCAGCGGCATGGGCGCCGCCGCCGCCTCGATCGAGCTGTGGAAATCGGCGACCTCCGTCCTCATATGGCCGGTAATCACATTGGCCCTCGCCTGGGCTGCATTGAGAAGGGTGACGCCGTGATCCGCCCCCTGACCACGCTCTTCATCGCCGCCGCGCTGACACTGCCGCTCGCCGCCTGCAAGGAAAAGGCGGTCCAGCGCGCCGCCCCGGTCGAGATGACGCTCGAGACGCTGGGCCATTACTGCCAGATGAATCTGCTCGACCATCCCGGCCCCAAGGCCCAGGTGCATCTCGAAGGCATGCCCGCGCCACTGTTCTTCAGCCAGGTGCGCGACGCATTCGCCTATGCCCGCGCGCCCGAACAGATGGCTCCGATCACGGCGATCTTCGTCAATGACATGGGCCATGCGGGCGCGACCTGGGATGTTCCGGGCGACGGCAACTGGATCGTGGCCGAGGATGCCTTCTATGTCGTGGGCACCGGGCGCGAAGGCGGCATGGGCCTGCCCGAGACGATTCCCTTCGGAGCCGAGGCGGATGCGCGGGCGCTGGCCGATGCAGAGGGCGGCACCGTCCTGCGGCTGGCCGACATCCCCGACGACATGGTGCTCGCGCCGGTCATCGCCCTGGACGAGGTCGACGAGGCCGATTTCGAATCCCGCCTGCGCGCCCTGTCACAATCCATCGAGGAGGAGGCGTCATGAGTCTCACCCGCCGCCGTTTCATCACCATTTCCGCCGCGGCCGCGACCCTGCCGCTGGCGGCGCGGGCTGCGGTTCCCGGTCCGGTCTGGACGGGACATGCACTGGGCGCGCGGGCCTCGATCCGGCTCGACCATCCCGACGCGGCCGCCATCGCCGCCCGCGTCAGGGCAGAAATCGAGCGACTCGACGTGATCTTCAGCCTTTATCGCGAGGACAGCGCGATTATGCGCCTGAACCGCGAGGGGGCGCTTGATGCGCCACCGTTCGAACTGCTCGACTGTCTCGCCACCGCGGGCGCGGTGCATGCGGCAAGCGGCGGGGCGTTCGATCCGACCGTGCAGCCGCTCTGGGCGCTTTGGGCCGAGGCGGTGACCGGGGGGGGCGAACCTGCCGCCGCTTCCATTGCCGCCGTCCCGCGCGGCTGGAAGGGGGTGACGCTCGACCCCGCCCGCATCGTGCTTGCCCCCGGCATGGCGTTGACGCTGAACGGCGTGGCGCAGGGCCATATCGCCGACCGCGTGGCGGCGATGCTGGCGGGTGAGGGGCTGACCGACATCTTCATCGACACGGGCGAGCTGCGCGCCCTGGGCGGCCAGCCTGCGGGCGGCGGCTGGCCGGTGACGCTGGAATCGGGCCCCCGGATCAGCCTTGCTGACCGGGCGCTCGCTACATCTGCGCCTTTGGGGACGACCTTCGACCAGGCGGGACGCCTCGGCCATATCCTCGACCCGCGCACGGGTGCGCCAGTGCCCGCCCGCTGGTCCTCGGTTTCGGTCAGTGCGGACAGCGCCGCCCTCGCCGACGCCCTGTCCACCGCCGCCTGCGTGCTGCAGACGCGGGGCGAGGTCGAGGCCATGATCATGCGTTTTCCGGGCGCGACGCTCGAGGCGCTGGCCGCATGAGACCCCGTCATTGCGGGGAGGCGCGGCCGGTGTAGCGGTCTGCCCGCCGGGGAGCCGGGTTGCGTTGCCCATGCGCCCGAAATGACGGGGAGTGTCGCCGGTCGCCTCTCAGGCGTCCTGATCCTCGCCGAAGACCCGGGCGAAGATCGTGTCCACGTGTTTCGTGTGATAGGACAGATCGAATTTCTCCTCGATCTCCTGCGGCGACAGCGCTGCCGTCACCTCGGCATCGGCCAGCAGTTCGGTGCGGAAATCCTTGCCCTCTTCCCAGACCTTCATCGCGTTGCGCTGGACCATGGCATAGGCGTTCTCGCGCGACACGCCTGCCTGGGTGAGCGCCAGCAGCACGCGCTGCGACATCACCAGCCCGCCGAGGCGGTCGAGATTGCGCTTCATGTTTTCGGGATAGATCACCAGCTTTTCCACCAGCCCCGCCAGCCGGTGCAGGGCGAAATCGAGCGTCACCGTCGTGTCGGGGGCGATCATGCGCTCGACGCTCGAATGGCTGATGTCGCGCTCATGCCAGAGCGCGACATTCTCCATCGCCGGGATCACCGCCATGCGCACGATCCGGGCAAGGCCGGTGAGATTTTCGCTCAGCACCGGGTTGCGCTTGTGCGGCATGGCCGAAGAGCCCTTCTGGCCCGGCGAGAACCATTCCTCGGCTTCGAGCACCTCGGTGCGCTGCATGTGGCGGATCTCGACCGCGATATTCTCGATGGAGGATGCGATCACCCCCAAAGTGGCGAAGAACATCGCGTGGCGGTCGCGCGGGATCACCTGGGTCGAGACGGGTTCGGGGAGCAGGCCCATCTGCGCGCAGACATGTTCCTCGACTGCCGGGTCGATATTGGCGAACGTGCCAACCGCACCGGAAACCGCCCCGGTGCGGATTTCCTCGCGCGCGGCCAGCAGGCGCCTGCGCGCACGGGCCATCTCGGCATGGAAACGGGCGAAGGTCAGGCCCATCGTCACGGGTTCGGCGTGGATGCCGTGGCTGCGGCCGATGCGGATCGTGTCCTTGTGCTCGAAGGCACGGGCCTTCAGCGCGGCCAGCACGCGGTCGAGCCCCTCCAGCAACAGGTCGGATGCCCGGACAAGCTGGATGTTGAAGGCGGTGTCGAGCACGTCCGAGGACGTCATGCCCTGATGGACGAAACGCGCCTCATCCGCGCCCACGATTTCAGCCAGATGGGTGAGGAAGGCGATGACGTCATGTTTCGTGACCGCTTCGATCTCGTCGATGCGGGCCACGTCGAAGGTCGCATCCTTCGCGCGCCAGACCGCTTGCGCATTCTCCCGGGGGATCACGCCGAGGGCCGCCTGTGCGTCGCAGGCATGGGCCTCGATCTCGAACCAGATGCGAAACCGGGTTTCGGGCGACCAGATGGCGACCATCTGCGGGCGGGAATAGCGGGGGATCATGGGCAGCCTCGGCAGGGAATGCCCGCCTTCTAGGGCTGCGCTTGTGGCGGGGCAAGGCCGGGGCGGCCCGCCCCGCCGCCTCTATCCGAGGACGGAGGCGAGGATGTGGTGCAGCGCTGCCTGGGGATCGGTTACCCGCTGCGGTGTGGCGGCATCGAGCAGGATGATCTCGAGCCGCTCGGCCCGCGTGCGGATCTCGAGACGGGCACCGATGCGCCGGGCCGGCGGGGTTCTTGCGGGGAACGGGATGACGACGGGATCGGTCACACAACGACGGAGCATTTTGCTTTCCTGTTATAGGCTCTGTTTCGAAAACATAGCGTTGAAACAGACAAGACGCTGGAAAGAGAGGGGAAATATCGTGGCGGGCCCGGGGGCCCGCCACAAATCTGCCATGATCCTTGCGGTCACGCGGCCGCTAGAGCATCAGTCCGGGCACCGGGACACCGAATATTATCTGCGTCACGCCGATGGCGATGCCCAGCAGCGCCATGACCCGTGCGCTCGACCGCAGATTGCCGCCGCGCAACAGCGAATAGGTCATTACGCTTGCGCCGATCGGCAGGGACATGACCATGATCGTTGCGTTCATCACATGTGCGGCAAGCCTGATCTGCACGCTGTCGCCTTCGGGCTGCGCCTCGACCGCCTCGTCGTCGTAGAGCGCGGCTCGGATTCGCGCTGCCTCTCCGGTGGC